>JAFGRK010000032.1 GCA_016935175.1 Candidatus Woesearchaeota archaeon | reverse complement strand
GCTTATATCTCGTACTTTGGCTTTTCCTTTTTCCCTTCCAATGGCTTGTATCCTGGCTTTTCCTTATCTTTTTCTGGGGCATTAGGATACCATTTATCTATCTCTTTTTGCTTATCTTCACATCCAGGGTATTGGATTGGCTTATCAGGCATTCCTGCATCATACCCTGGCTTTTCCTTGGTCTTCTCTTTTTCCATCTTTATTATTTCGTCAAGTTTCATCTTCTTTCACCTCTTCTTGCATTTGTTAGCATCCTTTTTCCTTTAGGATTAGAACCTGCTTGATCCATTTGATAGGAATGGCTATGAGGTCTAGGCCGTTTGCTGCGCTGATGTTAGTGGCTACGCAGATGACTTCCTTGTCTTGAGCTACCACTTTGCCTATGGTGTGCGTTGGGCATAGCAGTTCAGAAAGCTTCTTTGGGTCTATTTTCTCTACTGCCATATGTGCGCAGGCGTCCAGCCATTCCACATCGACTATGGCGCTGCTCTTTATCTTGAGCCCTGCGTCTAGGTCTTGCTGTGTTGCCCTTTTTGCTATGACATGTGCAATCTTTTTTTTCTGTTTCATCTCACAACCTCTCTTTTGTTGTCATTATTAAGTGGTTATTATTTATATATTAATATACCTATATTTTTTGACAAAAAAGAAAAATACTAGTGTAGATATAAATTTAGTAAAGAATATTACAAAAATAATTTATTTTGGTCTTTTTTTATAAATACCTTATTCTAAGGATTTTAGTATGGCCTATATCTGCCTGTCCATCAACACCATCATAGTTGTCTTAGCCACTTCATCTGAAGGAGCGCCAACATACTTATCATGCCTTCTCATGGCTGCAAAGATCAACTTCCCGTCTCCCTCTGCTAAGTAATCAATAGCCTTCTCAAAAACTTGCTGCCAGACCTCTGGCTTCTCTTTCTTGCCAGCAATATGCTGCTCAACAGGCATCAGCCTTGTGCTGGGGCCATGATGGTCATGCTCAGACCTATCATAATTATGCCCTGTGGCTATGAACCCAAAAGCCAGATGCTTGAAAGCTTCCCTTGCCACTTCCAATCCGCTCTTAGGCTCTTCCATCGTAAGGTCGGTGATTACAATAGAGTACTTATCCTTGGCTCCATAAGCAGCCTGGATCTTTTCCTTAGCCTCTTTAGCCCCGGAAGCATACTCAACCTTCAGTCCTAGTTTTTCAACTTCCTTGAAATACTGCTTAGCTGCCTCTATGTTGGCAGCTGTATCATCCACTACAAGAATCTTTTTTACCTCGATTTGCTTTAACTTTTGCTCTAGGTCCATTTTTTTACCCTCCTTTATTATTCCACAATCCTGATACAGGATTATCCTCTGACATATGCAGTAACTTTGGCATCAATTGAAAAGTCAGGGAATGCCTTGGCAAGTATCTTACCAACTAGGGAGATGTCTGGCCCGCCATAGCTTCCACTCATGCCATAGGTGCGGACTTTCTTTTCCTTCTTGTCGACTGTGATTATCCCTCCTCCCCTGACTGCCACTGCCTTTGCCTTCTCATCTAATTTCCTCTGGTAGGCCCTGGCAATCTCGCTGTGGTAATCCATCGGGAACGAGACAAGCACATGCCTTACCTTATCCTCTTCCTTGACTTGCACGACTATATACTTCTCATCATAGTGCTCTGCATCTTCTGACTGGATTATTGCCTCAAGATGTTCCATCTTCATCACCTTCTTTTTTTTGTAATCATTCACATTTTTATCTCGAAACCAACATGTGTTGCTGGCTTGAAAGGCTCTCCGAACTTTCCGCCGTATCTCTCTTGGATTATCAGGCTGAGCTGCTTGATTATTTCATAACCTACCTGTGCTTCGCCATAGTAGCTCTTGTCTCCTAGGTCTGATGTGATGAATGCTGATGCAGCTGCTTTTTTCCCTAGTTGCTTATCAATGAACAGTCCGACACTTGGCCCTTTGCCTTTAGGAGCTATCGGATAAAATTGGCCTTTGTAGCTGAACCCAAGCAGCGTGCCTGCCTTGTAAACTCCTGCCCTTATCTCGTCCTTCCCAAAGCTGCTGGTGGTTAGCTCAATTGCCACGCCGCTTCCTTTCACTATCTTCTCAAGACCTTTTCCTACTGTGACTTTTCCATAGTGGCTTTGCATGTCTACAGGGGCTTCTGGAGTCCCATATAGGTCAAGGAATCCTCCAATTCCTATCCCTTTGATTGCTCCACCTCCTGCAATCCTGAATGCTCCTGATTTCTCTGTAGCTGAGTAAGTAGGTGATAATATTAGAACTGCTCCTGGTTGAGCCTTTGGCTCTTCTTTCTTTTCCTGGGCAAGCATTGGCTTGGCTGTGTAAAGCGCTCCTACCAGAACTATTCCTGAAATAATCTTCTTCATCTTCTGCTTGAAGGTAGTCATTTTCATCGCCTCGCTTTTTCATGCTACCATGGCATCAAGGCCTTGGCCTTTTGGGGGTTGCTTCTTGTAGATGGTTTGAAGGCTTTCGGCCCATTCTGCCTCTGGTAACATCTTATCATAATCCTTTTCCATGGTAACTACTAGATAGTGATTTCTTATTATATATGTTTGCCATGATTTTTTTGACAAAAACAAAATATTTAAATAAATAAGTCATTAATAAACAAATAAGATGCACAAAATAGACTTGAAAGACAAAAGAATCCTCACAGCACTAGACGAAGATGGCAGGGATTCTCTTTCAGGCATAGCCTCAAAAGTAGGGCTTTCAAAGCAAGTAGTTGACTACAGGATAAGGAACCTGCTTGAAAAGGGCATACTGAAAAACTTCACCCTGACTGTTGACCTAACAAAACTAGGCTATTCTACCTTTGGAGTGTATCTCAGGCTGAGAAATATAAGCGAGGCAAGGGAGAAAGAGATAATCAGCCACCTAGTAAGCCACCCATTCACCCGCTGGGTGGTGGTATGTGAAGGAAAATGGGACCTGGCATTTGCGATGTCAGCAAAGAATATCTTAGACTTCAACAACAGGATAGAGGAAATAATGGCTTTCATAGGCAACAACCTCGAGAGCTATGAAACCAACATCATCTTTAGCATTCAGCCTTTCTATATAGACCTTATAGGAAAGAAAGAGCAATTCGCAGCCAAGCCAATCAGGAACGAATTCGCAACTGAGCCTGCTGACACCAAGCTTGATTCACTCGACATAAGGATAATACAGCATCTTGAGCAGAACGCCAGGGCAAGCCTAGTGGAGATCGCATCCAATCTCAAGACTTCACCAGACGTAGTGAGGTACAGGATAAGGAATCTCGTGGCAAGGAAGATAATCGTGGAATTCAAGGCAAGGATAAGCTTCAAGACACTAGGCTATAATTGGTACCAGCTGCTGATAGACATGAACAGGCCTCCTGAAACCCAGCAAAAAAAATTCATCGAGATAATCAGGAGCATCCCAAATATAACCTATATGACCAGGTGCATGGGCAAATGGGACTTTGAGCTGCACATCCACTCAGAAAGCAACGAGGCATATAGGAAAATCCTAATGAAAGTCAGGGATGAGATGGCAGAACTAATAGTATCATATGATACCCTGATAATATTTGAGAAATACAAGAGCACAACCTTTCCAGAAGGAGTGGTAGACGAGCTTCTTAAGATAGCTAGGGAAGCTGAAAAAACCCAAAAGAATCTTAAGCAGGCAAAAGGATGAATTGCTCCCTTTCAGGCCCAACCCCTATGCCGCAAACCTTGGTCTCGACAAATTTCTCAATGAATTCCACCAATCCTTTGACTTCTGCAGGCAGGTTGCCATACTCCTTGAACATAGAAATATCCTCTTTTATGTGCGGGAAGTACTTGATTATGGGCTTTACTTTTCTTGCCTCGTCAACAGAAACAGGCATGTAATTTATTTTCCTGCCATTAAGCTTGTAGCCAACCACAATCGGTATTCCTGGCAGCCTTGTCTTGTTAAATTCAGCCAAGCAGTCAAACTTGTTGATGTAGAGCTCGTCCACACCATTAAGCTTGCAGTTCTGCCTTAGCATCACCAGGTCAAGTATGCCAATCCTCCTTGGCCTCTTGGTAGTTGCTCCGTACTCGCCAGTAAGCATCCTCAGGCCCTTGCCTATGTCAAACAAATCCTTTGAGGCAAGCAGTTCTTCTGGCTTTGCATCACCATATTCTTTTTCCTTGACATGGTCAAGCCCTCCTCCTTCTGCACAGTAGAGCTCTGACTTCCCCCCTCCAAATTCAGAGATAAAAGGGCCATTTCCAACCCTGGACATTATTGCTTTTGCCACTCCAAGAGTCTTGTAATGGTACTTGTTGGACAGGTCTCCTCCAGTGTAGGCAGCTGCAGCAATGGTCCTGCTAGAAGTCACATACGGAGTTGCTCCTGTGACCACATCTAGCATCACTGACTGCGCTCCCTCAAAGAAGATGCTCTTGCCTTTCTCAACCAGGCTCTCTATCATGAGAGGGTCATTGCAAAGGTATTTCTTTATCTGCATCACGCACTTATCAAATTCATCAACTTGCTTGTCAATGTCAACTTCTGACAAGCCATGCTTCTCCTCCATGTGGGCAAGATTATCCCTTACTATGCTCTTGAACTTCTTATGGTTATAAACATAATCACCAAACCTGATATTCTTTATTTCGCTGCGCTTTGCCCTCATTGCCCTGTCAGCATAGGCAGGCCCAATGCCATTCTTGGTGCTGCCGATCTCCTTGCCATAGATCTCGTCAAACAACAGGTGATGGGGCTGGATAAGTGTGACATAGCCTGAGATGAAAAGCCGATTGTCAACTTTCACCTTGTTGGATTTTATCTCTTTTATCTCATCAAGAAGCTTTTTTGGGTTGACTACGCACCCGCTGCCTATGTAGAGCATCATGTCCTTGTAGAAAATCCCTGACGGAACCTGGTGCAGGGCGATGTTGATGCTGCCTACTTGCAATGTGTGGCCTGCATTTGCGCCTCCATTGAACCTTGCAACTATCTGGTAATCCTTAAGCATGGTGTCCATGACTCGGGCTTTGCCTTCATCCCCATACTGCAACCCTATCAACACTGTTGATTTTGCCCTTGCAATTGTTTTTTCCACGCTAATGCCTCACTTGCTTAGTTTAGCCTTACCAGCCTTTATGGCAGGCTCAAGCTCTTTCTTGCAGAAATCATCAGCCTGCTCAACTGACAAGCCAATTAATGACTTTGATGCCATGATCCTGTTGAAGTCATCTGTGCCCAGCGGAATCCTGTGGTCAGCCTCTAGCCTTTGGATCAGGCTATTCTCTTTTCCCTGCTCCTTTATCTCCTTTGCAACCTCAAAGGCATGCTTCTTTATTATCTCATGCATCTCCTGGCGGCTAGCCCCTTTTTTTACAGCTTCCACTAGAATGCTCTCTGTTATGAGGAAAGGCAGCTCTTGCATGAGCAGCTTTTCTGAATGCTTCTCAAACACTGCCAAGCCTTGGCATATTCCAGCTGTTTTTCTCAGCACATAGTCAGCCAGCATGAAGTTCTGGGGAATATCAATCCTTCTTATGGCAGAATCATCAAGGGTCCTCTCAAGCCATTGCTCTGAATAAACATCATAGAAGTCATTAAGGTTGTTGATGACTTTGCGGCAAAGAGCGCATAGTTGCTCTGATTTCATTGGGTTGCGCTTGTAAGGCATTGAGCTGCTTCCCACCTGATCATTGCCAAAAGGCTCCTCTATTATTCCTATGTTGGAGAGCAGCCTTATGTCTGTTGCGAATTTCTTGGTGGTCGCGCAGATTGATGCAAGCAGGCTTGCAATCCTTATGTCGAACTTGCGGGAATAAGTTTGCGTGGTGATAGGGAACACTTTCTTGAACCCAAGCTTTTTTGCAAACAAGAAGTCAAGCTTCTTCACTTTTTTTGCATCACCCAAAAGCTCAAGGTAGGATGCTTGGGTGCCAGTAGCTCCCTTTACCCCTCGCAGAGCATAATCCTCAAATATAGAGCCAAGCTCTTTCAAGTCAGCCAAGTAGTCCTGCGCATAAGTGCAGAAGCGCCTGCCGATAGTGGTGGGCTGGGCTGGCTGGTAGTGAGTGTATGAAAGCGTTGGAATGTGCTTTGTCCTCTGTATTAGGTGGTATAGTGCGCTGAGTAGGATGATGAGGTCTTGCCTTATCACCTTAATGGCTTGGTGCTGCAGAATAAGGTCTGTGTTGCACTTGATGCACTGGGAAGTGGCTCCTAAGTGGATTATTCCCTTGGCTTTAGGGCAGGCAAGGCCATAGGCATAAATATGAGCCATCACATCGTGCTGAGTCTCTTTTTCTTTTTCTTTTGCAGCTGCAAAGTCAATGTTGTCAATGTGCTTCTTCATCTCAGCAATCATTTCCTTGGTTATCTGCTTCAAGCCGAGCTCGTGCTCTGCCTCTGCAAGTGCTACCCAGCAAAGCCTCCAAGTCCTGAAGATGCTCTGGTCAGAGAATACTCCTTTCATCTCTTCATAAGAATACCTGCTTGAGACCACATCTTCATAGCTGCTCATTGAATGAACTCACCCCGTAGAATTGGTTAATAAGAGTGTTTTTATAGTTTGTGCTTTCAGAAAGTTTGTCGCATTAAAGCCGCCATAAGTCGAGCAGTGCAGGGCCAAGCCGGGATGGCTAACAGCAAGGAACTGATTTTCTTGGAAATGTATCTTCTTAAAATCAGCGCTGCGAGAAGGCGGCTTAATGAGCAGAGCGAATTTTGCGACAAACTCGCTTTCAGGCAGGAACTTGTAATTTTTATGAACTCAGCTTCAAGAACAGGTCTATGTTGATAACCTTTAGGTAATCGGCAATCTCATTTTTTTGTTCCAAGAGCTTATTCTTATAGGCGCTTTCATGCTCCTGGGCATCTATCAGCTCAGAAAGCTCCTCATATTTCTTAAAAGCTCTCTTGTTCCAGGGCTCAAAATAGCAGCAAGCTTGAAGCCTTTTGACCGAAGGGTTTCCCTTGCCGCAATCATATCTGGCATTGCCTAGGACTCGCGTGTAACCGCTTTTCTCATGGACTTCAGCCATTGCTCCGGGCTTGAAGTAGAAGCAATTAGGGCAATATTGCCTTAGCTGCCCTTGCATAGAAAAATCAGCCTTTTTGTTGTTATCTGTTGGTGAATACATAAAGAAAAGGGAAAGTAAAAATAGTTTATAAACTTTATGGAATTCCAGGCATTTTGCCGCCTATTATTACCTAGCTTTTCCTTGGCATGGCTGCTTCTCAATTACTTTCTCATGGCCAGGTACAAGTCAGTTATCTTTTTAGGAAGCTCAAAAACATCATTGAACTTCTCTGCAAAGGTGCATTTTTCTGCAGCCTGCCTGAAAAATTCAAGGTTGCTTGGGTCAATTGACAGGTAAATAACCCTGATGCCTGCCTTCTCTGCTTCCTCAATAGCCTTCAAGGTGTCTTCGTTTGCATATTCACGTCGGTAATAGCCGCCGTCAACCCAGGGAGTCCCGTCAGATATGTGCACAAGCACTTTCTTTTTTTCTGTCCTCTTGGCAAGCATCTCAGTCATGCCCCTTATTGCTGTTCCGTCGTGGTTCTGGTGCCCTGGCGTTATGCTGGCAACATACTGTTTGGCTGGTTCATCCCATTCATCGTCAAACTCCTTGAGCTTTTCAAGGGATGTCTTGGTTCCGCTGCCATCGGTGCTGAAAGAGTACACTGCAAAATTATCATTTAGCTCATCCAGTGCGTCTGCCAAGAGCATGGCTGAATACTTTTCCACATCAAGCCTGTCAAAGCCTTTTCCAACTCCATCCGATGTGGAACCGCTCCTGTCTATGAGTATGCCTACAGCATAATCCCTTCTTTCTTTTTTGGTCCTCTCGTAAAGCTTATCAGAGATGTCCTTGCCGCTCATTCCTTTTTTTAGCTCCCTGATTACAACTTCCATGTCAAGCGAGCCTTCTGTCTGCCTAGTCACCCTGCGCCTTGCAGTTGGCTTTAGCTTCTTAAGCTCCTCTTTTACCAGGTCGCTGAGCCTGCTGAATTTTTCCTTGTAAGTCTTAAGCCCCCCTTCATCCTTCCTTTCAGAGTATGCTTCTACCACGTATCCTACCTTGTTATGCTCGTAACCCCTCTTTTCCCTGTTCCACTCAGGAACTGGCCTGAAGTCGCTCTCTTCACGCTTTTCCTTTTCCCTGAGCCTCTTCTCAGCTTCGCTGATAGCCCTGATAAGGTCTTTCCCGTCCTTTATGTACTTGGGTGGCTTGCCAAAATCCTCTGGCAATGGCTTGCTGCCTTTTTGTCCTTTTCTGCTCTTTCCTCCCCTTGGAGGAAGAAGCACTCTTTCTATGCCTCCTATAGGACCATCCCCTCGGGTTCCTTCCTCTCCATCTTCGCCTTCTCTAAATGGGAAATCACCTTGCGGCCCTTCTGGTGGAGCATCTAAGCCTTCTACTCCTGTTCCTCCAGTGCCATACAGTCCTTCAAGGACATCTTCAACGTCCTCAGCTTCCTTGCGGGTGTATTTTGATGTCAAGTGTCCTTTAAGCTTATTTATTATCCCAACGATTGCGGTTTTCATTTTGCCTTGCCTCCTATGAACTTATCTACTTCATCGGCAAGCTCGCCTGCCCTTGTAGGGTTGTAGCCTCTCCTTATAAGCCCGCCTTTCACTGCCTCAATAAGCCAGCCTTGCTCACCATCATCTCCTTCTCCTCCTGTTCCTCCATCTGCGCCATCGCTTCCTTCTGCCCCTTCACCAGAATCATCTCCATCCTGGCCAGGCGCTGGGTCACCTACCATATCCTCTAGGTCAGGTGAGTCGATGTTTTCAGGAGTGACCTCTATGCCTCCGTCCCCAAAGTGGTCTGAGGTTGGGTCAGTGCCTCCTGTGAAGGTGCCTCCATCTCCCCTCTCAGGCGGCTCCAATGTTAAGTCTGCTTCTAGCAAGGTCTCTAGCTTTTCATAAACTTTTTTTGCTATCTTCAATGAGCTTAGCACAGTTTTCCTGGGCTTTTTTATGTCCTTGCTTATTTCAAATATTTCATCTTCAATCTCTTTGTACAGCTTCTTTGTGATAGGATCCTCTGTTGCCAAAAAGCCAGCTATCTCTTTGTCAAGGGCTTCGCGCTTCTCCTTGTCCAAAAACTTGATGCCCCTGTACTTGTGGCTTGTAAGCCTTAAGTGATAGCTTAGCAATAGCTTTGCAAGCGGGTTTTTAGGAAGCTTGGACTTCTCTATGAGCAAGGTCCTTGTCTCGTCAAGGATTCTCTCGTAGTCCTGGCCCCTGAACTCCCTCTGCAAGTGGCTTTCTACCCTGTTGTCTTCCAGTATGTTCATTATGCTCTTGAAAGCTTCCTTGTGCTTTATAGGCTCAAGCACTTTTTCCATCTTCAGCTTGAATGAGCCGTAGCGTATGTGCGCTAGCTCGTGAAGCATTAGCCCGGCATACAATGTGAGGTTGGGGTTGTTGAATATGGTGCTTTCAACATCCTCAAGGTGCTCTAGCATTGCAACTGACTCTGGCAGGTATATTTTCTCTCCATCAGTATAGCACCCTTTTCCGCCGCTGTCCACAAGCTTTACCCCTGTCCTGCTTTGCATGACAAACTTTTCCCACACCAGGATGGGCTTTGCCTCTGAGAAGCTTAGCGGGTGCATTTTTTTCACCATATCATCAAGTGATCCAACAGGGACCTTTATCACTTTTCCCTCTACCTCTTGGTTTGAAGGGCATTTTTTTATCTTGACATAGCATTCATCCTTATCTTTCTTTTTAATGGTCCCGCTGGCTTTTCCATCAAACCAATAGACAGGCTTAACAGGCGTGAGAGCATCTTTTCCTATGCATACCCCTGACTTTTCTCCCACTCTTACCTTATATGGGAACTCATCCTCAGAGCCGCAGCTGTTGAGCGATACAATCTCACCAAGGCCTCCTTTATACTTTTCTCCGTCGCAAGTCTTTTTCCCGCCTTTGACAAGCACTTTAGTGCCTTCTTTCAGGTCCTCTTTTGTCTTGATGTAGCTCCTTAGCACTGGCTCTGTGATAAGCACGAGCGAGCCTTTCTTTAGTTGACTAGCTATGGCTAGCTCCATCTCACTTGCTTTGCCAGACCACTCGCTCTGATTTGGGAAGTCAATCAGGAGGTCTCCATCTGAATCAACTCTTTTGATGACACCTATATCTCCGTGCTTTACATCTCCCCAACCATACGTGGGTTTTTCGATGTCTTTCCTGACTCGAACTTTATAGCCTATTTTGTATTTCATCTTTACACCGCCATCTAGTCTGCTATTGATGCGTACTTGTGCCTTTTTATTGGGAAGAACCCTCTTTTGGCTGCCATGGTCTCCAGAACCTCGTAGATAGATATGTCCTTGTTGTCTTTCTTGCCTATGGGCATATGCCTCATCTCCAAGGTGCATATGTTGTCAAGGTAAGTCCTTGCAAGGGTTGGCAGGATGTCATCTAGCATCTGCCCTCTTTCTGTCATCAACGCATAGTCTTCCATGACCTTGGCTATTATCCTTAGCCCTCCTGACTCAATGCCTATCTTGCTTACCTGGTCTAGGCCAAGGGCTTGGTTGAAGTCATCATCGAACACGCTTGTGCCGTGATTCTTGAACTTATTGACGTCATCTGCCAGTGCCACTAGGCTCTGGGCTACCTTGTAAGCTTCATTCTTTGCACCAGTAAGCCTTAGGCTTGATTCTTTCCCTGTGTAGAATAGGTATTCCCTTAGCTCGCCTTTCTTGGCTTCCCTGCCTGTCCTGTACTCAACATATACTTTCCCTTGCTTTTCTAGGAACTGGTATTTTTGCCTTCCGTTCTCCTCGTAGGTTATGATGGCCCTTTGCTCCATTGCTTCATCAATTATTTCCTCTGGCTTGATGATGCCTGTTTTTATAAGGGTAATCCTTGCCTGTAGCTCAAGCGGTATTTCAGGCAATGGTATTATCTTAAGCCTGTCCTTTACTGCTTTCTCCAGGTCTTGCCCTGTGACGCCTGTCTTGGGGTTGAAAGTCACGTAGGTAGCGCCGTCGCCTTTCTTTTCCCTGTGCTTGCCATCTACACAAATGGTCTTTTTGTCCTCGAACATTGAGTTCATTCCTTTCTGCACTGTCGGGAGCAGCTGGTTGAACTCGTCAAGCACTAGGTCAGCCCCTGCTGCATAGGTCAGTGGTATTATGCCTTCCTCATATATTGAGTTCATAATTACGCCATGCTCTGCCCTTTCTGAGCGTATCCTTTCCTTTCCAAGGAGGCTCTCAAGTGTCAGCTCCTCTGTGCACCTGACCCTCCCAACGCTTTTTCCTCTTGCTGAGGCTAAGAAGTCTATGAGCTGGTTTTTTCCTGTCCCTGGCTCCCCTTCGAGCCCTACTGGGTGCTGGTTCTCTATTGACATAAGCATCCTTTGGATCTCGTCAAATGCGTCGGGCTGGGCTCTTGCGATGTACTGGATTAATTTTGGCCTGTATAATGCAAAGTTCTCTGGCTCTGCTGGTTTTGGTACTTCTTGCATATAGTTCACCTTTTTCTAATTATAACCACTATGAAGTAGAATATTAATATAAAACCTTATGGGATTTTTTTTTGTCAAAACGAAAAATAATAGGCGAGAAAACTCTATTTATTTAGAATTTGAGCTGGCCAAGGCTATTCAAAGTCAATTTTCCCGTCGAGATACACGCCCTTATCGAGCCTTACAGGCCTCCATTCGTCGATAATTAGCTCTGCTTTGAGCCATTCTGCAAGCTCTTTTGGGTTGCCGATGGTCGCGCTAAGGGCAATGAGCTGAAGGTTCTTAAGGATTGAGCGAAGGATGGTAATCAATACTTCAAGAGTAGGGCCTCTGCCAGGGTCATTGAGCAAGTGCACTTCATCAATTATGACTGTCTTGACTTGCTTGAGCCAATGAGCCTTGTGCCTGATTAAGCTATCAAACTTTTCGCTTGTTGTGATTATCAAGTCATACTGCTCTAGGAATGAGTCTGCGCTGTCAATGTCACCAGAACTGATAGCAATCTTTATGCTCGGATAGTCTTTCTTGAAAGTCTTGTACTTCTCGCTGGCCAAGGCTCGCAAAGGGACAACATAGACTGCTTTTCCCTTATCATGAAGTATGGCATTGAGGAAAGCTAGCTCAGCAACAAGGGTCTTGCCACTTGCTGTTGGAGTGCAAACGAGCAAGTTTTTGTCCTCAAAAAGCCCTGCATCGATACTTTTTGCCTGCGCTGGCCTAAGCTTGGTAAAGCCTCGCTTCTCTAGCTCTGCATAGACTTTTTCTGGAATCTTGTGCTTGTGTTTTAAGACATCCATATTTTTTTAAGAATATTCAGCTGCTTAATAAAGATTTGTTTACTGGCTTTCTTTTCTGATTATAATAAAGAGCTTTATAAATAATCCCTTATTTCCATAAGCTAAAGTGAGAGGTGGCGATCTTTCTTCAGGAGATAATCCGGTGGTAATCGGGATAATTCCGCAGTTTCCACCCCATTCTAAGCAGAACATCTATGCCAAGGTCAGGATGCCCCCAGTAGGCATACTGTCTGTGCTTGCCCAATTGAAGCGTGATTTGGGTGTTGAGGCTTATGCTATTGATGAGAACAACTATGGCGGCCCAGTGGATTCAAAAGGCTTGCCAGACCACAAGGTTCTGCAGAAGAATCATCCTGTGAAGCTAGCCATGTTCTATGGTGGCATGAGCAATGCAGTTCCAAGGATGTACTCTACTGCCAAGCAATACCAGGCACTAGGAATACCAACTATTGCCGGCGGAAGCCATGTAGATGCGTTGCCAAGAGAAGCACTAGCCTCTGGCATTGATGTAGTAGTGCATGGTGAGGGAGAAGAGATTGCAAAAGAGCTTTTCCAAGCAATAATATCTGACGGCAAAGTTGTTAAGGATTACAAGAAAAAGCTTGAGCACATAGTAGGAATAAGCTTTCTTGATGCAAAAGACCAGTATGTGTTTACAGGCAAGCGAGAGCCCATAAAGAACCTTGATGAGCTAGCAGACCCTGACTTAGGATTGGTAAGATTTATGGGGAAAGACTGGAGCTCAATACCCATAAGCAGGGGAAGGGGCTGTAATTTCAAGTGCGAGTTCTGCGTGGTGAACAAGCAATACGGAGCATTCAAGGCAGCCTCTGTTGAAAAAGCCTTTAGCCAGATAAAAGGCTTTATTGAGCAAGGCTACAAGTCATTCTTTATTGTTGATGATAACTTTGCCCAGAACATCCCTGAGGCCATAGAGCTGTGCAAGATGCTAGGAGACTACAGAACTAATTCCAAGAAGAAAATTGACTTGATGGTTCAGGTCAGGACTGAGATAGCAGAGAATGATGAATTGATTGAGGCTATGAAATACGGGGGAGTTTCAGGCATGGCTATTGGCTATGAAAGCCCTATAAACGAGGAATTAAAAGCCATGAGAAAAGGAGTTACAGTTGAGAAGCTTGTTCAAAGGTCAAGGAAGCTGTCAAGAAGCTTTCACTTACACGGCATGTTCATCTTTGGCTATCCGACGTTCAATGACTCAGAATACAAGTCAGGCCTTAGCTTAAAGCAAAAAGCAAATGCTTATGCCAAGTTCTTCAAGCAGGCAAGGATTGATACTGTGCAGATATTCAATGCAGTGCCCTTGCCAGGCTCAGAATTAAGGACAAAGCTAGAAGCAGAAGATAGGATTCCGCCGCAATCAGTCATAGGCTGGGACAAGTACGATGGATTATTCCTTTGCTACAAGCCAGAGCCAGGAGTGGATGCTTTTGAGCTTCAGAATTTGCCGCTAGCCTTGATGAAGCAAAGATACCTAGGAAGCTTCCTCAAGAGAAACCTTAACTATGGCAACTGGATGAACTGGGCTTATGACTTCTCAATAGGATTCCCAATCAACTTCAGCATCTATTATGCGAAAAGCTTTGTCCACAATGCTAATGAAAAGAAAAAAGAGCAATGGCAAAAGATAGTGAAAGCCAAGGAAAAATATATCCCTGAAAAGAATGTTTTCTATAAGTCGCTAGTGGATGCTTGGGACGAGACCAAGAAAAGGATGAAAAACCTTGTCATCAGGACCTATGCAGCAGATATTGTGAGAAAATGGCAGCGGATCTATAAGAAAGGCGACTATGAGAAATCATTGAAAAAGCTTGCAATGCAACAAAACCCTATCCAAGGCCATTAACACTCCAATATTTCTTTTGGCGAGCTTTTCTTTGCTAAAGAAAAGGTCGCACTGAGTTATTTAGAAAAATTACTTACATCTCTTCAGGAGCCTGTATGCCTAGAAGATCAAGTGCGTTCTTTAACACCTGCTTGACGCAGAAAATCAGCACAAGCCTTGACTCCATGACTTTCTTATCTGCCTTTAATACTGGGCATTCATGGTAGAACTCATTAAAAGCCTGGGCCAGCTCAAGTGCATACCTTGCAACAAGGCTTGGCTTGTACTGCTCAGCAGACTCGCTCACAATCCTTGGGAAATCAGCAAGCAATGTAATCAGCCTTAATTCTAATTTGTGGTCAAATGCAGGTTTTATCTTTTCTGGCTCAAACTTCTTTATTTTCAAATTCTTGAATATTGAGCATATCCTTGCATGGGCATACTGCACATAAGGACCTGTCTCTCCTTCAAAGCTGATGCTTTCCTTAGGGTCATAGGTGAAGTCTTTCATAGGGTCATACTTGAGGATGAAGAACTTCAAGGCTCCCTTGCTAATGATTTCTTTTCTCTTATCAACTTCCTGCTTTTTTAGCTCCTTATGCCTCTTCTTAATCTCTTGCTCTGCTTCTTTTTCCATCTCAACAAGCAGATCATCAGCATCAACCACTGTTCCTTCCCTGCTCTTCATCCTTCCCTCGGGAAGGTAGACCATGCCATAGGCTAAGTGGTAGCAGTTCTTGGCAAAAGGAAAGCCTAACATGTCTAAGAGCTTGAAGAGAACTTGGAAATGGTATTTCTGCTCATTTGCCACAATATAGACTGAGCGGTCCATCTTGAACTCATCAAACTTGACCTTGGCAAGGTATAAGTCCTGAGTGATGTAGATGCCAGTGCCATCCTCTCTTAAGAGGACTTTTTTTCCAAGCCCATCCTTTTCTAAGTCTGATATGACAGCTCCTTTCTCATCTTTTTGGAAAATGCCTTTTTTCAAGCCATCAAGGATTATTTCCTTGCCATGCTGATAAATCTCAGACTCATAATACACTTTTTTATGGTAAACATCGAATTTTGCATAAGTCTCCTTGAAGCCGTCAAGAGACCAATCCCTCATTTTTTTCCACAGGGCAACTACTTCCTTGTCACCAGCCTCCCATTTCCTGAGCATCTCCTGGGTTTCTTTTTCCAGCTCAGGGTTTTCTTTTTCCTTCTGGCTGTACATGACGTAAAAGTCTCCTACAAAGTGGTCTGATTTCTTGTCAGGTTTCTTGTTCTTGCCCCATTTCTGGTAAGCAAGCATAGACTTGCAGATATGAACGCCCCTGTCATTGACCAGGTCAACAGGAATAGCTTGGTAGCCAGCAAATGCTAAGATGTTGCAGATAGAATTGCCTAATAGCATGTTCCTGACATGGCCAAGATGCAAAGGCTTGTTAGTGTTTGGAGCAGGATACTCAACCATGACTTTCTTATGGTTCAAAGGCCAGCTGCCATAGCAAGCGCCGCAGTTAAGGATGTCCTTGACTACGTCTGAGGATAATTTGATCTTGTCAACAAAGAAGTTAAGATAAGGCCCAACAGCTTTGACAGATGAAATAGGGGCCTTGGGCTTGATTTTGGCAGCCAGTTCCTGGGCAATTATATTAGGGGCTTTCTTGAGCTGCTTGGCCAAGACAAAGCAAGGAAAAGCAAAGTCGCCAAGTTCAGGGGATGGGGGGATTTCTATAAGAGGCTCTATATCTGACTCCTTAAGCTTGGCCTCCTTGGCTAAAAGCTTGGCAATTTCTACCTTGTAATCCAAATTATACACCCCTAAGCTTAATAACAGAATAGGTTAATTTAAATGTTTCTTTTTTCAGAGAGGATTTTAAAGCTTTTTATAGCCATACTTTTTCAACTTAGCCTCAATATCCTTGTATTTTTTCCCGCAGAGCATCCCTCCAGCTATGAACTCTTCCTGTGTGACGTCTGCAAGGCAGAAACCAGGCATCTTGAAATTATCCTTGTCTTCATCTGTTTCAAACTCAAAATCAATGACCACTAGCCCTTTTAGGCCTTCTTTGAAGACATCAATCTCAGCTGTTCTTCCATTATAATCATAATAATACCTTACTTTGCTGAGCCTTTTGCCATCCAGCTTGCTCAATGCTAAGAATTCCTCCTTGGAAAGAGGGATTGTATGCTCTTTTTGCACAGAAGCATCATTAGGGTCAAGCCTTTCCTTTTTAGTAATCTCGTACTTGTCCCCGTTCTTCCTTATGCGGATAGTAGGATGCTTGGCTTCTTTAGGGAAGTATATATCTATTACTTCCTTTGATTTGCATTTCTTCAGTCCTTTTGGCAGTTCTCTTGCGAGAAAAGTCTTTTCGAGCTCGATCATTGAAGGTTCACTCATAATGACAATATATTAATAAAATCTTCTTTGAATTGCTTGGCTGAGGTTCTTTCAACAACAGTAACATTAGCTGGCTCTTTCTTACTGGCTGCAGTCATGCCTGCCAGCTCTCCTTTTGTCTTCACCACCACATTCATCTCTTTAGTTTTGGAAGCCTTTGGATTGATTAGATAATAAACAGTTAATGGGTCGTACATCAATGCGCCGTTAATCCCTTCTACTTTGAGAGTGTTTGCTATGTAGGGTTTTATCATCTTCTTTATTGGAATTGCTAATGACTGGTTGGTTATCTTGGCAAAATCTGAAGGTTGCATCACTACATGATTGCAGGCATCCAATGGTATAATTGCTTTTTTCACAGGAAACCCCATTACTATGTCTGCTGCTTCTGGGTCAACAAAGATGTTGAACTCTGCTACTCTGCTCATGTTTCCAGCCACTCTAATGGCTCCTCCCATCATGACTATTGCTTTTAGCTTTCTCATCACTCTAGGGTTCTGCTTTATGGCCTTGGCTATGTTAGTGAGCGGGCCCAAGGTGATAAGGGTTATTTTGCCAGGATTCTCCTTCACAATGCTGATTATCTTGCTGACAGCATTATTAGTAAGCTTTGCAGGGTTTTTTGGGTCTATTCCTTCAAGCCCGCTCTTCCCATGCACAACTGCAGTCACAAGCTCTCGCTTCAAAGGCTTTTTTGCCCCGGAATAGACAGGGATGTCTTCTCTTTCCAGGAGCTTTAAGATGAACCGGACGTTGCGAGTGGTATTCTCAATTCCTGAGTTACCAGCAACTGTAGTTATTGCATGCACCTTGAAAATCTGGGATTTGAGCGCTAGCATCAAGGCCATTGCATCATCATGGCCAGGGTCAGTGTCGATGATGACATCCTCAAATTTCTTTTTTCGTCCTGTCATTGGGATTCTCTTTTTCTTTCATTTAGTTTTTCTCTAACCTTAAGCTATTTCACTATTATAACTTAATTCCTTTATTAATTTTCTTTCTAATATTGCCTTGCTCAGCTTATTAATGTCTTTGTAAAGCACTCGATCTTGCTCTAAGTAATCTACGAATGTTCTTATTGTTTTTAAAACCTCTGTAACCACAGGACCTGGCAGAAGCTTCTCGTATTCAATCCGCATCTCTAAGGCCTGGGCTGCTGTAAGCATCTCAATTGCGATAACGTTTTGAACATTGAATATTATCTTGAGTACCTTCCTGGCAGCTATGGTTCCCATGCTTACATGGTCCTCTTGATTTGCGCAAGTAGGTATTGAGTCTACAGATGCAGGATGAGCCAGCACCTTGTTCTCAGAGACTAATGATGCTGCTGTGTATTGAGGTATCATCAGCCCGCTGTTTAATCCTGGTTTGTTTATCAAAAATGGAGGCAGGCCTTCATTAAGGGATGAATCTAGCAATCTTGATATTCTTCTTTCTGACAAATCAGCTATCTCGCTCATAGCTATGCCTAGGAAATCCATTACTAGAGCAATGGGTTGGCCATGGAAGTTTGCTCCTGAATAGGCATTTTCTCCAAAAATCAATGGATTGTCAGTTGCGGAGTTCATCTCTGTATCCACTACTTGCTTCACATAATTTAATGTGTCAAGGCTGGCTCCAATAACTACTGGCGTTGCCCTTATGCTATAGGCATCCTGTACCTTTTTCTTGTTAGAGTCTATTAGTTGGCTGTTTCTCAATATTTTCCTCAATATTTGCGCTGTTCTAATTTGGCCTTGATGAGGTCTTGCTAAATGTATTTCTTCCTTTAAAGCGCTGCTATTTGCTTTTAGGGCTTCCATTGTGATTGCTGAGGAAATTATTGAGTGTTGGATAAGATTAAAGCTGTCATACACAGCTATTGCTGCGATAGCAGTCATTACTGGCGTTCCATTGTTAAGAGCTAGGCCTTCTTTTGAAGTCAATTTTATAGGTTTTATTCCTAATTTTTTCATGGCTTCTGCCCCACAGACTCTTTTTCTTTCTAAAAATACCTCTCCTTCTCCTATCATTACAAGGAAAAGGTGTGATAGCGGGCATAAGTCTCCGCTTGAACCAACAGAGCCTTGTTCAGGTACAAAGGGATATATTCCTTTGTTAAGCATTTCAATGATAGTTTCTACAGCGGATAATCTTATTCCTGAGAACCCTTTGGCAAAAGTATTCACTCTCAAGAGCATGATACCACGGACTATTTCCTCGCTAAAAGGTCTTCCAACACCGCAAGCATGGCTTCTTAAAAGATTTTCCTGGAGCTCTTCGGCTTTATCTGCTGATATCGATATATTGGCTAATGAGCCAAAGCCGGTTGTTAAACCATAGACAACTTTTTCATCCTCCACAAGATTATCAACGACTTTTCTGCATTTCAGAATTCTTTTTTTAGCCTCTTTTGTTAAGAAAACCTTGTACTTATGCCTTGCGACAAGAATGAAGTCGTCTAAGGAAAGATCATTACCTGTGATGCCGATATGCTTTTCCTTGGTTGTCTTGTTTTTTTGATTGTTTACATTCATTTTAATCACCTATTATATCGACCGTTTAATATAGCTCACGCTATTTTTTTAGTAATTTATTCGGAAAAACCGAAAGATTTTCAACTCTTTGTTTTAGCTTTGGCAGAAGCAATAGCTAGTGCCACAGCTTCTTTTGGATTTTTGGCAATAATACACTTCATTCTTTTTCTGTCATCAATATAGCTTCCTGCGAGTTTGTCACTCCATCCGCCAACTCCTTTTAAACAGATAATTGGAACATTAAGCTGATAAGCAATTGCTATTTCGGTAAGAGTTCCTGATCCGCCACTGATGGCAATGATGGCATCGCAGCTGTTCACTAATACAAACTCCCTGCCACCACCTCGCTCAAGCCCAGAAGAGATGATAACGTCAGTGTTGTTCTTATCGTAAATATCTTTACCTTTTCCGTAAGTAACACCTACTGTTAAGCCGTTGAACTTTTTTGCCCCCCTGGCAGCGGAAGTTGATAAGCTATCAAAGTCTTTTTCAGCTCCGTATACTATTATATTGCCTGATTTAGCAATAAGCTCCCCAATTTTTCCGGCTAAAGCATCAACTTTACCTGAATAATTAAGGTCTGATGTTGAACCCATAACTCCGATTTGTAACTTTCTTTTCATAATCCTCACCTCACATTTTAGTTAATAACTCTTGATATATTTTCTTAAACATGATAACCTCGCTTTTTTTAACGTATTCGCCCTTTTGGTGTGCTTGCTCATAATTTCCAGGTCCAAAAATAAAGCACGATCCTGACTTCCTAAAAATCACGGCATCGCTCCATGCTTTGAATAAGCCTGTTGTAGCAGGGTAGTATTTTGTAACTATTTTCTGGAATTTATCAATCAACTTCTTGTTGTTATTGATAAAGCTTTCACCATTAAAATTTAGCTTAATATCAACAGCCCCAAGGCGCTGTAGCTCTTTTATTGAATTTGCGATTTCAAATTTTGTGTTTGATATAGGCTTGAACCTTTGCTCGAATTTCATTTTACAGTAATCTGGTATGACGTTTGCAGTTATTCCGCCTTCAATAAATCCGATGTTTTGGCTATCTATACTCTTATTTTGCTTCTGGTTCACATTTAGGAATGATATTATCTTGCTCATTTTACTGATTGCATTATTTTTCATATTGAAAGCAGCATCTTTATTGAGACTGGAATGGAAGGACCTTCCCTTCGTTGCTATTTCGTACCCTACGCAGCTGTTTTGGCCTATGCAGATCTTTCCTGACGTGGGCTCTGGAACAATTACAATAGCGTCTTTTACACTTAGCCTTGCACTGGTTAAATTTGCACCTAATCCGGATGTTTCTTCATCTGAATTGAACACTAGATATATGTCACGCTCATAATCTTGCTCCAGGACTGCAGTACATACTGCTGCGATTCCTGCTTTCATGTCACAGCTTCCCAGTCCTATTATTTTTCCTTCACTTTCCACTGATTTTCTGAACCATTTTCCCTTTACAGTATCGGTGTGCATCACGAAGACAAATGACTTTTTCTTATTTTTGCATTTCGCTTTTATTTTTATAATCAGATTATACATTCCGGTGTTGCTTTTTGCCTGAGGAATTATTTCTCTACGGTATTGAGCAAAGAGCCCTGAGATTACATCAATGACTTCCCTGTTTGAGGCAGTGCAATCCGATTTTATGTCCACAAGCCTTTTTAGCAATTCTATTGGTTCCATTATACTCTCCTCATTAAGGTAGATTCTAAATCTGCGGATAGGTAAATTGGCCCACCGTGAGTTTTACTCGAACCTACGACCTTAAGCCCTAGTCTCGTTGCGTATACCTCTGTGCCTTTTGTTTCAGGTCGCACGCCTTCAATCATTCCCCATTGATCCTTAAATACCTCTTTTGGAATGAACTCGCTGTCTTTAGAGTATTCTCCAAGTTTATATAAATTATTATAAAAATCCTTCAATTGGCCGATTCCTCCGATAAGTAAGTTGGGGGTGATTTTATAAGATTCATTAGCACTGAACAAGTCAAGTATGTTGTTATAAATCTGCTTTGAAAGCCTTTCACCTCTGTATTCCTCCAAAACGGATATGTCGCTGATTTCTAAGTAGGGATTGACGTTGACTAGGTGTAGTCCATCGTCCCTTTTCTCTCTTATTTTAATCGGCTTTGCCTGATATTTAATTGCACCTATGGCTTTATTTTTGATTTCAAAGTATATCTTGAAATTTTCAGCAGGGTCAAGCCCCATAAGTTTTTCTAGGTTTTTCTTATTGTTGCTTACCTTTTTCTTTGCTTCCTCTTCTGAAACTAGCGAAACCTGATTCAAAAGCTTCCCGAAAATATCCGTATATTCATTTACAAGTTCCATTTTAATCACTCTTTTGCATTAAAAATTCACATACTTTTTCTTTGGCATATAATGCACTTCTATCGATATCTCTTGTTTTGTAGTAGTGAGTACAAAACGCAGCAAAGAATGTATCTCCTGCACCAATGGTATTGGGAGATTTTACTTTTTTTGCTGTGAAATATTTTTCTTTTCCACCCGAAATGACGTCAAACCCTTGCGCTCCCTTTGTTTTAATTACGATATTCTTCCCTTTCATCCTGCTGATGGGCACATACCTTAATTCGTTCTCAGTTCCTTTGATAATGGCAAATTTCTCTAACTCTGGTGAATCGAAATATTTCTTTTTTCCGAATCCAGTAGCGCTACGGACATAACCTTGTATATCCACGCAAGGAAAAGCCCCGTACGCCTTTAAAGGGAACTCTTTAAGCAAGGTGGAAACGAGCACTAATCCTGAATCTTTTACCTTGTCAGGGTCATATTGAATTGAGGCCACTTGTTTTATCTTTCCGATTTCCTTTTTATTTCGCATGTCAATTTCTACGATAGCTTTTTCCCCTGAAATCAATTCATATTCTAAACCTGCTTTATCAAAAAAATTCTTTATGAAAAGAGCAGGTCCACCGTCTCGCTTTTTCATCCCGGAGTCTGTAATGATACGATCCTCTGCAAAGGTTGAAATTATTATAGTTTTCATTTTTTCATCTCGTTTACTGAGCTAATTCTTTATCATTTTTCTTGAAATCCAATGTATAAAGCCTGGGATCTGAATTGATAAAGCCTTCAATTATTTGATAACCATCTTTCCTTATCTCTCTCATTATCTTTTTTTGGTACATGTTACATAAGTCAAGTACTATGGCTGCGGTTACACCATCTGCAATGCTAGCGCCGTCTTTCAATGTTTTTGGGTCATGTATATACCTTGCAAACAGGTGAGTTCCATTTATTATATTGTGGCTGTCAGGATTTATCTTCCTGCCATCTAGGCCAAGAAGATCCCTTACTTCTAGCCAATCTCCGTCATTAAAATCATATCTATTTCCCGGAATAACCTTCACACCTTCTCTTTGGAATTTTTCAATAACTGGCTCATTCATTATCCCGACATACAGCTCCTTAACTCGTATTCCCCTTTTCTTTAGATCAGGGATTATGCCTTCTTTAGATATGAGCTTTTTTGTCTCCTTATCGTATATCTCTTTTAAAAGTGTTTCTCCTTCAAAGACGCCGACATCAATTAGCGCAACTTCTTTTCCAGCATAGTCTTGTTCTAGAAGATCAAGTTGCTGTTCTAGAGATGGAAACCCCTTTCTTGGGCCAATAGCCTTTTTATTGAAATCGTTGATGTCCTCCAGAAGCCTTGTTGCACTTATGGTCCCATCGATTTTGAATCCCTTGAAGTAGACATCATCAAGGCATATCAACGGAAGATCATTAAGATTATTTTGCTTTAGTTGTTCTGCAACAGTGTTTTCTATTGTTTTAGCAGATATAGTCTTATAATCGTAGACATCAGAAATCTCCCTCTCTAGAGTGTCTACAAATTCATTTTCAAGTACCATTATATTAGTGCGAGCTTTCTCAGAAAGATTCAACCCGTACCTGTTCTGTAATAGTTCTACTATTCCCTTACTTATAAGGTATTCTGGCTTTTTTGTTTGTTCCATTTTCATCTCCTCCATAGCTCTCGCTAATTCTTATTTGTGTAATACTCTCCCGTTGCCGGTGTCTTGGCGAGATTTTCTTTTTGGTTTTTCTCGCCTATCTTTTTTGCTTTGCTCAGGTCTCTTTTATACCCTCGCTAACATTTTCCGCGTTCTCTCCGCCAAATCTGAAATTTTGAGTGTCATCTTCGGAATTCTTACGTTATGTATTGTTTGGATAATATATATAATTTTTTCTTATACCTTATATAACGATTTATAATTATATAATTAACTCCTGGCTCATGAAATCCTCCCTTTTCAGCTCCTCTACCAGGTAAAAGGTCTTCTTCTCTTCCAAGGGAAAGCTCACTTCCAGCTCTTCCAGGAAGTCTTCCATGTCCTTTATATGGGAAAACACCCCTTCTGCCAGGTAATCATAGCCATTGTTGACCTTGTACAGGTTGTTTATGGCTGGATGGGCCTTTAGGAAGCTTCCTAGCTTGTCCCTGTGCTCCCTGGCTGTCCTGAGCATGATATTAGCCCTGCACATGTAGCCTAGCTTGGCAAAGTCCAGCAGGGTGGTATGCTTGGTTATGATGCTCTTCTCATGGCTTTTTAGGCGCTCATAGAGCGTGCTAATGGGTATCTTGACCTTCTTGCTGATGTTAGTCAGGCTTTCCCTGGCATTCTGCCTTAAAGCTGAAATAATCCTGAAATCAGTTGGCTTTAGCATTTTGGATGTCCTCCCGGTTTCTTGAAGGCTTTCTTCAAAGCCTGAAACCTTTACGGATAGTATTAGCGGTAAAATATATATACTTTTGTCAATTATAATTATTACTAGTAATTATGTAATTATGAAAGCGAAAAGTATTTATATTAGCTGAAGTATATTCAGGGTAAGATGAAGCGAAAAATCAACCTGGTAGGCCAGAACACGCTTACTGTAAGCTTGCCGAGCAAGTGGGCGCAGAAGTACGCTCTGAAGAAGGGAGATGAGGTTGAGGTGAATGAAAATGGCTCTGTGTTAGAGCTACAAGGTAAGACAGGCCTAACCTTAAGCAAGTTCTCTCTTAAGGTTGACCGGGGCAACCACTCTTACATGAGAGCCATAATATCGCATGCCTATAAGAAAGGTTATGATGAGATAGAAGTCATTTATGAAAAAGAGGACCTGACACCTGAGATTCAAAAGATAGTGGATACTCTCCTTGGCTTGGAAATGATGGAGGTTGATTCCAAGCATTGTGTGCTGAAAAACGTCGCTATCGGGTTAGATTCTGAGTATGATAACATGGTAAGGAAGATTTTTCAGTTGATACTCCAAAACAGCCAGAAAACATATGGGGCTGTCGGGAACAATGATTTCAAGGACTATAATAGTGTTAATTATGCTCGTTTTATGGTGACGAGATACGCTGATTTCTGCAAACGAATCCTTAATAAGTACCACCGAAATGACGACTTGCTTATATTCAGGTACATGCTTGTCCAGATTCTTGAAAAGGCGTCTAATAAGTATGATTACATATACAGGTTTGGCTCAGAGGCAAAGCCCAAGAAGTTCAGCAAGGAGTGCCTTGCTTTTTTTAAGGAAACTAATGACTTGTTTGAATTGTTCTTTCATGCCTTTTACAGCAAGGACAAGAGCAAGATAAAAGACATCAACCTAAAGAAGGACAAGCTGCTTTTTGAAGTGTTGTATGACATAAGGAACAAGATCACTCCAGATGATTTTGTGGTGGTTCATTACCTTGCCACGATTGTGAGAAAAATTGTGGACATGACAGGCCCATTCTTTACCTTGACATCAGGATAGGCAGTTCATTAGTTAACGGACTTATTTTAAGCTTACCAATAATTATTTGGCATACTTCTCTAGCATTTGTTGAACCTTCTTGACTCTGCCAATATCCGGCTGGGTCCAAAGGTCGTCATCTAGCATGGTGGCTGTAATCTTCCCAAGTTCTTTTGGGAGATCTTGCCTTACTTTTGCCAGCATATTCCCCTTCTTTATGGGACTAGCATATGTTTCTTCCCTCTCCCTTCTTATCTCTTCCTTGTCAAGGTCACTTGTTATTCCTGGTTTCTCATGGAAGAGATTGTGCCCTGTGTACATCTTGTAGATAAGCTGGCCTAAAGATATAAGGTCGTTATTGCCTCCATATCTCCTGTTGCCTTTATTTATTTCATGCGGCTCTGTTGTTGCCTCTCCTAGGTCGATTATCAATGTGCGCCTATTAACATAGTCGACCATTATATTTTTATCGTGTATATCTGAGTGATAAATTCCTGCTTTTCTCAGTTCTTCCAACCCATGAAGAATATCCTTGACATGCAGTATTGTGGTTTTTTCGTCTAGTGCCCCTTTCTTTACAAGGATTCTTTCCAGTGTCTCCCCCTCGATATACTCTAATCTTAATGCTTCATTCTCATCCCAATTTCGTACGTATGTTCCATGACATCTTATGACATTCCTTAAATTTTCTTTCCTATAGCCCATTTCTAACTGAAGCCTTTCATGCAAACGCCTCTCTTTCAGGATTTTTTCGCTAATTTTAAGTGCTTCGTTAGGCTTATCAGATCCCATGCCGTAGTCTATTTGAACTATCATCGCATTGAATCCTGAGGCTATGAACTTTGCTTTTGATTTTTCTGACGAATGATCTCGATATATGCCCGGAATAAAATCCGACAGTAGATTATGAAACCTTTTCTGCATCTTTATGTTAAAATTCTCATTATTCACTCCCAGCAGATATAGATCTGATAAGATATCTCCTTTTAATTTCTTATAATATTCATTTGCTTCTTCAGGTAAGCACCCGGTCTTAAAAAGCCTAGCCCTTTCAATGCCGTTAAATCGAGGATTGTATTTTAATGCTATGTCCAGTGGGCACCTATCTTTTATTAATTGCATAGCTTCAACTGCTGTGTTGAAATTTTCTGCGTATTGGTTGGCTATTTTCGGCTCGTAATCTTCAACCATATACAAGTTAATAATATCTCTCACAGAGAAATGCTTATGGTACTGACCCAGTTTTTTCTCAGTAAGCCCGCGAGAAGCAAAATGCTCTTTAAATTTAAAGTACAACTGGACGTAATGCTCCTCTTCAAGCTTGTAACCTCTCAAAAATTTAACTCTTCTGCCAAGAGGGTGCTCCGTAAGGTCCTTGTTTCGTATTAATTGAAAAAACTGAAATAGGTTGTAGCCAACCGAGCGATCGACCTTTTCTGTATCGAAGCTGCTATGGCTTCGGTTTGCATCATAGTTTTGTTTGGAGTGTTTGCGTATATACGACTTGCTAATCCTTTTTTTTAGCGGAAGCTGTTCACTTAGCTCATCCGAAGAAGTAAATTTTTTGCCTTTATTTCTTTTGTCATAGTCTTCAAGCAGCCTTTTGAGCCAATTCTCTGGTTTGTTATTTTCAGCGAATTCCTCAAGCCAGGACTGTAGCTTCTTTAATTCATTAAGCCACAACTCCTTTCTTGAGATTTTGTCTTCAAGGCTCATCTTATAATCCTTTGTACATCGGCTCTATTTTTTGCTCTATCTCTTGTACTAGCTCTGTCAGCCCTATTTTTCTTGCTGATTCCTTGGCTCTTTGTAGGTTGTGGTAGCTTATTTGCTTGTCTTGTGGTTCGTCTACCCATCTCATGGCTGTCTGTATCAAGTTCCTGTAGGTTGCTATGTAGTGGAAGGTGGTTGTGTCCTGTGGGTTTTCTGCGTAGGCTTGTATCATCTCATCCCTTGTTAGGCTTGTCTTTAGCCTTGGGTCGTCTATGAAGAAAGCCCAGTCCTCTTGAGGCAGGCTTACCCTTGCGGCATTGAAATCAATCATCTGCAGCTGGCCTGTTTTCGGATTGTATATGATGTTAGTAGGGTTCCTGTCAGTGACCACTGTTCTTGATTTCTTGACATCTTCACTTAGCAAATAAGTATCCAAAGGCCTTAATAGCTCTTCATTCAGGTCAATCCGCATCTTTTCCTTGAACCTGGCAGCTATTTTATGGCTGTAGAAGTCATCTTTGCCAAATCCTTCTTCAAGGAATATCGTTTTCTCATCAGGATTTAGGCTAGTTGCAAGAATTCTCTGAATCTTTTTTGTTTCTTTCACGACTCTTTCAACCACATCAGAGTTTATTGTTTGCTCAATAAGCAATTTTCCTGGCAAATATTCAAAAACGCCAACATAAAACTCATCTACCTTGTCTAGCTTAAGCACTTTAGGCATGGATAAGTCGTTAGTCCTTAATTTTTTGTACACCATGACTTCTTTATCTAGTGATTGGCTCCCAGTCAGCCTGTATTCATCGGCTTTTACTGCTATGTTGAAATCTCCGAGAAGCTTCCCTGTTTTCAGACTCAAGGAAGAAACCACGCTAATATGGCCTAGAGTTTCTTGTTTTTGCTCTGTTTCAAGATTAAAATGTTTTTTCAGCTCTTCATTTCTAAGTATGTTCAGTAGGAAATCCAAGCCTTTGGGCATATCTTGTCGTATTGCAGTCAACAAATCTTCTTTAAGCGCTTTGGACACTAGTGATGCATTGCCTTCTCCTCCTGCAGCCTTTAAGAAATAATCCGCATTTGAATAATTCTTTTGTTTTAGCAATACTTTTCCTAACTTCCGCAAGTTCCTGAAATCCTTTGCCTTCTTTAAGGCCGTATAACTGAAGCCATATTGTTTTTTTTCAAATGCCTTAAGCCCGAAATCTATAAGCGCTTGGCTATTTTCATAATGATCAAACTCATCAATAATCTGATCCACTCTAGAAATGTCATTAACCTTTGCTAATGCCGCGATTCTTTCAAGTGATTCTTTTTTCCATTTTAAGAAATCAGCTTTTCGTTCTGGGTCTTCAGCTGTCCTGTAATTCTCAGAATCCTCAATAGAACTTCTGATATTCCAGAATAGTATGTTTTGCGGGTTTTTCTCAATTTCTTTGATAAGAGGAAACTTATCAGGGCCTAGACCTTCAATATATTGAGCGCACTCTATTACTTTGTCGCTTAATTCTTTCTCTCCAGATAATTTTAGCTTTTTAGCGATTTCTCTTAATTTTTCAGCGGTTAGGGTATGCTCTGCTTTTTTGTAGATGTCTTGTACATAATCATAATCGCCGTTATTCTCTGCTTTTTCAAGCTTGGAATCTCCTATTTGCAATAATTTATCCCTTACAAGCTCAGGCATTAGGTGCATTGTTAAGAAATATGCGTCACTAACCTTATTCTTCTCAAAGGCCTTATTAAACCCATCCAAAAGCCCTTTTTGCCTTATTTCGTCGTATACTAAACCCTTATTATTGTGAGTTGCTCTTTCATCTAAGATATACAGCAGTTCTTTGAATTGTCCGTCTTCAATAGCTTTTTTCACAATCCTATCCATGTCTTTTTCAGAATTAAGTTCTTTATAGGCCCACATGGCAAATGAGAATTCTTTCTTTTTCTCTGCTCTTTTTCCTAGCTTTCTCAGTTTTTCGGCAGATAACTTTCTTTTGATCTTTCGGTACAAGGATTTTGCTTGCTGTAGCTCTCTTTTTTCTTCTTTCTTTCCGAATACCAGATCGATTTCTTTATTTGGTTTTTTGATTTCGTGCTCAAAAACTTCATCTGCAAGAGCTTCTAATTCGCTGTCAGTTAGCTCTTTGGCCTCCGGGATGAGATAGCCTAGGATGTTATCTTTTGGGCTTTTGCTGTAATGAAGCTCAGATATCTTGGCCAAAGTGTCCTTGTCCCACCCTATTTCATCTTCTTTCCCCATCCTGGACGCTATGAGACATTTGCCGACCCATTCAAAATTAATATATTTTTGCTCCATCAGCCTGTAAAGAGTCATCCTTACTTTCTTTTCAAAAAGCTCTTTATCGTTAATGAGCCCGTATATTATCATGGTATCATTAAAGATTACATTTGGGAAGAGATAGCGGTCGGTTGTCTTAAGTGCAGCATTCAACGCTTCATCTCCGAGTTCGACAAGCTTCATATCTTCTCTGGCGTAATGATAAAACCCTGCCGCGTCCTTATAAAACCTGAATTTTCCTAATACATATCTCTCACTCATGGCAAGAACTTTTTTTGCCGCTTCATTATGTTTTTGTTTTCTTAAATTTTCATCCTTAATTTGGTTATATGCAATCTCGGCGTTGAAATACCCTCCTTCGTAGATGAAGGGGTCCTCATGAAACATTTTTTCAGCGTAATCAACAAACCGGTCTCCCAGTTCAGAATATACTTTATCATCTTTGAATTCAGCGCTAGACAATGCGAAGAGGGCTGTGTGGAGATCTCCCACTTCTAATGCTTTTTTTCCGATAATTATTTTCTTCTCTCTTTCATCATCAAGATGCTGGAGTTGCCGAATCATTTCTTGGCTTGTTTCTGAGTCGATGCTCATTTTCTTAACTAATTCAACAGCAGAAGGAACTTCTTTTTGCTTCAGAATTGTCTCCAGATTTTGGTTCTTCTTTTTTTCCACGAAACCTACCTCTATCTTCTCGATAGAGGACTCATTCCCGATTTATAAATCTTTCTTAATTAACCACTAGAAAGTAGCAATTCACTCCTTCTTAGGCTCTTTCTTAGGCTTGGCTTCCTTATGCTCTTTTACTTCGGGCTTCTCTTCCTTGGTTTCCTTCTTGGCCTCAGCTTTCTCCTCTGCTTTCTTCTCTTCCTTTGCCTCTGCCTTGGCTTCCTTTGCCTCAGCTGCCTTGGCTTCCCCTTCAGCTTTCTTTTCCTCTGCCTTTCCTTCCTCTTTCTTCTCCTCTATCAGAGGGGCTGCTCCTTGCTTGAGCACTTTCAGGTTTATCTGCGCTGTCCTTGAGTAGATGGTGCTTCCTGCTACTGTCTTTCTCACTTTCCTTCCAGGAGCGTTCTTTCTTAGGCCTACTCCTCCTACTATCAGGATTTTCTTTCTTGCAGTGCCTCTAACGTCCTTTCTCATGGGAAAGCCGCAGTAGTCGCTTCCACCTGTTATCTCGAACTCATAGCCTGCAAAGCCTATGGCGTCTCCAGAAATCTTCTCGCCCACGGTCTTCTTAAGAAAGAACTCAGCTTCTTTGCCGCTAACAACTTTCTGTACGCTTCTCTTGCTTTTGGGATCTCCTATATTCACTTTAAATTCCATGGTATACCCTCCGAGCCTACGCTTCTCTGAGCGCGCTCAGTCAAGGCTTTGGAAAGGGCAGGTGTTTTTAAAGGTTTGCAGTTTTTTCCTTCGTAAAGCATCTTGCTGGATTCTGAACCGAAAAGTATTTAAATGTTTAATCACTAAATAGTAGTTAAAATGTCTATTGATACGAAAAGAGGATTGAGGCATATTGCCCATAACCCAGCAGCCATAATCATAGACATGCAAAAAGACTTCTTGAAAAGCGTGCCTGAAGCCCAAAAGCTTGTGCACAGCCAAGGCAAAGTTATCTCTTACTGCCGCCAAAACAATATTCCAGTAGCAGCAGTAGAATACGTTTACCACGGAAAGACAATCAACCCTTTGCGCGAGCTTATCAAAAAAGTCCCAAGGCATAATTTTATTGCAAAAAGGCAGGCAGATGCCTTTTCAAACCCAGAGCTGGATGAGATACTGGCATCATGGAATCCTGACAAGCTCTTATTCATGGGATTAAATGCCACCTTATGCGTCCTGGATGCAGCGCAAAGCGCACTTGAGCGAGGATACGGCGTTGTGACAGCTTACCAGCTCATAGATGACGAAGCTTACTTTAAGAAAAGGAAAAAGAGCCTTAAGTGGTACAAGAAAAATGCTCTCTACTTCCCAGATTACAGGAGCCTGCTTAAAGAATGATTCTTATTGAAAAGTTGCCTTGACCACCCCAAGGGGGCCGACCCCCGGTCAAGCAGCCGCACAAGAACTCAATGCAAGCATTTTCGTTCTTGCTGCTGCTGGCTGCGGCAACTTTTCTGTAAACATTTATATAACCCCGCTCATTCTTGTGAGCCATGAGCTTCCAAGACATAAAAAGAGTAGAGAAAGCCCAGACCTACCTGGACATAGCTGTGAAAAGGGCTCTCAAGCATAATAGCCCGAAGAAAAGAGGGCTAGCTTTTGAGAAGGCAAGGCCAAGGGAGTATGACAGGATAGGCATTATTGGCGAGAACCTGGCAAGCAAGCTAGGAGAGATAGTCAAAAATTACCCTATCCTTGGGGAGTTCCCAGAGTTCTACCATGAGCTGTTAAAAGTGACTGTGGACTATGACAAGCTAAAAAAATCCTTGTCCAATGTCAAGTGGGCTGCTAACAAGATAAAAGAGCTCACAAGGGAGCACAAGCAAAGGATGGCAAGGACTAATGAGTTTCCCCAGCTAGACACGGTAAAGAAAGCTTACCTTGGAAGGGTCAGCTCTGTTATTGCGCAGATATCACTTAACCTTGAATATTTGGAGTTTGCAAGGAGGACTATGAAAAACTTCCCAGTGCTAAAGACAGGAGTGTTTACAGTGTGCATAGCAGGCTTCCCAAACGTAGGCAAGACCACTCTATTAAGCAAGCTCACAACCAGCACTCCGGAAATCAATGAGTATGCTTTCACAACTAAGCAGCTCAACCTAGGATATGCTGACATAAAAGAGAATAAAGTGCAGTTCATAGACACACCAGGAACCCTTGCAAGGCCTGAGAAGATGAACAACATAGAAAAGCAAGCATACCTTGCAATCAAGTACCAGGCAGAGCTGATAATCTACATCTTTGACCTCACAGAGCCCTATCCATTGGAAGACCAGAAAAAGCTATTGGGGAAAATCAAGAGCTTTGACAAGCCAATCATAATCTACATCTCAAAGACAGATTTGCTAGGGCAAAATGAATTCACAACCTTTGCCAATGAGTATAAGGCAATAACCAGCATTGAAGAATTGAAAAGAGAGATAGGCAAGAGAATAAAGTAATCTTACTCGTTCTTGGTAATGACTAGCTGGCACCTGCAAGGAATCTTGCTCTTAATCCTCCTGGCAGCCTCCTTGGCCACAGGTATGTTGGCTTTGTCAACATGGATCTCAAACAAAACCTGTCCTTTCCTTATTTGCGCAGCAATGCCAATAGGCTTGCCAAAGGAATGGGCCATTCCTGTGCTCATACGGTCAGCCCCTGCGCCGCTAGCCAAAGGATTCTCACGAAGAATATGATGAGGGAACAATCTAAGCTTCATCCTGAAGCCGACCTTGCCAGTCTTCTTCTCCAAAACCCTGTTGCTGGACTTCCTGGCAGCTTCAAGCGCATTATGCCTGATCTGCAAGTCATCCAAGGACTTGACTTCTAACTTGTACTCGAATTTCCTCTTGAGCTCGCCCATGTCATACCTGACAATAAGGTTATGGGGGCTTGCGCCTACATAGTTCTTCTTCTGGTACTTGGACCTTCTAGTGTAAGGCCTCTCCAGATTCCTATATGAGACTCCTTTTCTTAGTTTTGCCATAGAAGCTGCTGAAACAACAAACTATTTAAAAAGGTTGCTGTTTTTTTATGCTCTGATAGCCCTGTAGTCTAGCGGCCAAGGATAGGGGACTCTGGCAACACCAAGTTGGAGACATCCTCTGGCCCAGGTTCGAACCTGGAAAGAAAAAGCCAGCGAATTTCCTGGCAGGGCTATTCTTTTTTCTTTTCAGAACCCTTCTTCCCCAAGCATCCTTAGGACGTGCTTTATCTCCTCGATGGTTTGCTTCTGGTCTTTTTTCTGCGACATCCTGACGAACTTGATTATTAAGTCCTGTAGCTCTTCCACCTTGAGGAATTTAACCTTGAAACCGTCTGTGACGAAATAGAACCTGTATTTCTTGTACTTAATCTCCTTTATCACAACCTTACCTATGCATCCGACTTCTTTGCCTTTCTTAGGGTTTTCTTCAAGTGTTTCTAAAAGGTCAACTATTGTGTTTGCTTCAGCAAGGCTAAACTGCTTTTTTATGTCTGCGAATAGCTCTTCTGTAATCACTACCTGTGCCATTTTATTTTTTCAGCCTTGCCCTTGCCTCATCAATAGTGATGCATCCAGTTGTGTCCATCAGCAAGTCCTGCAGCTGCCTTTCCTCAGCAGAATTCAGGAGCCTGGTGATTATCTCATCATAAGTTTCTCCCTTCGTCCCAAATTCCTTTATCCTGTCCCTTACGCTTGAAGAGATTGCGATTGTTGTATTCATAGCTACCACCTATAATGATTATAGTGGTTATAATATAATATAACTGTTATATAAATCTTGTGTTTTAGGGCAGATAACAACACAGGTGCGGCTTCACTCCAAAGCCTTCTTATACCCTAGAAGATACTCCTTTACAAGCCCTAGGTCAAGCTCATCATTAGCTCTCACTCCGCTCTCAGTGTCAATGCTAAACCTGTTTGGGAAGCTTGCATGCAATAATCGTGTTATTCTGCTGACATTGCCTGGCTTGATGCCTCCAGCATAGACTAATCCGATCTTCATGAGCTGCGGATTATTTACTATTGCCTTTCCGAACTTCATCGCCATGCTGTTCTCGTCAAAGTCCAGGCTGAGATTGGTGCCATGGCTAGGGTCGAACATCGCATAGTCAATGAGCCCAAGCCTTTCTGCGACCTGGGAGACTAAAGGCGCTGCTTCTCCGCTTGTGACATCCTGCACGCCTTCGCCTTTCCAGACAGCGTACCCTCCTTGAGGAGCCTGCTTGTTGGACACTGCAACCTTGAAAATCACATTAAAGCCCATTTCATTTATCTTTGCTAACTCTTCCAAGGAGCAAGGAAGCGTGTTGAGCTGGAGCAAGGTTGCTGAAGGCTCTATGCCTGCATCAATTATTTTTTCAAGGTCTGCCATTATCACAGCATTATCCTTGGTGTAGTAATGCACTGCTGTGTGAAGCCCATAGTCCTCGGTCAAGGTATTGAGCATTCCCAGTTCAGAAAAATAAGGTTGCCTAGGGTTTCTTGTGCCCTGGTTGATGCTCTTGCTAGAAACTTGGTAGCCTATGACCAAGGGAAAGCCAATCTTTTCCCCATGATAAACCCTGCCTATGCCTTCCAGTTGCTCCAGTTCAGAGACTCCGCTTACTGAAACAAAATTCATTGCCATGGCAGATAGAATTATGAAGTTGTTATTAAAGATTTGGGAATATGTTAATGCAGAATATCATTCCTTCTTCTTATCCTTAAGAACAAACCATCCGTCCTCTTTCTTGCTAAGGGGATTAATGGTCTTTATTGCTTTCTTCATCCTGTGCTCAAAAGCAGGCTTGTGCGTGTCAAGGTAATGGATGTAATGGGTGCCTAGGATGGTGAGGGAGTAAAGCATTATGGCCACTCCTGTAAGCGCAAACAAGACTGTGAAAAGCTTGCCAATTTCTGTGCTAGGAGTGATGTCGCCATAGCCAATGGTCGTGAGAGTTGTGGTTGAGAAATACAGCGAGTCAACAAAGCCCCAGCCTTCAAGCCTGGAATATACTATTGTCCCTATGATTAGCAGGGATACAACTATTGAGAGCAATGAGAATATCTTCTGGATGATTTTCTTCTTCTCCTCTTTTGCATTTAAATCCATGATTTCTCTCTTGTAGTAGCCGGTGTTTAAAAAGTTAATGGGTGATGTTGAAAAAGTTGCCGCAGCCTGCAAGAGTAACCTCTTGCGGTGCCAGAAGAGCACTTCTGAGCACCTGCACCGCGAGCCGCGCCTGATCTTTTAGCGAAGGACGGCTCGCTGGCTGCAGAGGCGGGGGACGGCCCCTACGGGGTGCCGATGGCAACTTTTTCACTTAATAAAATAAGCACTAGACACACTGGACAGTCACCCGTAGCCTATTTAAACCATGAACCCCGTTTGGCTTGCATGAACACCCTTGACAAGGCTCGAGTTTTAGGTGATGCTGGCAAGTATGATGTCTGCGGCGGTGAGATCTGCAAGCCTCCTGAGATAACTGAAGGGCTCAACAACCTACCTGGCATCATCAAGACCAAGACTGAGGCAGGGCATTTCTGCTCGCTTCTCAAAACTCTCCAGACCAATGCTTGCAAGCATGATTGCAAGTACTGCGCTAACAGGGCTGGTGGTAGCTGCCAGAAGAAAATCGCTAGCTTTGAGCCTGAAGAATTATCAGGATTATTCAATGTGCTTGTCAAGAAAAGAATTGTCACAGGGCTTTTTCTTAGCAGCGGGATTGCTGGAGAGCCAGATGCTGCAGCAGAAAAGATGTTACGCACTGTCAGGCTTGTCAGGCATAAGTATAAGTTCAAAGGCTACATCCACTTCAAGGTGCTTCCAGGCATGAGCTATGAGTTGGTAAAAGAAGCCTCGGCGCTGGCATCGCGATTGAGCATCAATGTTGAAGCGCCCAGCAAGGCAAGATTAAGTGAATTGTCAAGTGTGAAAGAGCTGCAAAGCGATATCCTTAAACGCCAGAGCTGGATTAAGAAGCTAAGCCCTCCTTCAGGCCAGACAACCCAGATAATTGTCGGCGCCAATGGAGAGAGTGACCTTGAAATCCTTAGGATGAGCAAATGGGAATACGACAACATGAACCTCAGGAGATGCTATTATTCTGCTTTTTCTCCTGTGAAAGGCACTCCTCTTGAGAACCACGAGAAGCAGCCCCAGTCAAGGGCTAACAGGCTTTACAACACTGACTGGCTGCTAAGGGTTTACAAGTATGACTTTCACCTTGTAAGGGAAGTGATGAATGAGGAGATGCTGCCCAACAAGGATCCTAAGCTTGCCATAGCTGAGAATACTTTCACAGAGCCATTGAATGTTTCTGATGCAAGCTTTGAAGAGCTAATAAGAGTTCCAGGAATAGGCCTCAAGACTGCTGAGAAGATAATCCAGATGCGGGAGAGCAAGGCAGTCAAGGCTGAAACCTTGAGGCAGTGCGGAGTGGTGATGAAGAGGGCTAGTCCGTTTATCAAGGTGAGCGGAGAAAAACAAATACGATTGATGGCTTTTGCCTGATTAGCTTCTAACAAGCTTGAATTTATGAGAACATTTTTATAGGTGCTATATCATTTCACCTTTATGGATAAAAAAAGATTATTAATGACAATAATCATATCGTTAATAGTCTTAATCATGTTGTTAATAATATTTTTCTTGTTTTCCCCTACTCGCAGAATATTATTTTGGTTTTTATTTGGACCTCATTCTACAACAGGGCCAAACCCCCCTTGGGCACCGCTGTCTGTGCTTGATGATAGCGAAGCAACGATAGAAGGGGTTAAGAGTGTTATCAATGCTAATAACCAGTTCGCTCTTGAGCTTTACTCAAAACTGAATTCAGAAACTGAGAATGCTGGCAAGAACCTCTTCTTCTCTCCCTATAGCATCTCAACAGCCTTTGCCATGACGTATGAAGGCGCAAGAGGACAGACTGCAGAGGAGATGCAGCAAGTGTTCCACTTCCCAGCAGATGATCTAACTAGGAGGTCGGCTTTTGCCAGGATCTACAATAATTTGAACTCTGGCAGCAAGGATTACCAGCTAAGCACTGCCAATTCTTTGTGGACTCATAAAGACTATTCTTTCTTACCAGAATACTTAGGCACGGTAGAAAAGTATTATGGAGGAAAAGCCACTAACCTTGATTTTGTTTTGGAGACTGAGAAATCAAGAGTAATAATAAATGACTGGGTTGAGGAGCAGACGCAAGACAAGATAAAGGATATCATACCTGAAGGCGCGATAACTTACTTGACCCGCTTGGTATTATCAAATGCTATTTATTTCAAAGGCACATGGGTGAAGGAGTTTGAGAAAAAGGACACTCGCGATGCCCAATTCAGAGTAAGCCCTGACAAGACAGTCACTGTGAAGATGATGGTCAGGGATGATAAGGAGGCAAAGTTCAGCTATGCTGAGGCTGATGAGCTCCAGATATTGGAGATGCTTTACAAAGGAGAAGAATTGTCAATGCTAGTCTTGCTGCCAAAAGAGCCTGATTATGACTTGAGCTCAATTGAGTCTATTCTCACAGCAGATAAGCTAAGCCAATGGAGAGGCTTGCTTAGCGAGAGGCAGATTGACGTCTATATGCCTAAATTCACGTTTGAGACCAAGTATTCCATGGTAGATACGTTTAAGGAGATGGGAATGCCTTCGGCCTTTACCAATGCAGATTTCTCTGGTATGGATGGCTCAAGAAAACTTGTTATCACTGATGTATTCCACCAGGCGTTTGTTGATGTGAACGAAGAAGGCACAGAAGCTGCTGCGGCAACAGTAATTATTATGGGAGAAACATCAGCCGGTCCATTTAACCAATTCCGAGCAGACCACCCGTTCATCTTCATCATACAGCAAAGGGAGACAGGCAACATCCTGTTCATAGGGAGAGTAATGGACCCTACAGCCAAATAGTCAAGCAACTTCGTAATCTATCATGTTGCCATTCATATCATATGCTTGTATGGTGCTGCTAGAGTAAGGCATGCTTATTATTAGGTGTACTATCCCTTTCTTTGAGAATGACTGCAGGTCTGCCTTGCTGGGCCTGTTGCTTGGGCCTGGGTGGCTGTGAACTGTGCCTACAATGTCACTGGTTATCGGGAAGTCCATCTTGTACACTGTGTAGCTAGGGTTGGCAATGTATTCTTGATAATTCAGTCTGTAAATCCTGAGCACCTTATTCTTTACCTTGCCCTCAAGAAAAGCTATGAACTCCTTAGGGTATGTCTGCTCTGCAAGCTCGACAATGGCATCAATCACTTCTTGCTCAATGATTACCTTTTCAAAAACAAACTTGTCAAGCTCAAACAGCCTTTCCACCCAATTGCTTTTTTTCCTAACAGCCATCGCACCTTAAAGGATGCTTTTATGGTTAATATAATTATTCATTTGCCTGTTGAAATATACGCAATATTTAAAAACAATAGAGTTAAAGGGTTATCTTGATGAAGAAAACCTTTGGATTGATTATTCTCATACTGATTACTGCAGTATTGGCTAACTCTGTGATGGCTGACGGGGGGATGATTTTTCGCCCTAGTGACGTTGACATGTGGCGCATGCTTAGCGAGGAGCAGCAGTACTGTGCAATCAATTTCAAGGATGGCTACCAAAGGATGATACTCACAGTGGATGCTTCTCCTGAGGCTTCTGCAGAGAGCATGGCTTGGTTTTTTCCAGTGCCAGCAAATCCAGAGCTAGCAAAGATTGACATCTTGCAGGATTTCCCTTACCTTAATGGCTATGATGTTGTAGAAAAGGCAGATGACTCTATGAATGGAGTCTTCATGGGCATTCTTGCAACTCAGATGTATCCTGCTCCTTTTATGCTTGTATTCATGCGCGCCGGGTCCATGTTCATGGCAGGCACAAAGTTAATTGACACAGCAGCAGGGCAAGTTACTGTCTATGAGAGCATCGAGAAGATGGGCTTGACAACAGAGCTTGTCTCTACCAAGAGCGCTGATGCGCTCTCAGCTTACCTTTCACAGAAGGATGTAGTCCTTCCCCCTCAATTCATGGATGTGCTCGATGAGTACATCGGCAAGGATTATTCATTTGTGATTAGCTGGGTCTCAGATATGTTTGAGTTTCGCAACACGCAGCTTAACCGAGGAGTATACGGGCCTTACCCTTCATATTATAGGTTAGGTTATGAGAGGCCGGGGATCTTAGGGGTTTTCATAAGCTTCCCGACTGACAAGATATATTATCCCCTCAGGCCAACATCGGTTTATGGCGAAGGTGTAGTCCCAGCAGTAATCTATGTGCTTGGCCATGTTCAGCCAGAGCTTTATGATGAGATTGAGAAAGACACAGAAATAAGATACTTCTCTGAAAAGAGCTACCAGCCTGACACCAAGCTAAAGGAGTTCTTCTCTGGCTATGACCTTAACCAAATCAAGGAATTGGATTATACCAAGGTCAAGATAAACACTGCTTCAAAGCACTTTGTGCAGGACTTGTGGATGAAGAATGAGGCGCCAGCCAAAACACTTTTTTATAAGAGCATGATCAATCACACGTTCAAATGGGGGCTGCTCATATTCATAATCATCTCCTGCCTTTCAAGCCTCATAGCAGGAGCAATTGTGTTCAGGGGAGAAAGGCCTGAGCTGGTTAAGTTCACTATATTTGGATTGTTCAACTTCTTGACCATAATAGGATTCTGGGTTGCATCATACCTCATGGCAGTTGAAAGGAATTTCACTGACAAGAAAGAGGCTGTTTTCCAGAGCGTTAATCTCACAACAAGGCAGAGGCTTTGGCTTGCTGTCCCCCTGTGCTTCATAATCATATCATTAATACTTTTGCCATTATCAATCATCCTAGATTTAGCTAGGCTGTACATGCCTATATTCATGTCATTCATGTTCCTATACTTAATTACGCCGATAATGGTGATTATCCTGCTAGTATCATGGGGGCATTTCAAGCACAAGAAAGGCCTCAATTTCAACCTTGTGTCAGGAGTGCTCTTTTTGATACTTTCACTACTTTTCTGGCTCTTGTTTTCAATGCTCATACACTAAATTAATCACATATAATCGCGGTGTTGGATCAAGATGAACTACTACAACGCCATCTCAAAAGGGTACTCCAGGCTTCACGGGGAGGAGCAGCAAAAGAAAGCAGCTATCATTGCTGGCAAGCTAGAGCTCTGCAAGGCAACACAGCAGTCCAAGAACCTGACTCTTCTTGATGTTGGCTGTGGCAATGGCTCTTACCTCAAGCTTTTCAAGTGCCAGGTGACTGGCATTGACCTTTCTGAGAAGCTAGTCAAGCAGTACAAGGGCAAGCACAAGCTTATGTGCGGCTGCGCCGAGGAGCTGCCATTTGAGAACAACACATTTGACTTTGTGATAAGCCTCACAGCCATCCATAACTTCAATGACATAAGGAAGGGCATGGAGGAGATGGAGCGGGTGGGCAGGAGCAGGTTTGTGTTCAGCATCCTCAAGAGGAGCTCTAAGCTGCAGGAGATTCAATCCCTTATCAAGGAGCTGTTTGGCATTGACGAGATAATCGAGGAGGACAAGGACATAATCTTCTTTGCGCATAAAAAGATTTAAAAGAGCTGATTATAACCCGTGTTCTTATGGGCTCTTAGCTCAGCCTGGTACAGCAAAAAGGAAACCTTTTTGAGTTTCCCTTGTTGCGGGAAAGAGCACCACATTCGCAATGTGGGGGCCGCGGGTTCAAAACAGATTTTTAGGAAACATCAAAAACAAAAGTTTTTGAGCATCAAAAGCAAAGCTTTTTTTGAATCTGGTAAAAACTAGGAGACATTCGCAAAGCAAAGCTTTGCTCAGTCCCCTTTTTTTGCTATCTGAAAATCTGATGAAAGTCCCGCAGAGTCCATGAATATTATTTTGATGAGATAACCGAGTGTATGAAACCGTGATTGAGTGAATCGTCACAATCTACTTTTGGGCAGTCTATTGCGCACGCAGGGCCAAATTCATAGTTTCCTGGGATAATATAACCTCCTACCTCATTGCAGCAGTCTGCATCTTCATAATACTGGCACCAGCTAGGACATTCACCGTCAGGTAAGGATAACTTGCATGTTTTGGTTTGGGCTGTTCTGTTTTCCTGGTTTTTTAAAAAGCATGAGAAACCATATTCTGCTTCTTGCCAGTTTCCGCCTGCTTGTTGGCAGCAATCGATATCTATGGCCAAGGCGCACCAACTTGGGCAACAACCATCCCCAACGATTTCACAATCACTGTTTGCCAAACAGCTAGAGTTGTAGTTCGACTGATTAGAGCAAATATAACTTCCCCATGAGGTGGTCAGCCAGTATTTTCCTGCTTGTTTGCAGCAGTCTGCATCTGAGCCTGCAGAGCACCAGTTTGGGCAGCATCCATCCCCGAAAATCTCACATTCGCTTTCTGGCGAGCATCCTTTACTGTAATGAGAGTCATAGCACCCTTCTGACCCTGAAAGCTCTGTTAGCCAATATTTACCTTCCTGCTTGCAGCAGTCTATATCTGAGCCTGCAGAGCACCAGTTTGGGCAGCATCCGTCTCCTTTTGTTTCACAATCATTACTTGGTGAGCACCCGCGGTTGTAATCAGCATTGTAGCACGCGCTCCCTCCCCAGGAGTTGGTCAGCCAGTATTTTCCTGCTTGTTTGCAACAATCTGCATCTGTGCCTATAATACACCAATTGGGGCAGCATCCATCAGAGGTTGCGCTACATTCTTGCCCTGGATTACAGCCAGGGTTATAGTCCTTGTCAGAACAAACGTATCCCTGGTTAGTTTTAATCCAGTATTTTCCTGCTGCTTGGCAGCAGTCAGCATCAAAGTATTCTTTATGATAGCAGCAAATGGAATAAGGAATTTCTCTGTCAGTGTCATCTACATAATCCTCGCACAGAAGATGAGGACAAACACCATCAGATTCATTAGAACAGCCAATCTTGCAGCCGCAGCTACCAATACGTGCGCATTGCCAGGAACCGCCAGTAACGTACTGGACTTCAGCGCAATTCTTTCTGGTAATTTCAGAGTTACATACGCTACAATTCATTTCTTTTATGCATTCTCCTCCTTGACAAATGACATAAAAGCTTTCTCTTGGAGCAGGGCCGGGACCATGGCCATAGGAGCCTCTATTATTTTGTTCTGCTTTCTCAATGCAGTCCCAATCCTCTTTATGACAAGCAGTAACAATCCCAAAATACGTATTATTATATAATCCGCAATCAGCATCTGAAGTGCAATCTTTTTTGGTTGGCAAACGACGCTCATCTAAATATTCCTTGAGCTTTTTATCATTATTGCACTTAGCATATTCATTTAAAGAAGGTCCTTTCCAACTATGACCATCATCTGCGAAGTGATCAAACATATTGAAAGTATAGAAAGTTCCAACTTTATATTTATGGCTGAGCTCGCTTACATCGATATCAATATCTCCATCATCATAAAGAATAAGCGCTGATTTTTTCCCAAGATCGAATTCAACAAGGCAACGAGTGATAGTCTCTTCTTCTGCATATCTCCCGTCCACTCCTTCTATATTTTGGTTAAATATGTGAATTCCTCTTATTATACCTCCTACTGTTTCATTTTTACGTGTTTCAGATAAAATTACATAGCTACGATTAATATTTTGAAGTTTTGCTAATGAAGCAAAACCATCTCCGTTATTTTTAAAATCGCTTTCTAAAGCTCGGGTAAGCTTTAAACAATCATCGCTTCCAGATTGATCTGTTGCCGTAGTTTTTTTATCGTAATCGTTAATTGTGCAGCTTGTAAGAAAGATTATTATTATGAATAACGCAAAGTATGAGCTTATTGATTTGTAATACATTAAACTCCACCAAATTTTTACGTTATACACGATGAATTTTGGAATTCATATATTTTTTGCTTTTATGTAATTTTCTTTCATATCGTGAAACAAAACACTTTTAAACATTCATAAGCTTCATTAGTCCATCGGGGTTGTAGTGTAACTTGGTCAGTGAGCCCTTTTGGGCTGCTGGAGCAATTATCACCCGTGGTTCGGGGCCACGTAATCGGAGTTCAAATCTTCGCAACCCCACTTTTTCCATCATATGGGCTTTAATCCAAAAATTTTATATATACTTAGTTCGGGATAATAGCTATAACTCTTGTTTAAAACAATAAAGGGTGGTATGAATGGCGGATTTTAACATTAAGTCTAAGCGTGATGGTGAGATTGAGAAGCTGGCTGCTACGCTTCGCAAGAACAAGCTGGCCTCCTCGGATTTTGAGGCTAGGAGGATGGCTGCTGACATGCTTGAGACTGGCAAGAAGGTTGCTGATGACTTCTCTGAGAAGGAGAGGCAGATGCTTGGTGATCGGAAGAAGGATGCTGAGGTCGAGCTTGCTCACAAGCAGGTTGAGCAGCTAACTGCTAACATTGCAAGGGGCAGGGGTGATGTGAGAATTAATTTAGAGGGGATTGATGTCAACAAGCCTTTGAAGGAGCTCATCCCTGATGAGCCTGAGCTTGCTGGTGAGCCTGTTGATGAGGATGATGCTGTTGAGATCAAGGAAGAGGTTAGCGAGGCTGAGCTTGTTGAGGAGAGTGCTCCTGCGGAGGAGCCTGAGCAGCAGGAAGCTGAGCTTGAGGAGCCAGTTGAAGTCCCTATTCCTGAGACTTTGGAGACTGAGCCTATTGAGGATGTCAATGAAGAGCCAGCGGATGAAGAGCCTCAACCGACAGAAGCTGATGCTTCTGAGTTTTCGGCAGAGTCGCAAACAACAGAAGAACCAGTAGTGGAGGAAGCAGCAGAGCCTGAGGAGATTGCTCTTGTTGAGGAGCCTGAGCAGCAGGAAGCTGAGCTTGAGGAGCCTGCTGAGGCTGAAGCTTCTGAAGAGCCTGTTCCTGCTGATGAGCCTGAGCAGCAAGCTGAGCCTGAGCAAGAGCCTGCTAAATCAGAAAGCGCTGATGAGCCTTGTGATGATGAAGAAGTCAGCGAGGGCGACCCTGATTTCTCTGTGAAAGAGCTCAATACTAAAGAGCAGTTGGAGAAGTCTGAGGAGGAGCGCAAGAAGGAGCGCGAGAAGATGCCTGAGTCCAAGATTGACTTGAGCAATGTTTTCAATGTGAACAAGTAATCTTTTTCTTGCTTTTTCCTTGTTCTTTCTTGCTTTTTTTCATTATTCCTGATTATAGTGCTATTCATGCACACTCTAAAGTTTTATAACTACTATTTAGTGGTTAAAAAGCGAAAACTATTTAAATGGCAAAGCACATTATACTGGGAATCAGGGGGATTTCAATGAATAAGAGGATAATCCTAGCAATATTATGCACGGTTCTAGCCTTGAGCCTATCCCAGCTAGCCAGCGCAATAATATTCAATGTGACTGCGGCAAGGCAGGAAGAATGGGACAGGTACCTGGAATACAGGGAAGACTACATCAAGATAAATGACCTCGAAGGCTATGAGCAATACATCTATGAGCCTAACCTGGTGAAGAGCTTTGGCTTTAGGCCAGCAAGCTACTACTATGTCTCTCCGCAAGTGCTCCAGGCAAAATACAACCCTCCACTCCAAGGAGAAGCCTATTACACAGACACGAGAGGCTACACCTCAAGCCTGTACCAGCCATCAGCAGTCAAGTACTATGCTGACTATGAGGGTGGAAGATACACAGGCTACGTGGACAACAACCTTGGAGGGACATACTTTGACCATCCTCAAGCATACCAGTCATATGGAGTCTTGACTTACAATTATCCTAGTTACAACTATTACAACAATAACCATTACAACAATTACTATAGCAGCTATGGAAGCAACTATGGATATAACAATTATGGATATGGATATAACGATTATGGATACACTAGCTACAGCTCATTCGGAAGCTATGGTTATCCAAGCTACTCTAACTATGGCTACGGCTACGGCAGCTACAATAGCTACGGAGCCTATGCAAGAGATGTTTACTCAGATGAGCCTGCCTATTATGCAAGGATTTCAGAGCCCTTGTCAGGCGGCTATTATGTCGTAGGATTCTACTAAGGTGGCAACATGATAAGAAAGATGATTACGATTGTATGCGCTGCATTGATGATTCTCATGACTTTGATCTCAGCAACCCAGGCTTACTGGTATGACACTGATGGCTTTAACTATGATTACTACTATCTCGGAAGCCATTACTCTTCATATAATAGCCAAAACCTTAACATGCAAGATTACCAGCAGGGCTATCAGCAAAATAGTTATCAGCAAAGCCCTTACCAAGATTATTATTCTCAAAACTACTATCCTTACCAAAGCTACAATCCACTCGGAGCCAATTACGTTTATTACGACGATAGGTATTACGACGGCAACCTGCCCGTCGTGACAGGGCCTTACCCAAGGCAATACCTTTTCCACGAGGACATGGGCATAGAGTACAAGTATGATGATTTCAGAGGCTATGACAGCTTTGTGGGCTATTCAGATGTGGATGTCTATTATCCTTCACTCGGAAGGGTTGATATCGTCAGGAACCCTAACCCGTCAGAGCTGGACAAGAGCATCATCCCAGAAGGCATGAAGACCTTTGGCCAGCATGTCTACGGCTACATGCCAGGGCCTAATGGCACCTGCGCAATGTATGTCAAGCACTATGGCCATGAGCATGAATGGGATATTAATGCTTATTCATGCGGCTATAACTATAATTACGCCTACCAGTCCTATACTCCTTGGCTCGCCTACAAGACTACTCCTATAACCGCAAGGAGCTGCCAATCAATAAGTGCCTGCGAGTATAATTATGGCGTCGCCTGCAACAGGTAATAAGCAATAGGCTTAAAGCTTTTTTCTAGAATGAGGTTTTGCTCCCTAACTTTTTCTGCCTTCAATGAACTTCTGCATCTCATCAACGAATTCCTTGGCATGCCTGAAGTACTCATCGAACTGGGCGCCTGAGATCTCAGTTACCTGGCCGTGCAGGATGATCCTTGAGATGTGATAGAACTGTTTCATGGTATGGGCGTATTTCTTGTCAAGCAATCCTTTCCTCACCATCTTTATCTCCAGCATGTCAGCGACATGGCTAGGGCTAGGAGGCACCTCGTTGAGCTTCATCAAGGCTGCGTGAGCAGCATCAATGACAGCCCAGTAAAGATCAAGCACTGCCTGCTTGATATGCCACTTGGAATTATAAAGAGTCACAGGAGCCTTGCTGAAATAATTCCACATGCTCTCAGGGCTAGGCCTGATTCTTCCTTGGTAAAGCAAAACTTGCAATGGCTCAAAGAAGCCAGAGTCAATTATCGGCAGGCCATCCCTTAGTATGTTGACAGCCACAGGGTCCCCTGCCCTTACATACTCCCAGAAGCTAGTGAACTTAAGAGTGGTTATGTGAAGCTTTTGAGGGTTCACCTCTGCAGCTATCTTCTGGATGATAATCCTGTAAGCCTGGACAAACTCCTTGTCAATGATTATGCTCACATCATCCACTATTATAAGGACGTCTATGTCTCCCTGGCCGCCTTGCTTTTTCCTTGCAGAGCTGCCGAAAAGCACAATAGCCTTTATGAACTTGGCAAACTCCTTGTAGACTCGCTTGCTGAAGTCATAGGCTATGTCCATTACTTCCTTAGGATAGCTGTCAGAAACCTGCTTTTTCCTCTTATGGATACTAAACTCCAATGCCTCACCCTCTTTTTTAATGATAATAAGTGTTGAGTTTTATTAAACTTTCCCTTTTTTTGCTGGTTTTCATCCCTAAAAATTGTGCCGGGCTCGCATGGTAGCTTGCTAAATTGATACCGAGCCACCCCCGAGGGGGCATCCCCCCGGCTCAAGCAAATGCTTAAACAGAGTATGCTCGTAAATTGGCACAAACAATTTTTAGGCTAATGCCTATAAGTGGCTATTCCAAAGGCACCTCTGACCATAAGTGCCACTCATTGCTGGGAGCATAAGCCCCGACGATGTACATTGCAGGATTATGATAGCCAAAGTGCTGCTGGTGCACTCCCCTGAAGCTAGGCAGCCTGGTAGTGCCGTATATCGGGCTTCCCATCATAGCCCATGTGTCTGGCATGGAGGTTGCGACATTAAAGCTTCCAGCTTCCACTATGAAATCCTTGAGCCCTGCCTCTTCCATGTTCTTGATGAACTCCTTCATCGGGGTATTCCCTTCTCCTGGCGTGAGGTGCTCGTCATCATAGCCAAAGTTGTCGCTTAGGTGGATGTGGCCTACAATTCCTTCCTTGGCAAGCTTCTTGGTCTCCTCGATAAGCCACTTGTCAAATCTCTTGTCCCTGTCTTTCATGCTTTCCCCGTCTAAACGCTCAAACCTGCTCCTCCAAAGGTTGAAATGGCCTACGTCAAGGGTTGCCTTGATGTGCTCCTTGGCCTTTCTCTGCGCCTCTTCCTCTGGCAAGCCTTCGACCATCAATTGCTCGACCATTTTTTTTCTTGACTCCTTGATTATCTTCTTCATCTCATCAGGATGGCTTCCGTACTCTTTTATATCCCAATTCTCAGGGGCAACATAAATTGACTCTTCCAGCTCTTTTGCATGGTCCTGGCTGTACCTGTAAGCTTTCATGCCAAGATGGCTCATGGTCTCTGCTGTCTTCTTCAAGCCATAATTCTCAACAGTCTCCACTCTTTTCATTCTGTCCATTGCCATCTGGGCCCTTGCGTCTGCAGTGGCTGAGCTTTCGTGTATGTGGCGCATCTCATCAGCAGTTGCCTTTATCCTTTCCTTTAAGAATTCTGTAGGAAGTTGGTCAGTGGGATAAACTAATCCTCCGAGGCTGCTGCTTATCTCCTGGTCTTTCATCATAAAATGCCATTTCTCCTTATCAGTCATATTTCCTTCAAATTTCTCATAAAACGCCAAAGCCTTTACAGCAGCATCGTGAATTTTTTTATAATGCTCATAGTGCTTAGCATAAAAAAGAGATGAGCCTTTTGACTGTGAGACTTCATCTGCGCGACGGGACTTGAATATAAGAACTTCAGGTGATATTTCTTTACCTAGCTTCTTGCTGAGCCTATCTGCCTCTTCTTTGAAGCTTTCAAAATTCTTTTTCTCAACTTCAAAATTAGTCTTGGCAGAGTTCCATACAGGTACCCTGTCAAAAAGCCTTTCTACCTCATCAGGCTTCTCAGACATCACCCATTCCTTTTTTATGGCGTTGCCTTCAGTGTCAATCCAGTCTTCTGCTTCTACTATGTTGCCTCGTTTGTCAGTAGTGCCTACAAGCTTTATTCCTCTCTCTTTCTCATAGTCTGCTGCTGTGAAGAACTTAGGCTCAAATATTAGTTGGTCTCTCCTAATGGCTTCTATTTCTCCTGTTTGCTTGTCAACCACCATTATAGGGGTCTTCTCTGCCTCTCCAGGGTAGCCTATGAAGCCTGTCCTTGAATCTCCTCTTAGGTCTGTGAGAGGCCTCTGCCATTCTCCTGAGTGAAACACCACAGCGCCTCCCTTGGTGGCTTCTGCTGCAAAATGTATTGCTTTCTCAATTTCACGGATAGCCTCCTGCCTTATCTGCTCATTAAAGCCTTGCTGCCCAAGCCCTGCAAGGCCTCCCTGGTGCCAGCTTGCGTGAACACTTGTCCTCACGTCATTAATCTCTGCCAAGTCCCTCATGTCTTGCCTTTCTTTTGCTCCTGAAGCCTCTGGCCCTGGCCTTTGCGAGTTAGTCTTTCCCTGGCCTAAGAACTCGAACTCTATCTTGCCAGCTCCTTCCCTTATCCTTGCGTTGAAGGCTGCTAGCTGGTTGGTCATTGGATTAGTTCCTGTGCCTATCTCTTTTGGCCCTAGCTTGCTAGTCTCAACTGGCATGGTCGGTTCAATAGGTATGTCTGTAGGCTCAATCCTGCCGTAGTACCTGTCCATTGCGTTGTAATAGTCGCCGTAGATCATTGTTTGCTATGCTTTGCTTTTCTTACACATCATATAATTTTTTCATCTGGCTTGAATCCTTTGCTGACTTGCTTATCTGGTCTACTTTTGCCAATTCCCTTGCGAGGTAGTTGGACTCATCCTTGTCCTTGTAAAAGTCATCCCTGCCAAACCTTTCTGCATGGTACTGGACCAGCTCGACAAATGCCCTTTCCTGCTCTGTCATTGCCCTGTTGGCAGCCTGGCTGGCTATCTGCTCCAGCTGGTTCATCACATTATAATTGGTGATGTCGTAAAAAGTCGGGTTGCCTGCAAGGACTTGGTTGATTGCATCACCATAACCTCTTGGCACTGGCCCTTGAGGGATGTTGCCTTTTTCCTCTTCCTCTGTTATTGCCTCTTCAAGGCTCTGCGCCTCTAGCTCTCTCTTCCTGCGTATCTCCTCTAATTCCTCAAAGCGCTGCTTCTCCTCGCTGGCAATCTCCTCAATCTGTTCTTGGATGGCTTTCCTTGTCGCCTGGATCTCCCTGGTGCTTTTCTTCTCTAGCTCCTCAAGCTCCTTTTTCTTCTTATCCAGCTCTGCTTTTTTTGCCTCTAGCTCCTCTCTCTTCTCTTTCTCTGAGCCAAGCAGCTGCTTGATCTTTTCCTCAGGGCTTAGGTTCTCTTCATCGATTGCCATTATGCATCAGGAATAATAATGATTCTTTAATGAAATTCTGAAATCTTTACCAGCTGAGCATGGAGTGGGCTTTCTTGTAGTTCTTGTACATGAGGAACATCTCCACTGCTGCAGCCGCTGCAGCATCCTTTGGGTCGCCTTTGGCTTTCTTTTTCCCTCCCAGCTGCACTGAGCTTACAGGCACGAAGATGTTGAACATCTCCCACATGCCCTTGAAGACTGAGAGGAAAGGGTCTAGTGCGCCTAAGGCCAGGCTGGTGTCCAGCTTCTTCTTTTTCTTCTTTTCTTCTGCTTCCTTGGCTTTCCTCTTCTCCTCAAACTCTTTCTCTCCTGCTTCCCACAAGTATTTCTCTAGGTCCTCGCCTAGGGCATCCATTGCTGCCTTTATTCCTTCATCAACCATTCCCAGGAGCATCATGTCCTCTGCTTTCTTTAGCTTCTTGTAAGCTTCTATCTGTTCCTTGCTCCACCCATACCCCCTAAGGGTTATCTCAAGGTAGCCGACGTGAATTGGTCCCCTGTGGGCGTACTGGTCTTTCTGGAAGCTTAGCTCAGGCCTGGTCCTGTACTTGAAAGTTGCTAGGATGCAAGGGTGGTAGCGCGTCTTGCTCTCCTTATGCGCAAGTATCTCCACTTCTACCATGCTGGTCTCAAAAGCGCTTATCAGGTCAGGGCTTTCTGTGTGCTCAGGGCTCATCTGTAGCCTTGCAATGTTCCTGATATAAGGCTTGACCCAGTTCATGTACATCTTGATGACGTTCCAGTGCTGGCGCAAGTACTTTAGGGTGAAGGTCCTCCTGCTCTCCAGCTCCTTGTCTGTCTTGAGCTTCCAGTTGATGAAGGCAAAAAGCTTTCTCCTGAGAACGTGCTTCACATTGGTGTTGAACTTTAGGTTGTCAACCACTTTGTCCACTTCGTCTAGGTCATAGACCTGGGTGTTGAAGAACAAGTCAGGCAGGATAGTAAACCCAACATTCTGTGATAGGTGGTAGATGCTTCCTGGCTGCACCTGGCCTCCCCTGTTCTCAACCAGGTCTCCGTACTCGCCTTTTAGGGCTATGTCTGCTGCCTTGTTCTTGCCCCATTGCTTCCTAGGCTCAAGCTTCTCGTCAATAATCCTCAGCTCCCTGACCAGCTGGAAAAGCCCTGTCTTTATCATCTCAGAGATTCCCTTGAGGTAGCCAGAAGCCCTGTCCTGCTGTATGCCTATCCTGTTCTGGGAGGCTCCCCAGAAGGCGCTCTGCTCGCTTGCGCTGAAGATGTCAGTAAGCTTATCTACGTGGGGAAATGCGCTGCTGTAGCGCATATAGTTCAGAAGCCAATAGTAGTTCTCCTCTATGCTGACATTAGGTGACTCAACAATCAGCCTGTACCTCTTGAAAGGGTCAGGGTAGCCTGTCTTTATGTAGCTGGTGAAGGCTGAAGCAGTTGATGCTGTTATGTTAGCTTCCTCTGCCTCTTCCATGTCAGCGTCAGAAGGGCTTGCATCCCCTTGCGCAGCAATCCAAGTCCCATCATCTTTCTGCTTGTACTTAGCCCTGGATTTATCCTTTATGAAGCCGTGCTGCACTAGCAGCTTGCCCCAGTCTTCAGCTGTTGCCATGTTATGATTGCTAACCTCTTTTTTTTTATGCCTATAACTTTTTATGCTCACAACTACCTTTTTTGTAGTCCTACATCTACATACATGCTTCCTTGGCTAAGAAAGTATTTAAAGCTTTTGAAAAGAAAAGTCGCCCTCGGCACCCCGTGGGGGCATCCCCCGCCTCGTCAGCCATCGTGCAACTCGTTTACTTTGTAAACATCGTTGCACTTGCTGACGGCTGAGGCGACTTTTTTTCAGAATTACTTCAGCCTTAGCACATCAAGGTTCCTTGGCGCGACAGTCTCTACCTTGGTGATGTTATGCAGGCTTCTTGCCAGGTCCAGGCACTTGCTGCTCTCCCCGTGCACCACGATTATCTTCTTGGGCTTGGGATTGCAATGGTTCACAAATGCTATGAGCTCTTTCCTGTCGCTGTGGCCTGTTATCTCCAGCTTCTCCACTTCCATGTTGACGCCAATAGTCTCGAACTTGTTGCTCTTCTGGAAATTGATTTCTCTCTCACCGCGCTGTATCCTCCTTCCCAGGCTTCCTTCTCCTTGGTAGCAGGTGAAGATGAGCAGGTTCTTAGGGTTCTCTGCGAGCTGCTTCAAGTACTCTACGCTTGGCCCCCCTACTAGCATTCCGCTAGTCGCCAGGATCACGCAAGGCCCTTTATCCTCTATCAGCTCTTTCCTTTCCTGCGAGCTGCCAATCCTCTTGATGTTCTCCCTTAGGAAGGGGTTGTTGTCCTTGTGGAATATCTGCTGGCGGAGATTGCTGTTTAGGAACTCAGGGTAGGCTGTATGTATTGCTGTGATGTCCCATACCATTCCGTCAATGTATATTGGTATCTTGTCGCTAAGCTTGCCTTCGCGCATTAGCTTGTCCAGTAGAACAATGATTTCCTGGGCCCTTCCGCTCCCAAGGACTGGCATGAGCACTTTCCCTTTCTTCTTGATGGTGTTTATGATGTGCTCGCTCAGCTGGTCATCAGCTTCCTTTGCAGGCGGCATTATGTTGTCCTTTCCCCCATAGGTTGATTCTATCATCAAGGTCTCAAGCCTTGGGAAGTTGGTGTCAGCCATGCTTAGCATGTTGGTCTTGGCATACTTGACATCTGCAGTGTAGACCATGTTGTGCAATCCATTGCCTATGTGTATGTGGACAAGGCAGCTTCCTAGCATGTGCCCTGCATTGTATAATGTTATCCTTACATCAGGGGTTATGTCTGTTACTTCCTCATAGTCCAGGCAGATGGTGTGCTTGACCATCTCCTTGATGTCATCAGTGCTGTATATTGGCTCTTTGGCCTCGTTCCTCTGGATCTTGATCATGTCCAGGTGCAGCAGGCTCATTATGTCCCTGGTAGGCAATGTGCAATAAACAGGCCCTTTGTAGCCGTACTTGAAAAGGTAAGGCACTAGGCCTGAGTGGTCTACGTGAGCGTGGCTTATGATTACTGCATCCAGGTCTTTTATTGAGAACTCAGGAGCCTCAAGGTAAGGGTAGGCATCGTTCTCATTGGCTACGTCAATGCCGCAGTCCAATAGCACCCTTGATTCTGGAGTCTGGAGCAGGTAACAGCTCCTGCCTACCTGGCGAGCCCCTCCTAGCATGCTCAGCCTTATCCATTCCTCTTTCTTAGCCCTCCTGAGCCAGCCATTGTAAATCCTCTGGCCTGTCTTGTGAAGGAACTTCCTCCTGTAATCATTGTTCTGGTAGAGTACAGCCCTGACATTCTCTATGAGCTGGCTCCTTATGGCAGGAGTCCTCTTTATCTGAGGCACCCACAGGGTCTGTTTCTTTATCTCCTGCAGGTTCTCTCCTTGCTTGCCAATGGCCAATCCAGGCTTCTGCACCTCAATTATCACTATGCTCCTCTGAGGGTCAAAGATAACCTGGTCTATGCCTGCCTCTTCTGTGACTATATTCTTGATGAGCTTCTCAGCCTTTTCCTGCTCCAGGCAGATGCTAGGGTCTGGCCTTAGCTCTATCCTCTTCTTTATCATGTTGACCACTTCCTTGACCTTGCCCTGGTCATCCAGGAAGTAGTCCTTGTTCTTGGTGTAGAGAACTATGTTCGCGCCCTCAAACACAGCGTCGCTTATCTTGTCCTTGGGCACATGGTTAAGTATCTCATCTATAATTTCTGACATATTGTATTTACCTCGTTAGTTTTTTAGATTATTAGGAATTATCCTAAGCTATCTTAGCTTTTTGAACTTTTAACCCTTCTTTTTTAGATATTGTACCTGAATTCAAAAAAAGATTTTGAAACAGTTTTGCTTTTCAGAACCTAAAATGCTTATTCAGCGCGGGTGTTCACTTTCTTGTGAGCAGCCTTTCTTACTCCTGACTTGTTGACTACATAGACGTCAATGCCTTCCCCGCTTGCAGAGTCCCTCTGCATGGCCGCATTAACACCTTTCATCGCTAGCTCAACCCCTTCTGCCTCTGAAAGGTCTTTCTTGTACTGGGATTCTAGCACTCCATAGGCCATCTCGCTGCCGCTGCCGCTGGCCACAAAATCATCAATCTCAGTGATGCTTCCATCAGCGAACAAGTCATAGAGATGCACTGAATTGGCATCTGAGCCTCCCAATAAGAAATGGGTGACCCCTGGTATGGCGCTGAATTTCCTAATATTATTATATATTATATTGGTCATCAGGTTGGCTGCTTCCTTAACGCTGGGCTCCCTGTCAACCCTTATGCTCTTGAGCTTTAGCTCAGCCTTGAGTATCTTGATAAGCAGCTGTATGTCGCTCACCACTCCTGCGGTTGTGAGGACCATCCTGTCATTGATAGGCACTACCTTGTCCACTTTCTTGTTGGCAATGAAATGGCCTGCAGTAGCCCTCTTGTCAGCTGCCAATACTACGCAGTCCTTGCACAAAATGCCTATGGTCGTGGTCCCGGTCTTCAAAACATCATCGTCTTTCATAACAAATCGCCTCTTAGCTTATTTATTGGTTGATTTTTTTTTTGCTTTAGCCTTTCCCTTTGAAAAAAGCATCATAATCATTATTTTTCTTTATTCAGGTGTTAGAACAACTCCTCTTCCCCTCAGAGAAGCCTGGCTTATTTAAAAAGTTTGCTGTTTTTTTAGCGCTTGTAGCGTCAGGATAAGCACCGTCGTTGCTTGAATGTTAATGAAGGCAAGGCACGGCGAGGCAGGCTTAGTTCCTATACGAAGTATAGGGTTTAAGACTGCCGAGTAGGGGCTTATCCTGCATTTTCACATCCTCAAGGAGTCATGACTGTAGTGAACACATAGCCTGACAAGTTGTGAACCGGGGCTCCGTCTATGTCAGACCTGTGGAACCTGATCATGATGTTAGCCTGCCTCTTATCCCCTCTTGAGTACTTGTCATCATCAATTAAGTCTATGTATATCTCTTGCTTTGCCCCAGAATCTATTGTTATAGGCAGGTCCCCGCTAGGGCTGCCTATGTTTATGCCTTCAGCATCCTCTTCAACTGCAGAGATGTTGATGGGCTTGCCAAAGTTATTCCTGAAGAACACATCAGCCCTTGCATTAGCTCCATCGCGGACAATCCTGAACTCTGAGCATTCCAGTTGCTTGCCAAAGCTGCACTCATTAGGCAAAAGCTTGGTAGGGCTTAGGAAGCCGAAATAAGCCATTGCTCCTACGGCAAGTATGCCTGCGAGTATAGCCCAGCCATAGGTAGTGATGTATTCCAAGGCTGCCTGGCCTTTGCTCATCCTCTTTTTTGTTTTCATGGTGCTCTTACTATCTTGGCTTGTGCAAAAATTAAATAAAAGGAAAAAGAAAAGAATATTAAAAAAAGAAATAATCTCAAGGCTGCAGTGCCGTGTAGACTTCTGCTGTTAAAGGCTTGGTGTAAGTCTTGCCCTGTGGTATGTATGTTAAGTCTACGTTGAACTTCATCTTGGCGCCTTCAGGCGGGAAGAGTGCGTTGTTGAATGTGCATGTTACAGTAATTGGGTCTCCTGCCCTGTAACTGTTTCCGCTTATATCTACACAATTATCAATGTCTCCATCCGCGTCACCATCAAGTAGAGTTTCCTGCGCCCATTTTGCACCAGTAACTGTAACACTGTTGATTGTATCGCCAACATTGTTTGTGAATATTATATTCAATGTTCCAGCTGATAGGACCTGGTGCTCGTCGCACGAGAACTCTGGCCCTACGTTGCATCTTTCTGGGAGGAACCTGCTAGGGCTTAGGATTCCGAAATATGCCAGTGCGCCTATCATTACCAATATCACTAAGAACGCCCAACCGTATGTGGTTAAGAACTCAAGTGCTGCTTGTGCTTTTTTCATTAAATCACCTCTTCACCTTCAATTCTGATTGACGGGAAGTCTTTTTTTATTTTATTATCTTACCCTTGTGTTTCCCTTATTTAAAGTTTTTGGTTTTTTATGCACTTACTATTTGTATGAGTTGCCAAAGCCAAGCCCTACTCGCTACCGCTCGCCGCGCCATGCAAATTTGCTAACGCAAATGTTGCATATCAAGGCTGCGACGGTCTTGGCTTTGGCGATTACAATAGCTTCTGCCCTATATTTGCATGCCGCTCATGACTGAGCCTAGTATGGAGTTGAAGATGAAGTACATGACTACCGCGCCTACCAGGAACAAGGGTATGTATTTCAACCCTCCCCTTATGTCGCCTTTTTCTATGGTGCTTATGATCATGGAGGTGAAGACTGCTATTATGCTTATGGCGCCTACTGAGAACATCTGGAAATGGAAGGGGTCGATGTTGGCCACTGAGAAGTTGAACATGGCGTTCTGGGTCCCTGCTGCCTGGAAGCTTGAGCTTACCTGAGCCCCGAACTTGAGCAGTATTATCAATAATTGTTTTGAGAGCGCGAACAAGGCTGGCATGATGACTATGACTATTACTGCCATGAATATCATGTAGGTGAGGGTGGCTGCTACCATTTCCTGCCTTAAGGCCTTGGTCTTCTTGAGATTGGTCACCAGGCTGTCTATCACTCCTGAAATGGTGCCTCCGCTCAGGATCTCTCCTTTTATCAGGTCTATGCTCCTGGTGAGGACTGGCGAGTCATACTTGTTGGCGAATTCCTGCAATGCCTCGCTCACATCATTGCCTGTGGCTACTTTCTTGCTCACTAATCCTATCTCATTGGACAGTATGCCGAACTCTGGCTTGATAGCTGACCAGAGGGATTTCTCAAAGCTCATCCCTCCTTTCAGGTTGGTTGATACGAGTGACAAGTAGTCTGGGAGCATGTCCTCTAATATCTTGGTCCTCTGGTAGATGGTTATGTTAAGGTAGAAATAAGTTGACATCACTATCATGCCTGAAACTAATACTTGCACCAGGAACCATGAGAAGAAGGTGAGTATGAAGAACACGAACAAGTGCAGCTGCTTCAGGAGCGGGTAGAGCAGGGGGACGTACACAAAATAAGTTATTACTGCAGCAACCCAGAACATTATCCCGAATAGCTTGTAGGGCACTTCGTCTATTCCTGCCTTGGCCAGGTATTTGCCTAGCTTTGGTCTTATCTTCTTGGGCACAAATGCTTTTCCAAATTCCTCAAGGTAAAGTTGGATTGTCATGTTTATTTGCTTTTTTTATGTTAATTTTTTTTGTTAGTTTTTTTATATGTTAACGTTAGGCCTTATGCTCTTGAAAAGGCTTAGGAACACTAGCTCAAGGATTATCAGGAATAGCAGGAACACTCCAAAAGTTCCTGGGCCTATGTCCAATGATACTAATCCTGCGACTACCATGAACATGGTAAGCCCTAGGCTTGGGGCTACCACTGCCACTAGCATGTAGAACAATGTCAGGCTGTTAAGCTTTTTCCCATATCTCTGTATCTCAACTAATTGCTCGTTAGCTATCTCTTCCAGCACTGCTTCCAGGTTCTGGGTCACGTCTATGCCTATCCTTAAGGCATTGTTTATCTGGAACAATACTCTCCCCATCTTTTTTGATGGGCAGTTGTCCATGGCTTTTTCCAATGCATCCTCAAGAGGAGTGCCCAGGTCTATGTTCCTTACTATGTCCTTGAAATAAGTGTTGGCTACGCCATAGCTCTGGCTGGCGTCTGTGAGCGAGTTGATGAGGGGCTTGCCTGAGTTGAGCTTTATGAGCAAGAACCTGCCGGCGAACAATACATCCTTATCTATGCTCTTAGCCCTCTTGCTTATCTTAGAATCAACTGACTTGCTCATCACGAACTTGGCTACTGCAAAGAAAGTGAGCCCTAGAAGGATAGCCATGATTGGGCCTTGGCCTCCTTGCCTTTGGCCGAACATGAACCCAAGGGCTGCCATGCACAAGCCTACCATCATGGCCCCGCGAGTTGTCTGCTTCTGGAATTCCTCTGGCTTCTTGTTGATGCCTGCTGTGTGGAGCTTTTTTTTCAGGGTGGCCTTGGCATCTGTCTTGTCTATGAGCGTCATTTATTCCCCCCTAAATATTTTTTTAGTCAAGGTAGAGAGTCCCCATGTAGTACTTGGCTATCACCACTCCTATCTGGTTGACATTTAAGATGTTCTTCTTGACCATCCACCTCAGTATCCTGGCTTTCTCTGTGAGGTCTTTTGATATGTCTTCCTCACTCATGCCTGTGTATAGCTTAAGCCTATCAATCACAGTATCTGACTTGGCTGCGTCCTCTAGGATGTCCTTCACCATGTTGAGCTTCATGATTACCTTGACGTCGCCGCTAGGGGTCACTTCTGCCAGCTGGAGAGTCCTTCTCTTGCCTGTCCTCCTGTTCCTGTTCTGGATGACTATCAGCGATAGTGATGCTATCATGGGCTTGGGGATCTCTATCGGCGGGTTGGTGAGCCTCATGATGACCTCTTCTGCATTGTTGGCGTGTATGGTAGCATAGACTGAGTGCCCTGTGTGCATGGCCTCAAGCAATACTTCTGCCTCTTTTTTCCTCCTTATCTCTCCCACCAGTATCCTGTCAGGCCTCATCCTCAGGCTGTTAACCAGCAGGTCAAGCATTGTGACTCCCCCCTTGCCTTCTGGGTTGGGAAGCCTGGTCTCCAACGGTACCCAGTGCAGGTTTTCCGGGAGAGTTAGCTCCCTGGTGTCCTCTATGCTGATAATCCTCTGGTTTGGCGGGAAAAAGTTGCTTATGACGTTCAGCATGCTGGTCTTTCCGCTTCCTGTGCCTCCGCTTATGAGAACGCTTAATTCGTTCTGCACTGCCAGCCAGATGAAGGCTGCTGCCTCATAGCTAAGGACCCCTTCCTTGACGAACTTGGTGATGGTCCACGGGTCTGCTGAGAACTTCCTTATGGTTATTGTGTGCCCCTTGGTGCTGATAGGGTTCAAGGTGGCATTGACCCTGTCTCCTGTCATTAGGTGGGCGTCCATCAATGGGCTGAGGTTGGTTATCTCCTTGCCAACATCCCTTCCTATCATGGTTGCGAAGTGCCTTATCCTGTCCTCTGATATTATCTTGATGTTGGTGACCAGCCAGCCGTGCCTTCTGTGATAGATCCATACTGGCTCCTTGTGGTTGTTGATGACTATCTCCTCAAGCGCTGGGTCCTGGAGCAGTATTTCCACCTTGCCCATCCCCAGGTTTTCCTCTATCAGGTAGTTGATGAGCATGTTGGCTGTGGTGTCATCTGCCTTGGGGAAGTACTTGAAGATTAGCTTCTTTATCTCTCCCTTGAACCTCTGCCTGATATTGATCAGTTCGTTCTGCTCCAGCTTCTCTATCTCCTCAAGGTTCATCTTGGAGATGAACTCCTGCCTTATCTTCTCAAGGATTATCTTGGTGGCGTCGCTGATATTGGTTATTGATACCACGTACTCCGGGACTGGCTTGTCCTCCTCAGAATAGATGCTTATGTCCACTACTATGTTGTTGACTGTGATGGTGTACCTGTCTATCAGCTCCTTCCTTGAGAAGCTTGCCCGTCCCGGGCTTGTTAGCCTTGCTAGTTCAACCATTATGGATTATCCTCTTTTAATTCTAATTGTCATCTTGCGCCTATAGGCGCTGCTATCCGGTGCATGTTCTTCAGGAAGAGCAGTTTGTGCTCTGCTGCCTCTGCCTGCTTGGTGAAAGAGTATTTGTCGTCGAAAGCGTCATGGGGGAGCATCTCTATCTGGTGCTTGGCCTCTAACAGCAGCTGCGTTGCCTCATCCACTTGCTCGCTGTCTATCAGCTCCTGGACATGGTTAAGCTTCTCCTGTATCCCCTCTGTTTTCTTCTCATTTCCCGGAGAGCTTTTTTTCTTGGCTTCCTCGTGCAGCTTCCTTATGTCCTGGTGGGCTTTCATTATCTGGTCAAACAGCTCTTTCTTTTCCTCAAGCGAGCCTTCCCTGTAGCCCCTGAACATCTCCCTTATCTCATTGTACTCCCTGGCTGCGCCTTCAGAGTCTTGCTTTGACAGGCATTCCCTGACCTTGCTTATCTTGCTGATTATCTGCTGCTTGGCAGCCTGCTCTTTTTCTTCCTGTGCTTGCTCTTGCTCATGGGCCTCTTTCTTTTCCTTGCCCTCTTTTGCCAGCTCTTGCTTAAGCCTCTTGATGCTTTCGTACATGCTAAGGGCGTCTGCCAGCAGGGCTGTCTTCTCTGCTTCCATCTCATATGGGAACTCTTCGCACAAGGCCTTTAGCTTCCTGTATTCCTCTATGCTTGCCTGCAGCTCCTTCTTCCTTACCAGCTCCACTATCCTCATGTGGCTCTGGATTATCTCTTCCTTGATCCTCCTTACCTCTGCAAGCTTCTCCTCTATAGGCCTCTCGTCCTGCTGCTCCTTGGCTGCCTCCTCCTTTATCTTGCTTTCCTCTTCCTTGTCCAGCCTTTCCTTGAGCTTCTTGATAGTGTAATACCATGTCAGGGCTGACTCATAGCTCTTAGCCTTTTCCTGCTCGTGCTCAGCAGGAATCCTCTTGATGAGCTCCTTGAGCTGCCTGTATCTCTGGATAGCCCTTGCAAAGTCATAATGGTTAAGTGTTTGCTTGGTGGTTATCTTCTCTAGCTCTTTCTCCTTTATGTGGATGGTGCTCAGGAGCAGGCCGATAGTCTCAGGAGCTTTCTTCTCTGCCTGGCCTGGAGTAGCGAACAATCCTGTCTCCTCGTACTCCCTTATGGTCTCGAAAAGGTTTTTCTTGCCTTCCTCCTGGCTCTCATAGTCCTTTATCTTCTCAAATATCTCCTCCATGATGATGTAAAGCCTTTTCTTGTTGAGCGAGTCTGCGGGAGCCTTGTTGTACTTGGACTTGACATCCTCAAATATCTCCTGGGCTTTTTTCAGGTTGCCTTCCTTCAAGGCCTTGGTTATGTTCAGGGTGTAGTCCTGGGTTATCTCGTACAGGTCGAACTCCTCTTCCCTCACCTCTGCTGACTTCTCAGCCTGGGCTAGGGCTTGCTCGTCAAGGAATTCTATGATGTCAATATCGATGAATTTCTCAAAGTCCATTGTTTATTTTCCCCTTTATCATGATGCGCTGTGAGATGAGAGCAGCTTCTCCCCGTAAGCCTTCCAAAGATTTTCCACGTTGGCAAGGTTCCTTTTCTTTGCTTCCCTGTAAAAAAAGTCTTTTTTCCTTACTAATACTTCCTTTACGTGGTTGCGCCAGAAGAAGCTTATCTTTTCCTGAGGGATGTTCTTCTCAGCAGCTTTCCTCTTGAACTCTGCCTTGTAGATCTCCATGCTCTGAACAGGCTCTTCCTTCACTGTAGTATCCACTTTGGCCTGCTGTGGCTTGTTGAGGTAGATTATTGGCTTGGTGAACTTGTACTCCACTCCTACTATCTCCTCTTCCACCAGGAAATCTACCCATGCCTGTATCATCTCAGAGCTGAGCTTCAGCTTCTTGGCTGCTTCATGGACTGATATCTTGTCTGTCTTCTTAAGAAGATCTAGCAGGTCATCCACTCCTGTCCTTATTACTTCCTCTGGCAATAGCTGCCCACCTCTTTTCCTTGACAGTTTATGAATTAAACTATCTAAAAGCATTTATGACTAATGAGAATATATAAAATTATCGATTAATATTAACATTAAGTAAAAAAAAGTCGCGGCAACCAGCGACCAGTGCAACGTCCGAAGCATAAGCGAGGACTTGCACAGTGGTTGCTTGGGCGGGGGTCGCCCCATCCGGGGTGGTGCCAGAAACGCTGGCACCTCAAAAGCCTCAGCTTTTGTTGCCCAACGCGACTTTTTCGTTTCCGTCTCACGGTGTGCATGTCCTGGTAGTGTTGCCTGGGTTGATGCCAAAGCTCAGCCTGTGGTCATCGTCCAGCTGGAAGTACTGCGCCCCGTTCATCGGCAGTATGTCTCCATTTATTCCTACCAGGTATGGGAAGGGAGAGGTTGGTGACCTGCAGGGGAAGGTGATGTTGCGCCAGTAAAGGTAGTCTATCATGCTGTGGTTCTCGTGGTAGCTAACCCTGGTGTAGTTCACTATGCTCTCGAGGCCGTAGTAGTCTGTCATGTCTGCGAAATCCCCTTTGATGCGCCTAATGAAGCTTATGCCTTGCTTGTAGTTCCTGTAAGTGTTGTTGTAGTACAGGTTCTGCAGGTCTGTGTAGTTCCAGTCCCCTTCTTTCTTGTTGAGGTTGTTCTGCAGTATGCTCTGGTTATAGGTGCCGTTAAGCATGAACAATGGGTCTGGCAGGCCTGTGATGATGATAGGGCTTACCACAACCCTTGTGTCTGTTAGGTTGGCATAGTCATCAATTATCTCTAGTGTGATGTTGATGAGCAGCTCCACTGAGAAGGCATCTAGGCCCTGGGTTATGTTGATGTTGTTGACTGTGTAGTTAGCCTTTATGTTAAGGAAGTCCTCTGCCAGCTTTTTCATGGTGTCAAGGTATTTGATCAAGGTGAGGTTTTCCATGCCTGGGCAGAGCTTGGTGCTGGTGAGGTTGCCTAGCAAGGTGCAGTTGGCCATCTCCTGCTCAAAGCCTGGCTTGTAAGAGCGTGTCATGCTCATGTCCTGTATTATTCCTTGGATCGCTGCGTAGCCTGTTACTGAGCCTGCGCCTTCTGCATAGCTGTAGAAATCATTCATGTAGCTGTCTAGCAAGCTCACCCTGGCCTCTATCAGGCTGGCTTTTGAGTCGATAGGCGTTTCTATCTTTGAGGAGAACATGGTGGTGAAGAAGACTGTCATGACTATGGCTAGTATGGTGAATACCAAGCCTTTCTTGTTATTGGCTAGACCCATACTTCCACCTCGAACAATACTGGGCCGTAAATATGGGTGGTGTTGATCCTGTAGAAAGATATCTTCTGAGTGCCTACTCCTAGCCCTGCTTCCTCTGGCAGCAGGCTCTGGGTGTGGTAGAGCCTGGTGTTGTTAAGCGAGATTGATATGCTCCTGTAATCAGGTATGACTGTCTTGCTGATCTCTTTCAGGTAATTATCCATTATGGCAGTGGTGTCCCTTATCCCGCTCTGGTTGAGCCAGTAGAACTCTGTGAGCTGCTCTAGCAAGGTGTTGTCCCTGTCGGTGATGTTGCCGTCATCCAGCAATGACTGGACGTATGCTCCTTGGAAGCTCCTTATCTGAGTGGTGGATATGACTGTGACAAAGTCATTGACTAGGCTAAGGGTCGGGTTGGACTCGGTCTTGGTTACTCTTGAGCTGAAGATGAGAATCAAGCCTATGAAGATGATGCTTCCCCCTATCAAGGCGTCTATCACAAAGAAATACGCACCCCTTTTGTCCATGATGTTGTTGATTATGGTTTGTATTATTTAAAATTTTGTTTTTGGCACAAAAAAATTTATCTAAAAAGACAATGCCTCTGCTAATTCTTCCCTTAAGGATGAGATTTTCTCTGGATTTAATCTCTTAATGAGGTTCTTACATTCTAAGTTGAAAAAGTCAGCATTCCTGATTATGCTTTCGCAATCTTGGCTAGAAATATTTGAGTTAGTGTAATATTGAGTGTCGATGCGCTTTTTTTTCCCAAGCTCGATTATATTTGCAAGCTCTTTTTGCTTGAAAAGCCTATTGAAGATGATTATTGAGCCGGAATGGTTCTCGCATTTTATTCCGCACTTAAAGAATAATGCCATGATGCAATTGTACATAGAATAATAGGCTAGTGATATTGACTCTTCGAATTTTTCAGCATTCAACAGCATTTTTGCTGATTCGATGTTGCTTTGGGACTTGATGAGGTATGACCCCTTTATGTCTTCTGAAGGCTCAACTAGCTCTATTTTTCCTTTATGCTTTAGCTTCATCAAAAACCTTGATTTTTCCAAAGTAAGCTTCAACTCCTCTTAGGATTACGTGGTTCTTGACAATCTCTCTCATTAATATACTCTCTGTATCAAAAAGGCCTGTTTTTACGCTGAGTCCGGAATATATTTGCTCAAGCTTTTCTTTTTCTTTTCCATCAGATGTTTCAACATATAAGTCGATGTCACTGTCTTTTTTCGCATTGAACTTGGCGTAGGAGCCAAAAATAATTATCAGGCCTGAACTTGTGGACCTTAGGATGTCTTCTGCCAAGACTGCAAGAGCAGGATATTTCTTAAAAAGCTTAAGGCGCTTATTGTGCTCTGCTATGCACGCATAAGCGAATGCTTCCTGCGTTTTTTTCAATGAATAGACCTTGGACTTGCCTACCTGCCTGAAGGAAACTATGTTATCGTTTGTGAGGTGATGCAAGCATCTAATTACACTCATTGGATTAGTTTTTAGCTCTCTTGCGATTTCTCTTGGAAAAGATTCTTTTTTTAGTAGCTGCTCTATGATATTGTAACTTATTTGTTTCATGTGTAACAATAATGATAATGTGTATTTAAAGTTTTCGTTGCAGAGGCGAAAGATTTACGCTTGATAACCACTACCTAATAGTTACAAAACCGAAAAGTATTTAAAGAGGAAAGGATGAATAAATGAGAATAATGGCAGAAGACCTAGAGAATAAGACCAAGAAGAATTTTCTACAGAAAGGAGCCAAATGGCTAGGCACAGCAGCGCTAGCAGGCTACATAGCACTGGTAGGAGCAGCATGCTCAACGCCAAACGGGCCAGACCCGCCACCACCGCCCACCAAGTACAAGCATTCTATAAAAGTAGAGGTAGGAAAGACACTTCACTACGGAGTGCCTGTGACTGGAGGAGGCTTCAGGGTGATCATGGAAAATACTGGCGTGACTTATCCGCCGCTGAGCCAGGATCCAGCAACACTAGAACTATTAGAAACAGTACAAACCGAAGGCACAACCCTGAACCTTGCAGAGACAACCAATCAAACAGAGCCGTGCACAATCATACTCTATCCTAAAGTTTATTTTGACAATGACTGCCTGCCAAGGGAATACAGGAACATAGGCGTGACTAATAATACATTGACAGCAGAGAACGTTATTCTATTAGCAGATGTAGACTGGACATATTTGCATACAGAAGTGTTCACTAAGAAAGACAGCATGGGAAGAAGCTTTAATAATGGTCGTGAGCCTAGGTTCTTGAATGCAAGCTCAAATCCAGACCCGTTGACAGGGTTGAGGCTTGACCCTATCTTTTTCGAAGGCTACTGGGAAAATGGCAAGGAGTATGGCATCAAGGTTGCTCTTCTTGATTACCAGGAATGGGGCAAGAGATATGTTGGCACAGCATTTGAAGAGGCTTATATTACTAATGTGATAAATTTTGTAGATGCGAACAATATACATAATTCCACGCCTCCTCCTGATGGAGATTTTTGGGCTTTCAGGGAAAGCCAGCTTTCCGGAGTGACTAATGTAACATATCCTATTTCAGGAGTCAAGGTCTTGTCTTCAAAAGAATTTGTCAACCAATCCAGTGCAAATCCAGTCAGCGCATATGCTGAAACATTTGATGCTTTGTTTAACGGAAACCAGAATATTGGTAACCCTGACAGGTTCAGGACTTGTGTCCCTGTTTCAGCTTGGCGCCCTAAGGGAGGAGAAGAAAGCACTTATGTGTACTGGATTGAAGGCACTATAAAGGAATCCCAGAAAGGAGTTGATAATCTTAGCTCTAAGCTGCAATCTTTTGCCCAGGAATATGAATTTTTGCCAGCAGCAGAAAGCTATTATGGCAACACCACGATTGGGAACAAGGTGCAGATTGATTATGCCCCTGGAGTGGCTCACTGGACAACAGGCCAGCCATTAAGGGAAGCTGTTGAGAACGCTGATGCCAAGGGCAGGATTAAGAGGGATTCTGTTAGGCGCTAGGGCTATTTAGGCTTCATATGAGAATGATACCATCTTTCGTTATTTCCTTGGCTAGCTTGTTTTTTTTCTTAAGCTCCTCAAATTCTTTTTCTGTATAATAATGAGGCTGTATCTCTTTTTTGTACCTTTTGCCCAGCTTTCCTATAACTTCTGTGATTATGAGCTCATCAGCAGGGTTTCTTTCTTTAAGGATTATAGCTAGGTCTATGTCAGAGCTGCTAGAAAAAGTTCTTTTTGCGTATGAGCCAAACAGAATCACTTTGGATAAGTTTTCGAGGTTAACATTGGTGAGCTCATAGGTGAAATCCCTTAGCATGTTTAGGGCTTGGAAGTCTGGCTGGTTTAGCTCTGTTTTTTCAAGCTTGATAAGCTCTAATACTTTCAGGGAGAATTGGTTGCTCATGTTCATCTTGTAATAATATGCCTTGCCTATTTTTTCTGAGCGTATAATGCTGCATTTCTCAAGTAGCATGAGAAATTTTACAAGGGTCTTATTGCCCAGCCTTGTCAATGATTGGATTTCTTTCCTTGTGACTGCCTTGCCAGGGGCTTCCCCTAGTACAAAAAGTATTTTCCATGCAGTCCTGGTCCCTAGGCATATGTCAAGAAGCATTATGCCATCAGCTCCTTCATGATTTTAACATAGGGCTTTACAATAGTGTCAAGGAAATAAGCTGCTTTTTGCGAGCTGGCCTTTGCTTTCTCAGTGTAATCCTCAGAGTAATATTGCGCTCTTCCCCTTTCCTGCTTCCCTCTTTTTAGGAGTGTAGGTAAGGTTTTTTCCTTTAGCCTCTCAGCATTGAAGTAAATTGTTTTGGCCTCCTTTAAGAGCGTGATAAGCTTTTTTTTCAGGGCTTCATCTTGTATAAGGTTCTCCAAGGCTTCGATTGCCTTTGCATGGATGTCAGGGCTGGATATCTTTATGTTGAACTCTTTTGCCAGGAATAGCTTGGTCAGGTCATGCATGCAATAATAGCCTGATATTATGCTCCATCTGGGGAATTCGAGGATATTTTTTTCAGCATGCCTTAGGTCTTCTTCAAATGCAGCCTTGTGAAATGAGATGTAATTTTCCTTTTCTGTGGCAGGCAGGTTATTCCATTCAATCATATTGCACCTTGGTGGTATTAACTAGTGTTTATTTATATATTTTTCCACTAAAGTGCTTTTTTACAGGCACCTAGGTGGAATTTCGTTCTGGTTTCACCAGTAACCGAAAGGCATAAGACTGCGTTATTTATAACCCTTACGCACACATGTCCAGTGCCTTCGGCACTGGACTCAAGAGCGCACTCTTGTTGTCCAGTGCATCAAGTGCACTGGGCTCAGAACAAAAGTTCTGTTTGTCCACTGGCCAAGCCAGTGGACTCAGAACGCTAGTTCTGTCTGTCCAGTGCTCGAAGAGCAACGCGCTCAGAACATCAATTACGCGGTACATTGCAAAAGGCAGAACTTCTTAATGCTAATCGACAATTAGCACTTTGATTGTTCACTGTACAAGACAAAAATTAGCCAATATTGTCCTGTTAGGAGAACAATTTGCAATTTGAGCAATAGCCGCAATTGTTGCGATTTTCGATGCTTTCTTCCGCTTTTTCATGCTAGCATTATATAAACCCCCTCTCTTCGCATACTAAAGTAGAAAGATTTATAT
>JAFGRK010000031.1 GCA_016935175.1 Candidatus Woesearchaeota archaeon | reverse complement strand
TTTTTCTATATTCATGTGCCTAGATGCTTGCTCATCAAGGTGCTTTATATAATGCCATGGTAAATTTTCAGAAAAAACAACAATAACACGGAAAGTTTTCGATTAATGTTCAATATGAGCTTCCTAACCCTTTCAAGAGCGAACTCTCCCCGATCCTCAAAACCTTTTTGCGAAAAGCTTTACCAAAAAAGGCGGCATGCGCTCACTACGTTCGCTTAGCCCCCTGCATATAACTTCAGTATGAGCCACCCATCCCCTTCAATAAACTGCTCTCACCAATCCTCACTTTCATCGGGTCTAGCTCTATCATGCCGTCATCCCTGCCGCTTGCTGCTGCTAGCAGTTCCTGCAGGTTCTCTTTATTCACTCCTCCGCTCATCTTTATGCCGCGGGAGAAGTTTTTTCTCATGAGCTTCAAGTGCTCTGCCTTTGCGCCTGCACTGCTAAACCCTGTGGAGGTCTTGACAAAGTCTGCCTCTGCCTTCTCTGCAATTTTGCAGCAAGCCACAATCTCATCATCTGTCAATTCACTGGTCTCAAGAATAAGCTTGAGCAATGCCCCTCTCTTATGGCAGCTCTTAACCACAGCAGCCACATCCTTCTCAACAGCAGCTAACTTGCCCTGCTTGAGCTTGTTGATGTTAAGCACCATGTCAATCTCACTAGCACCGTCCTTGATGGCAAGCTTTGCCTCTGCAGCCTTGAACTTGGTAGAATACCAGCTGCCATCTGGAAAGCCCACAACAGAGGCTATCACCATGCCTGTCTTGTACTGCTTCTTAAGCCTCTTCTTGGCATGCTTCACATCCTCAGGCCTTACGCATATGGCATAAGGCAAAGGCCCTGCTAGCATCTCAGAAATGAAATTCTCAAACTCTTCTTTTCGCGCATCAGAAGCATTAGCCCCTTCCTTGCGGAAGCACTCCTGCCTTGACAAGAAAGTGTGGTCGCATACAGAAGCGACCTGGGCTGGCGTTATCCCATCAATCTTCACAGTGAGTATTGGTTTTTCTTCTGCCATTAGATAGGGAATAATCGCCCATTTTTAAACTTAGCTAAAAAAAAGAAAAATAAAAAAATTTCTCTAGATCAGCTCATTGGTGCCTGCATCCACGTTCAAGGTCCTGGTCCAGGATATGGGAATAATCCAGAGCAAATATTCCCTTATCTTGCCCTTGACAGCGTACACAGGCTTGCCATCAACCTCTATGAGTTGGATGCCCTTGATCTCCCTTAGCCTGGAGCCATACTCATTCAGCAATTCCTGCTTCACATCATCAGGCAGATAGTTTATCTCCTTAAGCCCTTGCTCTGTCACAAGGCTTAGCTTGCCTTCCTCAATCCTGAGCTTCTCTGCAGTCGTGGCCACCTCGGATGCAGAGGTTATCTCCACCACTCCTTCATCAGTGTTCTGCTCAATCTGCACTTGCTTATTCTTGATAGTTACCTCTATCTGGCTGCCAAGCGAAGCCTGGTTTGCGCATGTAGCATAAACAATCACTTCACCGGTGCAGGAATTATAGTATCCTTCCTTTTCAGTGCCTAGGTATTTGCATTCTGCAACGCAGCTGCATTTAGCATACCTTACCAGCTTCCCATCCATGTACCATCCTTCCTTTTCAGTGCCTATATTGGAGCAGATAGGGCTAGGGTTTATTTCTGGAGCTGGCTCTTTAGGCAGTTCTGGCGCTTCATCATCAGACTGCACGCAAGCCCCTCCATTGCAACCGTAATGGCAATATTCGCAGTCAGTGTACGCCCTGCTAAGTACGCACTTGCCGTTAATGCAGTTATACCCTCCGCTAACAGAGCATCTTGAGCTGTTCACGCATTCCTTATAGCCGGGAGCAGGCTGTGATATTAATGGGCAGTCAGCATTGGAGGTGCATTGGGTTGTTGTGTCAGCCTTAACCAGGAATGGCGCTGAAACAAGAGTAAACTTGGTATCTGGAGTTTCATGGAAGTTCACCACAAGCTTGACTTTTGCATAGCCTGTTTCCTGGCTGTAAAAACCATACCTGAAAGCATTGGTGTCAGACCCTGGGCTGCACCCTCCTGAGCCTAGCCGGATAATATTTCCAGACGGCACTATCAAGTATTGTGAACAGTCCATATAACTTGGTATGTGAGGGATGATGCGCACCATTTCATCAAGGTAGTACTCTGACTTGTCTGTAGCCACATACATCGCAGGCTTTTCACAGGCACCATTAATGCAGCTGGCTGGGCAAGTGTACTGCTCAACCTTAAGGTCGTTGCCATCGCAATAGACCTCTGCAAGAGTCTTTCCATCATACCTGCAGTTGTCTGTAGAAGTGACTTTCTGGCCATTCTCCATTCCTGTAGCAGTGCCTTTCATATAATAATCCTTGCCCTTATCTGAGTCAGTGCAATCATACACGTTAGTATCGCACGCGCCATTAAGGCAGCCATTAGGGCAAGTGATCTGGGCTTGTGCACCACTCTGGCTGGTAGGGCAGTACATCTCTAGCAGCATAAGTGACTTTTCAACTTCAGCCCCTGTGTTAGAGTCATAGCACTTGTCCCAATAAGTGACACCATTATGAACAATGTAGCCCTTTACATTAGTGTTCTTCCCGCCATCAGAGTCAGTGCATGTTTGCTGGGCAGGCATGGTGCAGACCCAGACGTTTGTCACAGTAAGCTTGTAAATGCCATCCAAGGTCTGGCTTGAGCCTTGCTTGATCTCGCTTGTCGACATGCCGTTGAGTGAGAGCTTGGCTGAAGGGTTAGTAGGTCCGTTGATGAATAATGCCTTGACTTCAAACTCCCGACCATCCATTACATAGCTTTGTGCCTGCTTGTCTGTAAGCTTGCCAGAAACTTTGCTCCCAGTCTGGATATTTTCCAATGTGAAGTCCACAGCGCCATTGCCAGGGCTGCTCATGATTGAGTCAACTGCAACCATTACTGTCATCCCGCCAACAGACCCTAGTGAATTCGTTGCGCCCTTCTGCATTTCCTTAGTGAGGACTCCATTAACCTGCAGCTTGGCTGATGGCTTGTCTGGATCAACAAAGACTAGGTTCACCTCAAATTCAAACCCTCCCATGCTATAAGTTCTTGTTTGGACAAGCTCAAGATAGCCTGATACTGATTTTGAAGGGTCAGTGCTGGAATAAAGCCTGAAGTCCACCATTGCAGTTGCATCAGGCACGCAATTAGTGATAGTCACAGCCTTGCTCCTCTCAGATATCAATCCGCAGGTATTCTTCACCCTTACTTTCGCAGTGTAAGCCCCTGCGCTAGAATAAGTGTGCTCTGCAGGGAATGATGAGCAAGTTACGTACCCATCCCCCCACTTGAACTCATAAGGGCCGGTGCCTGAGGCGCTAGGATTAGTTGACTTGCACCAGGAAGTATCCCAATTCCCGCAAGTCGGGGTTGCATCAGCGTTGATATGCAGTAGCTTGCCAGTAGTCCTAGTTAGCAAGTCTAAGTAAGGATACTCATCTGACTTGATGCAAGCGCCGTCCCTGCAGCCGTTAGGGCAGATGTATTGTTCTCCAGTCCATTGGCTGCCTACACAAGAGTATTCTACCAGAACATTGGTGGTGCCTTCTATACAAAAATCAGCCTTGCTTCCGCGATAATCAGTTGCAGTTCCTTTTAGATAATAATCTTTCCCTCCGTCAGTGTCAGAGCACGTTGTGGCTGTAGCGTTCTTGCAAACTCCGTCTAGGCATCCGTTAGGGCACATAACCCCAACTGCATTTAGTTTGCCGCTGGTGGCACAGAAATACTCATTGAGCTGGGTGCTGCTTCCGCAATGGTCATAATATGTGCTATATGTTCCTGCTGTGCTCCCAGCATATATTCCCTTGCTAGTACCTTTAACAAAAAAGTCAGGATTAGTCGAGGGGCTTAAAGGGTATTTGACTAATGAAGGGTAAGTTGCATAGTCAGGGCTGTTGTCAGTGTCAGTGCACGTGGTTGTTGTAGCATTCTTGCACACCCCGTCAACACAGCCATTAGGGCACTTGTAGGAATTAAAGCTTGAGACCTGCCCCCAGGTATCGCAATGATAATCCACTATTGTGCTTGAGTCAGAGCAATAGTCAGTCCTCACAGTGCCTTTGCCATCATTAGCTGTGCCCTTGACATAAGGGTTGTCACCGACAGTTGCAGTGCAGCCGCCAAAATTAGTCCCTTTGCAGCAGCAAGCAGTAGAATAATCCTTAGAGATAAGCATTCCCTCGGTGTAGTCAGCACAATAAGTTGCCCTTGCTAAGGAGCATAGCTTAGGATAGCTGCTTGAGTCCTTTGCATAGCACTTGCCTGCAGCAAAAGTTGTGCCGTGGTCAGCGCATACCTGGCTGCAAGTCTTTGCAGTGTCGTATTTGTTATGTATCCATGTGTAGCCGTTCCCTTGGGGCACGACAGTGGTGTTTATGCACCCGCCCATCATTGGCACGCACATGATGCTGCAGCTAAGGGTTCCTCCAGTGTAGCCATAGGATGCGCAAGTCTTGCCTCCGAAGTCAGTGCCATCACACTCTTCAGGGTATTCCTTTATGCCGTTTCCGCAGTTCTGAGTGTTGCAGCTGCTCAGGTCAAAAGTGCAGTCCTGCTTGCATTTCAAGGTGCCTGAGCCATAGCCAGGGAAATAGTTGCATCCCATGCCGCCCAGATCATTCTCGTCGCACTGCTCAGTCCCCTCCTTTACACCGTTGCCGCATTCTATTAGCCTGCAGCTGCTCTTGTCAAACTTGCAGTCAGAGCTGCATTTCAAGGTGCCTCCGCTGTAAGCTGGGAAATAAGTGCAGCTCCTACCATTTAGGTTTGAGCTATCGCATTCCTCGCCTATCTCAATGATGCCATTGCCGCAAGATATTGTCTCCTTGCAGTCAGCAGGGCAATTAAAGGCTGACTCGGTAGCAGAGTCGCAAAACCCGTTGCCGCATTTGGCAGTGCAAATTCCGAAGCTGCCCACAGTTATCTCATCCTTAGGCTTGATGAGGCTTAATCCATCGCAGCAGTCAGGCGCATTATCAATCACAGGGATGGATCCTCCCTCTGGTATGCAGCACCTGCCGCCTTCGCACACTGTATTTGAGGGGCATATATATATCTCATTTGTGCATCCGTTTGCGCCGCAATACTTCTCGTTAAGACTTATGACTGAAGGGTCCTGCGAGTCTGCCAGGCAGATGTCAGGAGCATAAGCCCCTAGGGAATAGCACTCGCCCTTAACATTGTAATTCTTGCCACCGTCAGTATCATTGCAATTGGTAGTGTAATCAGTGGTCTCACTGACCACCATGCCTGTCGGGCTTATCTCAATCACCCTGCCTGTTATTGACATGGCAAAGGCTATGGCTGCGCTGGCGATGATCAACACTAAAACTAGTATAGAAGCTATTATGTTCTTTTTCATCTCAACCCTCCTTATGGAAAAATATCAACCTCTCTTAATGATTCTTGATAGTAATAATATATAATGCTTTCGATAAAAGGCTTTGGAGCAACAATAGCTTGCTTTGAAGCAGCAATAACTTTTTAAGCCAACCAGCAATCTCCTAGATTATGGCAAGCACATTCCCCTGGATGTACAAGAGAAAAGTATTGGTTAAGAGAGAATCAGCTACTGACACTAGCCTTGGCTGCAAGCCAGAAGAAAGGAACACTGAGCAATTGCTTGACTTTGGCATTGTGAACATTGACAAGCCCTCAGGCCCTAGCAGCCACCAAGTCAGTGCTTATGTCAAGCAGATTCTTCACCTTGATAAGACTGGGCATTCTGGAACTCTTGACCCTAAAGTCACAGGCGTCCTTCCAGTTGCTCTTGGCAAAGGCACAAGGATAGTCCAGTCACTCTTGACAGCAGGCAAGGAATATGTCTGCCTTATGCAAGTGCACGCTGATGTTGAAGAAAAAAAATTGAGGTCAGCCATCGAGCAGTTCATAGGAGTCATAGACCAGCTTCCGCCTGTGAGGAGCGCTGTCAAGCGCCAGCAAAGGAAAAGGGCCATATATTATATAGATATAATCGAGGTGGCTGGCAGGGAAGTGTTGTTCAAGGTAGGATGCCAGGCAGGGACATACATCAGAAAATTGTGCTCAGACATAGGATTAAAGCTAGGCTCAGGAGCCCATATGGTGGAATTAAGAAGGACCATGGCAGGACCTTTTGACGAGAGCACCCTTTGCACCTTGCAAGAGCTCACAGACGCGTATTATTATTACAAGGAAAAAGGAGACGATAAGAAGTTAAGAAAACTGGTATTGCCTGTGGAAAGAGGAGCAGAGCACTTATCTAAAGTCTGGGTGCTTGATAACACAGTAGACACCATCTGCCACGGAGCCTACCTTAATGTTCCAGGCATCTCAAAGATAGAAGAGCGCATAAGTCCAGGGGACAGGGTTGCAGTGATGACGCTAAAAGGAGAGCTGGTAAGCGTAGGCATAGCGCAGATGAGCTCTGAGGAAGCTATAAAGAAAGACAAAGGATTGTTCTTGAAGCACGAGCAGGTCTTCATGCAGCCAGGGGTTTACAAGAAGTAAAAAAGCCCCGCCGGAAGCCTGTGCGGCGCTTGAGCACCACTGAGTTTAGTCGTTTAGCTCCTAGTTCTAGAAAAAAAGGATAAAAGAAAGAAAACGAAAATAATTTGGCCTGCGGCGCCGATTCAGATATTCTTGAACCAGTCCTGGGCTAGCTTGCCAAAAATAGGCACTTCTTTCTTCTCTCCGTTAAGCGCATACACAAATCCCATTATCAGGAGTATCACCACTGCAGCGAAAAGTATGCCTCCGATGAACTTCCACTCTGAGAACAATGCTGAGGGAAGCAAGGACACCAACAGCAGCAATAATGACTGCCTTATATGGTACCTTGCAAACTCGTTCTTCTTATCATTGTTGAGCAGAATCGCTACTATCAACCCCAGCCAGGTAATATATGACACAGCAGCTATGGCCTTGCCATCTAGCACTGAACTGCTGCTTGGAGAAGGCCTAGCCTCCGCCTTAATTACCTTCTTTGCTTTTTTCTTTGGCATAATCACACCCCCTTGATTTCTTTCAGATTATCTTACTGCTGAAAATTAAGATGCTAGTATAAAAACTTTTTTGTTTGAGGCGCGTAGAAATAATAGCGAAAAAAGAAAAAAATTTGGCTTTCAAAGGCTCTTGAACCAGTTCTGCGCAGGCTCGCCTATGAGCGGAATAGGTTTTTTCTCCCCCTTAATGGCTGAGATGAGACCCATGAGCCAGAACACAAACAAGACAATCCCGAGAATCCAGCCGATGATAGGAATCCACATGAGCACAATACCTGTTATCATCAGTAGGAGCGACTGCCTTATGTGGTAGCTTGCAAGATCATTCTTCTTATCATTGTTCATTATCAGCGCAACAATCCATCCTATCAAGGTTATGTATGCAACAATAGCTATAACCTTTCCTTCATCTCCAGATTTAGTGCTTTTATCTGCCATATGAATCACCCCTATTTAGCCTTTAAGGACTATTGCTGAGTATAAAAAGCTTCTTATTTACCTAAGGCTCCTCTTAAGGTTAAGCCCTATCATGGCTAGCATGGCAGGGAACACTAGGAACACCAAAGGATTAAAGTCCCATGCCCCTGCAAAATCACCGTGCAAAAGCCTGGACATGGCCCTGGTCAAGCCACAGGCAGGGCACTCGCAACCAGCAAACAACCCGGAATCAGGGCAATCCCCATGATAGACTGCAGGCAGGATGAAATTCTTGAAGATGCAACTAGAAGGGAAAGTCGTGATGGTGCTTGTAGGCAGCAAAGCCAACACCAACAGGATAACCACCAGGTTGAAGACTATGGCCTGGGGAGTGTTAAAGCTGATAAGGTCTAAGACAATCTTTTTTAGCTTCGCAGGTTTCATTGCTCAGTAGCCATCCAGTGCCTAGCATCCATTCGCTAGCAAGCAATTGCCTTAATCTGTCCACTCAACACCCTTGAACTTGTGCTTGGTAGCTATCAAGATGACATCAATAAGCCACCACACGCCGCAGCCTCCAAGAGTTATTAGCTTGAGGATTCCCAAGCCTACATGGCCCATTATGAACCTGTCCACTCCTATTGACCCGAAGATTATGGACATGACCAGCACCAATACCCAGTTGACTTTCTTGTCACCAGAAGTGCTCACATTCACGTTCACATTGACCTGAGGCTTCTCCTCCTTCTTAGCTTCTTTTTTCTCTGGCATTTTCATTCCCCCTCCTTTATCATCAATTAACCTTCCCTCATCTCACTCAGCAGCAAACAATTCTGAGTCCTTGACCTTGAACAAGCCTATCCTTGCCCCTGCATCAAGAAAAGCATGCGCGTAGTTGACTGCAGCAAATGCAAGCACATAGTTGCCTTGCTCTCGGAAATGCTTGGCGTCAGAAAAATACCTCTCTGCCATGTCAAGGAAGTCAGCAGCCTCTTTGGCATGCTCAGCATCCTTCTCACCCTCCTTGACCATCTGCAAGGCTCTTGATGTGACGTCAAAGTACTTGTCAAGCCTTCGGTCGCAGATGACATCAACCTTCTTTGGCTTCTCTTTTTTTGCTTCTGCCACGGTGAATAGAAACTACTTTATTTTATTTAAAACCTTGCTTTTTTCCTTTCCTTTGACAATCTCATCAAGCACCTTGTTGTTATTCTTGCTAGCTTGGCAGTAGTGCCTGATGAAATACTCGTCATTAGCCAGGTCTTTCTTCTCTGCGAACACTATTAGCTCATCCCCTATCATTATGCCAGTGCTTGTAGGCTCGTAAAGGCCTCCGTTGCTTCCGCCATCCATTATAGCCCTTTCCTGCCTTGTGATGGTGATATCAGGTAAGCGCACATCATAGAACAGTGATAGCTTGTGTTTCACAGGGTCTTTCCTAAAGCCTTCAATAGCAGGGTGCTTGTAGAAAGTGTCTGACTCAAAAACATAGTTAGTGCAGACATCCCTGACTGCGCTGCAATAAGCAGTTGCCACATCAACGCACCTGCCTTTGAACACCAGGTCAGCATCACTGAAGGCTTGGCTCAAGGCAAAATAGTGCTTTTCCTTCTCGCTCATCTTCTCAGTGATGTCTTGCTCAATTACATAAGTCTGGAATATTTCCTGGGATGCTGCTCTCCCTGCGATTCCAGGGCTGCTAATAATAGCCACAAGCCCCACTGCGCCTATAATTTTCTTGTAATCCAAATCATCACCCGCAACTAGTTTTTTTGAAAACCAACTATTAAAACTTTTCTATTGATAAGTGGAAAATATTCTTCCAAAACCAAAATAATTATAAATAAGATGAGCCGCAAAGCCAGAATAGCATGGTAAAACAAAATAAGCCCAAGCCTGAGCTCATGATAGGAGGCCAGGCAGTGATTGAGGGAGTGCTCATGCGCACCCCTAAGGAGTATGCTGTCGCTGTGAGGCAGCCTAATGGAAGGATTGTAGTTAAGAAAGAGAAGTACATCTCTTCAACCAAGACCAACAAGTTCCTGGGCTTGCCATTTGCCAGGGGAATCATTGTCCTTTTCGAGACACTGGTCCTCGGCTACAAGGCATTATCTTTCTCTGCTAACAAGAGCATGGAAGAGCCTGAAAAGGATAAGAAAGCTGGAAAAGAAAAAGTCAAGGATGCAAAGGTAGGAAAAAGCAAGGAAAAGCAGGAGATAGGGCCGCTTGAGCTGGGCATCACCCTAGCTATCTCAATCATCTTTGCGCTTGCACTGTTCAAGTTCCTGCCGCTGCTCATAGCAACCCTTTTCAAGGACAAGATAGGAGGTAGCAACCTGCTCTTCAACCTCATAGACGGGATTTCCAAGTTCATCATCTTCATACTCTACTTGGTAATCATCTCATCAATGAAAGACGTGAGAAGGGTTTTTGAGTACCACGGCGCAGAGCACAAGACAGTTTACTGCTATGAGGCAGGAAAGAAGCTCACACCAAAGAACGTAATCAAGGAGTCAAAAGCCCACCCCAGGTGCGGAACCACTTTCATACTCGTAGTCCTGCTGCTCAGCATAATATTCTACCTCTTCATACCTTTCAACATGAACTTCTGGCTAAAGCTATTCATAAGAGTGCTGTTCCTCCCACTGATTGCAGGCATCTCTTATGAGTGGATAAGGCTTATGGGCAAGCACACCCATAGCAGGATGAGCAGGTTTTTTTCAGCGCCTGGATTACTGGTGCAGAAGCTTACTACTCGTGAGCCAGATGAGAAGCAGATAGAAGTGGCAATAGCCTCGCTAAAGGCAGTCACAGGCAGCAAATAAGAATAATTGTTTCTTTGGCTAAGAGAACCTAAGGGCAAATAGAACTTAAGAGCTAATAGAGCCTAAGAGAAATACTGGTCAATCATCATCCTGGCCTCGTTCCTGGTCACCATGCCCTCAGGAGCCCACATGTCTATCCTTTTCTTGAAGCGCTCCAGGTCATCCCTCTTGATAGTTGCCTTGAGGTCAGATATCAGTTGCACAATCACTTTCTGCAGCGAGCGGATCTCCTCATCCATCAAGGAAAGCTCATGCTTGATTAATGCCAGCTCTTCATTATACCTGTTCTTGACAGAGGCAGACCCCTCATTATGCTTTCCCAAGAGCCTTGATAGGTCTATGTTGGAAGCCTCTATGGACGTCATCCTCGCCTTTACACTCTCAAGGTAGCCTGCCAGCTCAAGTATGTCATTCTGGTTGACTTCAGCCATGATAACTGATAATTGCAGCGCTAGTTAATAAATGTTTTTCTAGAAATAAGAGCTAGGGGCTGATGCGCCGTCTGCCGTCAAGGCAAGCATTCGCAGCTGCAAATCTTGCCTGGCGACGGCGAGCCGGGGGACGCCCCATATGGGGTGGCTCGTAGCATCGGCACAGCACTGGCCTTTATGCAATCATTATTTCATGCCCTTATTTGCAAAATGAAAAAAGAAAAGTTTTTATACTACAAGCTTGATAGTGCAGGATAGAAAAGGGGTGAATAGTTGGCAGAGGATATATTACCACCGCTTCCTCCTGGGCAGAAGAGGAAGACCAAGAAAAAAGGGTTCTTAGGATTGTTTGGCAAGGCCAAGCCAGCTGAGCCGCAAGTAGCTGGCACTCCAGAGGCAAAGCCATCGCTAAAGCCAGAGCCAAGCCTTAAGCCAGCAGCCCCGAAAACAGAAGCTCCTATTGATAAGAAATCAGCAGCTGAGAAGCCAGGAGTTGATATGCCAGCCCAAAAGCTAGGCCAGGACATCAATGACCTCAGGAAGGAATTAGGATTAGAGGCTCACCCTCCTGCCCCAAGCCCAGCAGCTGAGAAGCCAGCCTTGCCTGTTGACGAGAAAAAACAGGAAAAGCTAGTTGCCCCTGAGCCTATGGCTGTTCCTGACAAGAAAAAAAGGGATATCACCCAGCTAGAGTCAGAAGAGCCAGAAGAATTATTTGACTTGCCAGAGCTGGACATACCAGCTAAGCAAGAGCAGCGAAAGCCAGAGGCTCAGCCTGCAGAGGTAAAAGCAGCAGTTCCTGAAACCCCTGGAGAATTCTCATTCAAGATAGCCTCACCAGCAGCCCAGGTTGATGAGAAAGAGGAAAAGCCTTTCTTCTCAATAGATGACATACTTGAAAAGCCTCCAAGCCTTGGGGATAAGAAGAAGACACCTTCAGACGGCAGCTGGATAAAAGAGCCAGAGCCTATAAAGGCCCCTGCTGCCAAGGAGGTAAGGAAAGGAGAGGATGACTGGACCAAGGACTTGATGCCAGGCAAGATAACCAAGGAAAAATCTGACTTCATAAAAGGCGTTGAGCCTGATAAGCCACTGGAAGAATCCCACCCTGAATTCTTGGAGGAGCTGGAGCCTGACGAGATCAAGAGGACTGCCAACCAGATCAAGAGAAAAGAGTTTGAGGCCAAGAAAGGCATAAGCTATGAGCCTGATGTGAGGATAATCGACGCCCCAGACGAGGACGATGATGATGAGATACTATTAGAGGAGTCCCCGCAGGAAGAGATTAATGACATTAAAAGAAGGCTGAAGATGGCATTGGGCCAGGTGGACAGCAAGAAAGAGGAGGAAGTGGAAGAGCCTCCTAAGATACAAGTCACGCAGATACCCATCCCTGCGCCTAAGGCTTCATTCATGGCAAGGGAAAGGGAAGAGCAGCTTGCAGAGCAGATAAGGCAGCAGGAAAGGGAGAGGATTGATGAGGAGAAGGAAGAGCTTGAGAGGCAGGCTGAAGAGGAGAAAAATCGCCTTGAGAATGAAAGGAAGAGGCTTGAGCAGGAAGCAGAGCAGGTAAAGGCATTGCTCGAGCAGGAGGCAGAGGACAAGAAGCTAAGCCTTGAGGAAGAGCAGAAGAGGATTGAGGAGGAGAAGAGAAAGCTCCAGGAAGAGGCAGAGAATGCCAAAGCCCAGCTAGAGGAGCAGAGAAGCCAGCTACAAGCCAAGCTCGAAGAGCAGAGCAAAGAGGAGAAGGCCAAGCTTGACGAGCAGCTGAAGGAGCTGAAAGAAAAATTAGAGGACGAGTACAACCAGAAGCTTAGCGAGCTAGAGGACATAAGGATAAAGCTTGAGAGCTTCAAGGAAAAGATGGAGAAGGAGAGCCAGCAGCTTGAGCAGCAGAAGATAGTAGCTGCAGGCCAGATGAACAAGAACGCTTTCAAGGAGAAGCAGCTCAAGGCCTTTGAGATAGAGATTGAAAGGGAGAAGAAGGAGCTGGAGATGAACAAGCAAGAGGCAGAGGAAATAATCCGAAGGCTTCCTGGACTAAAGAAAGAGCATGATGAGCTTAACAAGAAGATGCAGAAGATGCAGGACAGGATACAGGCTTATGAGAACAAGCAGAGAGAGCTTGATGATATAGACGCTGAGATACGCAAGAACCAGGAAGCATTGATAGAGGCCCAGCAAAGGCTCATAGCCACAGAGGAGAGGATAAAGGAGCAGGGCTTTGCAGACTATCTTGAGACTGAGATAAAGAAAGATGCTTTGGTGTCTCCTAAGTTCGAGGAGCCGGACATAGCAAGGGCTAGCAACCTGGAGTTCTATAACCTGATAGACAATTGCAAGAGCATGATAAGGGAGAAGAACCTCAAGCAGGCCAAGAGCTCATACATGCAGCTAAGGGAAGCATACAACACCCTGCCAGTTGAGGGCCTTGAGAGGGACATGATATTCACAGCCATAAGGGAGCTTTATGACGATATCAAGCTTGCAGAGATGGAAGGCAAATAAAGGCGGCAGAGCAAGTGAAAGTGGCTGGGCAAATAAAGGCGGCAGAGCAAGTGAAAGTGGCTTGGCAAATAAAGGCAGCTGGGCAAGTGAAAGTGGCTTGGCAAATAAAGGCAAGCTATGATGGGATTACAAGAAGATTCATACCAAGGATTTCTAGGAAGGCCGAAAGACAAGTTTGAGCTAAGGGAATACCTTTCCCAAATCAACTTTCGGGATGAGAAAAAGCTCGAGGAGAAAGCAGAAGAGATAGTAGGCAACATCTTTGAAGGAATGGAGCGCTACCTGTGGCTCAAGCCAGGCAACCCCTTAAGGGCTTACTATGAGCTGCCGCTCAAGCAAGTAGAGATGGCATATGCATTAAAAGACTTCAAAAGAGAGCTACCCTTAGCAATAAGCCACTTATTGTCATCAATCAACTGGGAGTGAGAAAAAAACAAACTTTTATTAACCAATCATTCTATTTCTTGCTCCATGGGATTGCTAGACAGCATATTTATTGATCCGGAAAAAGTAGCCATCAAGATTGAGCAGAGCGACGAGAATGCTATAAGGATGTGGAAAGCTTATTCTAGCACTCTTGCAGAGAAAGCGAGCATAATCAACCAGCTTGTTGACGGCAGCCATGGCTCGCAGGGCTCTTTTGAGAAGCTTTACCTGGAAAAGCTCAAGTCGCTTCTAGAGACAGGGCTTGCAGATGTCCAAAGCGAAGAAGCCAGCGAAACAAAAGTGATTGCTGGGCTTGACCAGGAAGCCCATAGCAAGAAGATGAAGAGGCTAAAGAGGCTTGAAGACTGCGTAGGGTATGCCAAGACCCAGCACAAGCACGCTCACAGCCTGCTTGCAGAGATACACAAGATCCTTCTCACTGAGATTAAGCTGGCAGGCGAGATGCTTGAGCACCCAGGAAAATTCAGCAAGCTAATGCCTGCCTTGAAGTCGCAGCTAGAGCTTGAGCAGGAAGCTGCAAGGCAGATAGCAAGCATAGGCACTGAAAGATTCCACAGGATTTTCCTTGACCTGGTTAAAGGAGAGCACATGATAAGCCAGCTGGATGCAAAAGAGAAAAAGCTTGTCAGGAGGATGCGAGAAGGCATGGCAGGGATTTTTGCCAATGAAATAACTGATGGCATAACCTCCCAATGGGCTATTACCCTCTTTAATTCCATAGAGGACGAGATACACAAAGGAATCTTTAACGGCATCTACGAGCAGCACCCCAACCTTGACTTTGAGTATGTGAACAGGCCAGAGTTTGAGGCCTTGGCAAGAAAGACCATCAACGACCTGAAAAGAAATGCTGTGTCAGAGAAGATGGTCAATGCATTTGTCAGCCTCTTCAGGGAATGGTACAACCATGGCAGGGACTAGTCGGTTGCTTGGCTAGCAGATTTCTTCTCGCAAATGATTATGTTATCATTCTCATCAACCTCAAACTTCACATCCAGGAACTTCTCAACAACATAGATGTTTGACCTTACATGGTTGGTTATCTTGCTAGCCCTTATCTTGCCGCCGGCAACAGCCATGAAAGGTATGAGCTGGTCTGCAAGAAAAGGGTCAACAGGAGCGCCTGCTGTTATCAGCTCGTGAATGCTTTGCGCAGCTTCCTTGCCAACAGCTTCAGCCTTTTTGTTTCTTTCGCCAAGAGAGTCAGCTCCTAGAATAACAGGATTTTTCCAGTCAATCTCATCATCTCCGTATAGTGCCCAGAGGGTGATGCCAGAGCCAGTGCTCCAAGACCTGCTGTACTGGTGCTCTGCCCTGAAAGGAGCCCCTACTTTTTCAAGGTAAAGCCTTGCGCTCTCGCTCTGCCTCTCAGCGACCTTAGCTTGCTCTAAGTCAATGGAAGCATGGCTTATGCATTTTATTAGCAAGAGCTTTTTTTGCTCGAGCAAAGTTATGGGTGGGAGAGGGTCAAAAAGAGTGCATTTGCCATTGATGACCACTCGCATGTCACCGCCGCCCTTAGGGTAATAGCCTCTCTGGAAGAGGCTGGCCTCAATGTCAGCGTAGCGGCTGAGCTGAGGCAGGAAGACGTACTTGAAATAATCAAATGGCTGGCTCCAATTTACATCAGTTCCTCCTGTTATCTGGAATGATATTCTCTTGTTGCAAAAGATGCTGGGAAGAAGGACTGATTGCAGCAGCAAGGTTATTGAGCCTGCAGTGCCAATGTCAATCTTATGATGGCCTGCCTTGAACTCTCCAGGCTTGAAACTTACTTCAGTGGCGCCAATATACCTGCCGACAATCTCAGCAGAGCAAAGGTTCTTGGCAGCATCCAGGCAAGCCACGTGCTGCGCAGCAAGCCCAGGATTAGGGCGATTCTTACGAATATTATTGATGCTGAATTCCTTTCCAGTGAGCATTGACAAGGCAAGTGCCTGCCTAAGAATAGCTCCTCCGCCCTCACCAAAGCTGCCATCAAGTTCGATCATTGAGAAGAGGAGAACGAGGAGGTATAAAAAATTGATTGAAAAAACAAGAAAAAACAAAAATAGGCTTGCTAGTATTTTCTCTTTTCCATAACAGGGCCTTTGTCTTCTGCCCACTCTTTGAGCTGCTCAGTAGTGTACCAGCCTGACTCATACTTCTGCTGCTCACAAGGATTAAGCCACCACATTGGCTTGCCTTCCTTGTCAAGCCTCCGTATGCCTAATGAGTAGAAACTCTTGCCACTTTGCTTAAGAAGCTCAAAAACTCCGCTGTCCTGCTCCATCTTCCTGTACAAAGCCTGCTCTTCCCTGCCTGCCTTGTCATCAGCCCTGGCCTGAGCCTTGTTTTCCTCAGGAATTTTAGTGTAGTCCAAAAGCAAAAGCCCGCTGTTGGCAAATGGGTTTCTTCTTCCGCTAAGCATGATGATGCCATTTTTGCTCTCGAAAGCTTCATAGAGCATCTTGGGAACTTCATTGTGCTTTGCTGGAACATGCAATCCAAAGCTTCTCTCATCCCAAGCAGCTGCAATTGCCTTGTCAGGATTGCTACTTATAAGGTAGTCAAAATCTAGCTCTCCTTTCAAAAGGTGCTCAAGGTCATCTGGGCGAGAAGCATATGAATTGTAAATGAGTGCAGAAGACTTTTGTTTCTGGATGTAGAAAAGGCTTTTTGGCACAAGAGTGTTCTTTCTTGATTCAAAACCTAATTCTTCCTCGAGCTTCATGCCAAAGTCACGATAGAGCCCTTTGATGCCCCACTCATGCTCTGCGCAAAAATCAAACCCTAGGTTAGCGCCGATTATCTTGCCATCGCCACTCTTAATAATCTCAACATCGCTATAAGACCTTCTCATGATGCACCCCCTGAGTTGCTATTTCAGAGTAGAAAGAGCTTGCTTATAAACTTTTCTGGGAAGAAGCAGGCGATTTACTTCTCAGCCTTGGGGATGTAATGAAAGCTTATCAGACTATAAACACGCGAGAGCTTTAGCCTTTGAGGTATACCCTTGTCAGTTGGCTCAGAAGAATACATGCTAACCTTGCCCAACTTTTGCTTTTCCCCGGATTTGTTCAAGTTTTTTCTGCCGCTCCTCCTCTGCAACTTCAGCATTGAGCCTTTCAGCTAGTCCACGGTCTATGTTAGTAGGCCGGGTTCTCTGCCCTAAAACATTAGCGTCGCTCACTTCTTATCACCTTTAGCGTCTGGTTTCTTTACGCCTCTGGCGCTGCAACTGGAGCCAATCCTCATTCCAATTTCAATCTTAAATGAATCTTCATCACAGCCAATCATAACAGCCCTGGGAACTTTAATTCCTGCTTGATTTCTTAGAACATAAATTTGAGTTTCTTTGCCAAAGTACTTTCCAATATCCACAAGAACATGCGGATATGATAAGCCCATCAAGCTTTGGATGAAGTTATCATAACCTCTTCTTGTACCCCATTGTTCTAGGGCTTTTTCAAGCGGCTCATTGTCAATTTTACTATAATTAATTTTATACCTCTCTGTTGGGCGACCGGAATTTATGTCTGGGCTTGTGCTGTAACAGGGGGCAAAGTCAGATTTTTGAGGGTAATGTATTATTGTTCTTGTTTCCCAATTGACTATTGTATTTTGCATATGCCATCCCTGTCCAAAGCCAGTATCTTTGTATTGCATCAGTATTTTCCTGGCTTCAGGGTTACTTCTTCTGTCATACAATGCTTCTAATATGTTGCAAGTCAGTGCCAAGCTTGGCAGAAACATCCCGTTGCCTTGTCCAGCAAAATGATTTATTCCCCCCGCAGTATCCATGCTTATACGGTTACGGCTCATATCAGGGTTTTTTGGGTCTCTTTCAACGTCTTTTTTAACCATCAACCTTTCATACTTCTCATTATAATTCAGGTATTCATCAAAGCAGGCTATTTCAGGAAGCAAAAAGAAGCCGCTGCCAGAATCAGCTACGATTCCTGACTCCTTCACTGGGCTGGGGTCTTTAGATGAATTTTTCTTTTTTGATTCTATTCTCTTTAGCCTCAGTTCTTCTGCCACTTCCTTGTTTACTCTAGCGGCGAGGCCATAGTCTATGTTGACTCTGCGTGTTCGCTGTCCTAATACATTAGCTTCGCTCATTTTTTGTTATCATCCTCGTTTTTCTTTGTACGTAAATCTTTTTGTTTAGATACTCGTTTTTATCGATATTATACTCATCAAGATTAATATATTCCATCATCTTCTCCAAATACCCCTTTTTTTGCTCCGCATCTGTTCTTATTATGTGTGGAATGTGGTTCGGATGCCTGGATTTGCGGGTGATATCCTTGCCCATTTCTGAAGTTTTTTCTATCAACTTCTCAAGTTCAGATGCGCTGGCAGCACCTTCCCTTAAGGGTTCGCCTCGGCTTGGCTCCTTCACTGCAGGAGGCGAATATATGGGTCTTCCAGCCTCTCTTT
>JAFGRK010000030.1 GCA_016935175.1 Candidatus Woesearchaeota archaeon | reverse complement strand
TCTGATCTTTAGTATCAAAGAATGCTAGGAATTCCTTTAACCCTGTATAAGTATAGTGAATTAATGGTGCCCAGCCAATGGCTCCTGCGTATGAGGATGTGAGCTCATTAAGTATCTGATCTTTAGTATCAAAGAATGCTAGGAATTCCTTTAACCCTGTATAAATAGAGTGAATTAATGGAGTCAATCCAATAGTCTCGGCATAAGACGATATGAAATCATCAAGCTTCCTATCTCTCGTATCACAGAATCTCAGAAGCTCCTTAAGCTCACGATAAGCAAAATCCTTTTTAGAAGTGATATAAAGTGATGCTAAGGCGTCAAAAGCAGGATATTTGCCCTTGTTCTTGGAAAAGTCTGACTCAACACCTATTATCGATGCTATTATGCTAGGAGGAACCGAATACTTCTCCGAAGCTTGCATCAGAAAATCCTGGTATTCCTCAAAGAAATCAGGAGCAGACTTTATTTTCTCGTCAAGGCCAAGAAGCTTCCTGTAGCGGGAATAAGTGAGCTTACTGGCAGCCGCCCTCCTTTCAGGATTCCTAGTGAAATAATTGATTATATCCCCTTGGCGCTCCACCCTGTTTTTTGAGTAATAGTCCAGAACCCGGTCTTTCCCAAGCCCGTCCTTTTCCAGCTTGTAGTTGAGCTCTTCGAGGCCTATCAGAAAATCCTGCTCTTTTTTTGCCAGCCTGTACTTGCTATCAACAAATGGGGCGCTCTTAGAGAGCATCACAACCCTTTCTATTGGCTTTTTCTCAGGCTGCTTCAAGGGATTTCCATCCTTCCCCAGCACTGGAAGGGCTGTTGACAGGATTATAGCTCCGCCAATCACTATTTTCTTGATTAAATCCCTAGCCATCGTTGCAGGATTATAGTGGAGAATTAGTATATAAAAAGTTTATGCAATATATCCCAATCAAGCCTCAATTACGTACTCAAAGTAGTCATCCCAGGGGTTCTCTAGCTCCATCATTTCCTTCACTGTGAGCTTCTCAAAATATTGCCTGAAAGGCCTCATTGAGTTCCCATGGGCAGAAATAGCAACATTGACTTTCTCTCTTTTCATGAAAGCAACTAATTCCTTGATGAAGCTCATCACTCTTTCCCTTACCATTGCAACGCTCTCCCCATTTGGAGGAGGGACGTTGTAGCTTCTTCTTATCATCTGTTTGTAAGCAGTCCCTAGCAATTCTATCATGTGAGCCTTGTCAAAGCCTTTCATCAGAGGTATCTTCTTGCTCTTCACAAGGGAGTTGTACAGCTCTTTCCCTTTTACTGACACCAATGACTCATGTGACAGGCCGCATAATGAGCCGTAATTCCTCTCTAGCATCTTGTCATTAGTGATTATCACCTTGCACTCAGGATGATACTTAAGAACGTTCTTTAAGGTGTCCTTTGACCTTGATAGATGAGTCTGGAAAGCCACATCAATCCTTTTGCCTTTCAGCTTCTCAGCCACTTTCTTAGCATCCTCAACCCCTTTAGGCGTGAGGCCTGAGTCAATCCATCCAGTGAACTTCTTTTCCCTGTTAAAATAGCTCTGCCCGTGCCTGAACAAGTAGATGTGAAGCTTCATAAGGGAATAATATGGGTTAGAAGTATAAAAAGTTAACTGAAAACAATGCTTAATACTATTTCAGCACAGTCCCTGTCTCTGCGCACCACAGGTAAAGGTCTAGCTCTGCCATGTTCAGGTTAAGCTTCTGCCCGATTTTCTTGAGTTCATTCTCAATCTCAAGATACTTCTTTGGTGTCAGGCTCTTGGGCCTTTGTATCAGCTTGTGCTCATCAAGAATATCAATGATGTGGAAATCCAGGATTGCAGAGCCCTTGAAGCCAATATTCCTCAGGAAATGGCTTGCTTCCTTGTAGCCCAGGCCTTTCACATTCTTAACTAGCCACTGCCTTAAGTCAGCCTCATCATTTGCTGCCTCAATCACTTTTCTCAGGCTGTCCTTGTGCTTCCTTGCCTCTGAGATGTACTCTGCTCTCTTGTTTGGGAACCTGTAGCCTAGCTCTTTTAGCTTTGCAGCAAGCTTCTCCTTTGGCAAGCCCAAAAAGCCATTATCTATGCTCTGCTGTATCTCCATGCACTTCTTTGCAGATGAATTGGCAGTGAGTATGCAAAAGCACATCTCCTTAAATAGCTCCTGGCTTGGCTTTTTGCCTAAAGCCTCGAATTCCTCAAGCCTAGTCTCTACCTGAGCCTTTACACCATTGGCTTTCAGATTGTCTATCTTGTCGCTTAATTCCTTCATTAATCATCACTCGCTAACTTAATCATCTTAATAGCCGGCAAAGCTGTCTGTTCTTATATTTTCCTCTTTCACACCCATGCCCTTGAGCGTCTTAACCATCTCATCAACCATTCCCGGCGGGCCTGCCATCATGAAAATTGAATTGTCAATACCTTTCACATAGTCCTTAATGAACTTCGCATCAATCCTTTGCTTCTCCCCTTGCCATTCCCCGTCATCAGTCATGGTCATGACTAGCCTGAAGTTCTTTTTCATCTCCCTGCTCATCATAGCTAGCTCATCAAAGAACGCAGTTGAATCCTTGTCACGATTTGAGTAAATCAAAGTTATTTTGTAATCAAGCTTTTGCTCCTGTACATACCTTAGCATGCTCATGAAAGGGGTGATGCCTATGCCTCCTGTGATAAAAACTACTTGCTTGTCCTTGTCCTCTGGCAAAGTGAACTCTCCCATGGCATCGCTGATCTCGACTTCAGAACCAGCGCTAAGCTCAGCAAGCGATCTCTTGAAAGCGCTGCCAGAAACCCTGGTTGCAATAGTGATAGAACCTTTTTCATTGGGAGAGCTGACTATTGAGAAAATCCTTTGGCTGCCTTTCTCATCAGTATAAGGAGGGTTGAGCAGCTTGACAGAGCAGAACTGGCCTGGCTTGAAGTAAGCCTTTGTGCCATAGAGCTCAAACTCCACGAGCAATGTGCCTTTGGCAATCTCCTTCTTATCTGTGATGCTGGCTTTCATCTTAACCCACACGCTGCTACATGATTCTTATCAAAATATCTCTGATGATATTCTTCTGCCTTGTAAAATGTGGCTGCAGGAAGAGCCTGCGTGACAATGGCTTGTTTATATTTCTTCTGCTCCTTTTTCATTGATTCGATAGCTGACTTTCTTTGGGTTTTATCATAGTAGAAAATAACACTCCTGTACTGGTCTCCAACATCAACCCCTTGCCTGTTCAGCTGTGTAGGGTCATGTACTTTCCAGAATACATCCAGTAATTTGTCATAAGAGACCTTATTTGGGTTGAATTCAACAAGGCATACCTCTGCGTGGCCTGTTGTATGGCTGCAGACATCCTTGTATGAGGGATTCTCAAGCCTTCCTCCCATGAATCCTACAGCAGTGTCCTCTACTCCTTTCACTTTTCTGAACTCTGCTTCCACATGCCAGAAGCACCCTGTCCCAAAGCAGGCTTTTTGCAGAGCGTTCTGAGAGATTTTTTTCCGCCTCATTTTTTTCCCTTGGCATTTTCTTTGAAATCAAGCGCTAGTGAATTAATGCAGAACCTCTTGCCTGTGGGCTTTGGCCCGTCATCAAAAACATGGCCAAGATGGCTGCCGCACTTTTTGCAAAGCACCTCTGTCCTGCGCATTCCATGGCTATCATCCTCTTTGAGCTTAACAGCACCTTTTTTAGCTTCATAGAAGCTTGGCCAGCCGCAAAGAGAATTGAACTTGGTGTCAGAGGGGAAAAGCTCATTTCCGCAGGCAGCGCACATATATTTTCCTTCCTTGTTAAACATCACATATTTTCCAAAGAAAGGTGCTTCAGTACCCTTTTCCCTTAGAATATGATATTTTTCTGGTGAAAGCTTTTTCTTCCATTTGTCTGCTTTCATTTTAAACACCGTGTATGATAAACACCATATATGGTCATGGAGGGATGCTCATCTCCTATCGAACATTGGCCCTTTGAGGTCTCCGTTGTTGCTGTAGCCTTGCCTTTCCCAAAATCCCTTAAAGCTTGAGTTGTCTGAAAGCTCAATGCTAGTAACCCACTTAATCCACTTGTAGCCCCACTTGTCCTCTGCCACTAGCTGCAATGGGAATCCTCTTTGTGGAAGGAGAGTGGCATTGTTCATCTTATACGCGAGCATGATATCATTGTCCTTTATGTATTGCAACGGCAATGATGTTGAGTAGCCATCATAAGCCCTAAAGATTACTGTATTGGCTCCTGGTTTGATGCCTGTTTCTGCCAATAAGTCCTCTAGCTTCACTCCTTCCCATAGTATCTTGGTAGCCCATCCCTCGACGCAATGCAGGGTGGTGACTTTTTGCTGGGATGGACAGGAGAGCAGCTCTTCATAGCTGAAGTTCTTTGGGCTTTCAACAAGCCCTTCAATGCCTAGCTGGTAGCTAGAGATGTTGACTTCTTGCGGGCCTTTAATGGAGTTTTCCCTGAAATCATTGACTGAATCAAGCTTTTCCCCTTGGTAATTCCTGACTTCTATAGCCTGGGTGCCATCAGTGTTCCTAAGATTGCTCTTAGGAGCGCAGCCTGAGAATAAGAGCATGCCTAATAATGCTGCTACTGCGTATGGCTTTGCATTCTTCATGTTATTCCCTCTTGCTCATCTTACTCACAAATTGCTAAAAGTAGGCAAGCACTCCAAGCATCCCATGGATCAAAGCAAATATTATTGTGGTTATTGCCATTCGCTGGTGCCATTGGAAAGGGATAGTGTGTATGCCTTTCTTGTTAAGTATTGCAATGCTTGCTGTGAACAGCAATAAAAGCAATGTCAGTATGCCTCCGTACATTATCAAGGGCTTGCCTAAAATCTGGAAATAGGTTATGTTCTCAAGCACCATTATTCCACCTCTCCAATATAATATTTGTCCAAGTTAGCCCTTGCCCTTTCAGAGTGCGGCGTTCCAGAGCCCATAGGCCTTGTCTCAAACAGCTCTGTTGCATCCTTTCCGCAGCCTTGCACAATGGCTTGCCCTCCTGGGTGTGAGCCTATATACTTAGTCACATCATAGACTTTTCCGCTTATAAGAAGCCAGCAATCCTCTTTGGTGCTGTGCTTAGCTACTTCTTCTAGAGTGTATGTCTTTGCTATCGGCTCTTCTGTCTCTTGGCCTGTTGGTTGTTGTTGCCCGCTAACTTGCTGGTTTTGCTGCTCTGGCTGATTTGCATCTGCGGGCTTGCCAGCGCAACCTGTTAAGAATAAAAATAATATCAAAGAAGCTAATAATCCAAAAAAGATTTTATCATCCATTCTCATGCCTTCCACAAGCCGTGCAGGTTACAGTATTCCCTTGCTGTGACCTTAGCTGCCTTTATGCAGAACTCTGCTTCTGGCTTGTCTCCTGGCTTGAGATGTTGCCTGTAAGCCTTGCCATCAGCAATCAATTCAATCCACTCTATGTAATGGGATGATTCCATTGGGTGGGGCACACTCCCTACCTTTACCTTGAACCCTTTCTCTGTCTTCTCTATCACTGGCACGTGCTTCTCCTGCGAAGCGTCCACTGTGTTCTCTTTCATTAGCTTCATTGGCTGTCCGCAGCAGACAAGCTCCCCTACCCCTGCATGCACCATCTCAACAATGTTCCCGCATATGTTGCACTTATACACTTGGTTTAGCTCTGTCATTTCGCATCACCTTCAAATTTTTTATTCAGGTTTATTTCTCCTTCAATGCACTCTCTATCTCCGGCACATTGAACCCTATTATTATCTTGCCTTTGATGTCCAGCACAGGCACTCCCATCTGGCCTGACTTATCTATCATCTCCATGGCTGCGTCCCTGTCCTTGGACACGTCCACGTCCTCGAACTCCACTTTCTTCTGCTTAAGGAAGTCCTTTGCCATGGTGCAGTAAGGGCATGTTGGTGTTGAGTAAACTTTTATCTTGTTCATTTTAATACCTCGTATATATAGTCGGCCGCGCAGCGCAAATAATTATTCCGTTTTCCTTTTGTTTTTCTTTTTACTGTTATTTTTGTGCGCCTCACTCGGCGGCGAGCCTTTTCTCTTCTTTTTCTACTCTTGCTACGTTCAGTACTCTTCGCACTTGACCTGGTAAAATGATGTCGGGTGGTCGCATGCCGGGCACTTCACTGGCGGCTCCTTGCCCATGTGCACATATCCGCATTCCCTGCAGACCCACCAGGTGGCTTTCTCTTTCTTGAAGACAGTGCCTGCTTCTACCTCTTTAAGCAGCTTCTCATACCTTTCCTCGTGGTGCTTCTCTGCGACTGCTATTGAGCGCATCCTTGCAGCTATCTTAGGGTAGCCTTCCTGCTCTGCAATGTCAGCGTACTCCGGGTACATGGATGAGTGCTCGTGGTGCTCTCCTGCAATGGCTGCCTTGAGGTTGTCTGCAGTAGTGCCAATAGTTGTCGGGGCGTCTGCCTCCACCAAGATAGGGTCCATTTTTTCCCCGCTCTCCTTTTTTATGCTGTTAAGGTCTTCGAAGAGCCTCTTGGCGTGTATCCTCTCGTTCTCTGCTGTCACTGTGAATATCTCTGCTATCTGCTCATAACCTTCCTTCTTGGCGACCTTGGCGTAGAAGCCATACCTGTTCCTTGCCTGGCTTTCACCAATGAAGGCTTTCATTAGGTTTTTGGGTGTTTCTTTCATTTTTTCATCCTCCTTTCTTTGCTTAATTTTTTCATTCCTTGTGCGATGTCTTGCATTGCTTGCATTTTCCGTATATGATTATGTTGAGTGACTTGGGCTCAAAGTCATGGAGCTTGATTTTTTTGAGCGTGTTGCTGGTTATCTCCTTCTCAAATACATCCTTTACCTTGCCGCACTCGCAGCAGATGCAGTGCTGGTGAAAGCTCATGTCACCGTCAAAGTGGCTTACGCAGTTGACATCAAACTTGTTTATTTCTCCCTGCTTTGCCAAGTGGTTGAGGTTCCTGTAGACTGTGGCCAGGGTCATGCTGGGAAGGTCTTTTTTCAGGGCAGAATAAATCATCTCTGCGGTGGGGTGGGTCTTTACGCTGCGCAAGTATTCCAGAATCTTACTGCGCTGGCTTGTCATGCGAGTCTTTTTCATGTTCCCCACCTATGCTTATTTCCCCGAATTTAACTAATGATAATGATTATCAAATAGAAATAGTTATTGATTTATAAAGCTTGTGGTTTTGCATTGGTTGAGCATATAAAAATAAAAAATAAATATTTTAAAGGGATTATCTGCCGCAGCCGCAGCTAGAGACTCCGCAGCCGCCTCCACACGCACCCTTGCACGGGGAATCATAGCCGCAAGTGCCGCTACACTCTCTTGGAGCATCCACCGCATCGGGCTCTGCTTCTTTAGGTGTGTTTTTCTCAACATTTGCAGAGACAAGCAAGAACCCTGCAAACACTATTGCAATCAAAACGATTGCCACTGGTATTAACTTATCCATTTTTTCTCCTCCCAGGACCTGATCAAGGCCCTGCAAAAAGAAAAAACGAAGAAACACCTTATAAGCCCTTGTTTGAAACTAGTTTCAGCCTTTAGAAATGAACATTATTGCTTGAGTATGACGACGTTGGTCATGCCACGGCGCTTCCTCTCGACTATAGCCTTGCCCTCTAATTTGTCAAGAACCCTTGTGACTTTTACTTTTGTGAGCCCTGCCTTCTCAACCAGGTCTGACTGGAAGATGGTGCCTTCAGCCTCGATGATCTTCTCCAGGATAAGCTTCTCATCGCTTGACAGGCTTTTCATGACATTCTTATAGTTGTCCTTGGTGACTTCCTTGGGCTTTATCTGCTCCTTGATAACCTGCTTGAGCACTTTGGTCTCTACCACTCTTTCCTTCTCATCCTTTACAAAGAAAATAAGGTAAAGGCCTGCAACTATCACAAAAACCATTATGCCGATGCTGACGTTAGTATGGAAGCTTATGGTGCCCCACATTGGGCAGCTTGCGCCGTGGCTGCAGGACTCATTTACAATATCAGTCATGGCCCTGTTAAAAGCTAGTATGATAAACCCGATAAGAAGGGCAATGCCTATGATGATTATGCCCACGTTACGGTTCTTCATGTTAAGGGGAGAAAAAGAGTTTGCTTTTAAATTTTGTTAAACATCAAACGAAATTAGCTATTTGCCTTTCATCTTTAAAATCTTATCAACAATAGCATCAGCATCGATCTTGTAATTTTGCCTGAGCTCTTCTGGCTTTCCAGAGCGAGGAACCTCCTTTATGAATAGATGCTCAATCTTGCCGACAGTTGAGGACACAACGCTGCCAATGCCTCCAAAGTAATGGTCCTCAACTACTAAGACTTTATTCTTGCACTCCTCTGCCTGCTCAACCAATTCATCCTCATCAAATGGCTTGACAGAATACAAGTCAATAACCCTGACATTGATGTTCTTCTTCTGCAACAGCCCATATGCCTTCAAGGCCTCATGCACGCACACGCCAGCAGCTATGATTAATGCCTTGTCTTTCTTGCTCTTTCTTAAGACTTTCAGCTTGCCTATCTCAAACTCTTCTGTGTGCTCATAGATTACTGGAGTCTTCTCGCGCGTAGTTCTCAAGTAGGTAATACCTTTGTGCTCTGCCATCTCGCTCACCAGCTTTTCAGTGCTGGTTGCGTCACAAGGATAAAGCACTCTTGCTTCAGGCATGGACAAGAACATGCTCATATCCTCAAGCCCCATCTGCGAAGGGCCGTCCTCGCCAATGCTTACGCCTGAATGCGAGCCTACAAACTTGATATTAGCATCAGAGTACTGGGCCATCCTTATGAAATCATGGGCCCTTGTCAGGAAAGCTCCGAAAGTAGCCACAAAAGGAGTGAAGCCTAAGGCTGAGAAGCCAAGGGCTATTCCTGCCATGTTCTGCTCTGCAATAAAGCACTCAAAACCCCTCTCAGGATAAGCCTTGAAAAAGTATTCTGTCATTGTAGAATTCTTGACATCACCATCAAGAGCAACTACTTTCTTGTTCTCCTTTCCCAAGCTCTCAAGAGCCTTGCCAAAAGCCTCCCTAGTTGAGATCATGTCAGTAAGGTTGTACTTGGTTGTCTCAAAATCCTGGAACTCATAAGAGTATTTCTTGGGCTTGAAATTCGATGATAACTGCGGCTCTTTCTTGATGACTAGCTCGTGCAAAGCTTTCTTTAGCTCTTCCTCATTCAAAGCCTTGCCATGCCATCCTTCCCTGTCCTCAAGGAACGAGACGCCCTTGCCCTTGACAGTTTTGGCAATGATTACGCAAGGCCTCTTGCTCTTTTTAGCCTTATCCAAAGCCCAGAGCAACTGCCTAACTCTGTGCCCGTTGATGACAAAAGCCTTCAAGCCAAATGCCTTGAATTTTTTCTTATACTTCCTGACATCACGTCCATGCATTGTCTGCTGGGACTGCCCCAACCTATTCACATCAACTATTGCGCAAAGATTGTCAAGCTTGTAATGGGCAGCGCTGCTTGCAGCTTCCCATACAGAGCCTTCTGCAATCTCTCCATCACCAAGAAGAACATACACCCTGCCATTATTATTGTCAAGCTTCTTTGCCAGAGCCATGCCGACACCAGCACTCAAGCCTTGGCCTAAGCTTCCGCTAGCAACCTTAATCAAAGGCATCCTTGCTGTTGGATGGCCTTCAAGCAAACTATCAAACTTGCGCAAGTTAGCAAGCTCATCAACAGAAATCAACCCTGCTTCTGCGAAAGCAGCCCAGAGAATAGGAGCAGCATGCCCTTTTGACATGATGAACTCATCATCTTCCTGCAATTCAGAGAAGAAAAGAACGCTCATGATGTCAGCGCAAGACAAGCAGCTAGTTGGGTGCCCAGAGCCAGCAGCAGTCGTTGACTTGAGAGAATCAATTCTCAGCTTAGTAGCCATTCTCTCAAGCTGCTTAACAAAGCCCATTGCACACCTCTTTTCACTCTTCTTCTACCTGGAAAGCCTAATCGCTTAGGGGGTTTATATTTGTTTCGCCATAATATAATTCGTTTTCTTATACTCCCACTTGGTATAGAGTTCTGACGCGAGGTTTTCTGAGAAAACTTCTAAGTAAATAACTTTGCATCCTTTCTTTTTCATCCAATCTTCTAACTTCTGATTCAATTGCTTGGCAATCCCTTTTCCCCTGAATTCTTTTCTTACAACAATAGCATTGAACTTTCCGATTAAAGGCAGCTCAAAGAAAGGACTTTTCTGCTTTTTCATGCTACCGTAAATATATCCTGCGATTACATGGTTTTCCTCGGCAACAAGATAAATAGAGTTTTTTTCTTTGATTTCTCTTAGCAGTTCTTTTTTTGCGCTTTTTTCAAAGTCTTTCCTTCGCTTTCTTACATTGATTAGAAAATCAGCAATCTTTTTAGATGATTCGTCCTCTGACTCAGCCATTTCTAAGAAGCACTTGTAAATCCCATCTATATCTTTTGACTTAGCTTTTCGGATAATCATGCCTATTTAATCAATTGCTAGCTATTTAAATATGTCGGCTCAAGACTTCACCCCTTCACAACCATATCCTCCCATCCTCCTATAACAAGCAGCGGGAACACTATGCTCGCTTCTGAGAACACTTTGACAGAATTCCCTTTGCTTTTTATCTTTCCCCAGCTTACTGCTTCGTCTGGGCTTGCTCCTGAGTTGGAGCCTTCGTATTCAGGGCTTAGGTTGATGTAGACTGCATAGTCTGCCCCTTCCCTGAAAAGATTAGCATTGGCTATGTGGTGCTTGGGCACGCTTCCTCCAAGAGCAATTATGCCTGTCTTCTCAGAATTCAGTGCAATGTCAGTTATGGTGACTATGTCATCTGTTGAATCAATTTTAAAGTCAGGCTTTCGCTTCTTGAAAAAGTATATCATGTCTCCTATTGAGCCGTCAGTTATTGGGTGGCAATAATATGGAGTGTTGTTCTTGTATGCCCAGTAAGCCACAGATGACTCATAATCAATCTTATCAATTCCTATGTCTTTTCCTTGCTTTATCATCCCTGCTTGCAGCTCTAGCTCCCTTCCTAGCTCATACACAAATTCTTTTGTGTTAATCACCTTGCCTGTCTTCACCTGCTGCTCATGCATCCTTTCTAGGAACCTGTTCATGAACCTTTCAAAATAAAGATACCTGTCGTTAGGGCAGAATATGTTTCCGCTCCTATTCACTCCTTTGTCCCTAAGTGCTTCTCCAGAAGCATCATAATCTCCTACAACAAAAGGCCTTATGCTCTTGATTATGTCCTCTTCTACTCCTCCTGCTGTTGTGACCAGCACATGCACTTGCTTATGCTTCACAAGATACTTAATGTACTCCCGTACCCCGCTGGTTATCATGTTTGAGGTGAATCCAAGAAAGATCTTGGCTTTGTCCCTTCTCATGTTCTTAACTAGCTGGATTGCTTTGCCAAGGGAAGTTGCTTGCAAGCCAGTGTACTTGAGCGAGTCAATGAATTCACTAGCATTAAATCCTTTTTCCAGGTCATAGCCTTTTATCTCAGGCCAGCCTGCCAAAGTTACTGACTCTCGCAGCACATTTGCTTGTGCCCTTGCCCCTGCAGGCTCTGATTTGATTTTGCCTTTGCTTTTTGATTTTGTGCCTTGTTTTGTTCTTACCCTGTACCTTTCATCTGCCATGATTATCACCTATGTTTTACTTTTATTTTAGATTTTTTAGAGATTTAAAAATTGATAACTGATAACTAATATTCCTATGCCTAAAGAAAAAGATTTCAGCTCATCATCTTGACTGTGTTATCAGTGTAATTAAGCATGAAAAAAAAGAAAAAGAAAGATGTTTAAAAAGATTGTGGCGAAAAGTTGCCTTGACCACCCCGAGGGGGTGCTCAAAAATTGAAAATTTTTGGCACACCAAAAACCATAGGTTTTTGATTGCATCCCCCGGTCCAGCAAAACTGCAGTTTTGCGTGCCAAAAGCCGAGCTTTTGTCAAAACAGCCGCAAGCCAAGTCCTCGCCAAATAAATTTGTCATCGTCCTTGGCTTTGCCGTTGGCTGTGGCAACTTTTCGAATCCCTTACTCGTCTGCTTCCTTGAGTATCTTCTCAGCAGACACTCCTTCGTCTTTCTTTATCTTGTCTGCTTTGGCGCAGTAAGGGCATCTTAGTGTGGCGTTGCTCTCAGGGTCGTACTTGAACTTGAATTTGCACCTTGAGCAATAATAGCTTACTCTTGGCTTGGCTGGCTTTGAACTAACTGCCGGTGCTGCTTTGTCTGCATCTCCGCCTTTTTGCCTGCAATTTGAGCAGACCCTTATCATCGTGTCCTTTCCGACAGGAACATATCTGATGCTTGATATTGGGACTGTCTTCTTGCACCTGTCGCATATTATCAATCTCTTGTCTGGTTGCATATTTCCCACCTTCTTGATTATGATTTTTTCTAGCAGCCTATTATGCATTTACTTGATTATATACTTTTGCTTTTTCAATTCTAGAAGCTTTTTTTCATCAAATTTAGAAAAATTTATATGTTTATCATATAAATGTTTAATTGATAATTTAATTAATGTTAATGATAGTTAAGAGTGTTATAGGATGAAGAAGCCTTATCTTAAGAAGTACAAGCAGGTCAATGGCTACACTGCCTGGATTGTGGATGGCATGTACATAAGGAAGAACCTTGACATTGAGTTCACTAATTATGGCCAGCATATTAGCCAGCACGGAAGGTTTGACTTCATCCCTAAGGGCGAATTCTGGATTGACAAGGACTTTGCAAAAGGACATGAGGAAGAATATTACCTTGCTCATATGCTTACCCGCCAGTCCCTCACTGACCAGCATGCTGATTATAACAAGGCTTTGGAAGAGGCTGACCTTGCAGAGAAGCAAGCCCGCCACAGGTCAAGGCACATCAAGAAGCTGCTTGCAAAAAAGCTTGACAAGAGAAAGATTGCAAAGCTAGCCCATAAGAAATTATTGAGGAAGTATAAGGGTAAGGCCAAGGTGTGGCTTGTCAAGGGAAAGCTGCTCAGGAACCTGGTAAATGTGGATTTTGTCCAGGGAGGCCATGATAAAGTATATTCTTTTATTCCTAAGAACGAGGTTTGGATTGATGACTCCCTTAATCCTGAGGAGCGCAAGTTCGTGCTCTTGCACGAGCTCATAGAGAGGAACCTTATGTGCTGGGGATGGGTTTATGCCATGAAGTACGAGATTCCATGGATGCACAGCACTGCCAAGAAATGCGACGGCATAGAGCCTGACACTGCTCATGCCAGGGCTAGCGAGGCAGAGCAATACTACCGAAAGAAGCCTAAGGGAGTTGAGGAGCGGATAAAAGAAGAATTGGCTAAGACTACTTTGTTCTGAGCTTATAGGCGCTTGAAGTAAGATGCCTGAAATAATCGCAATATAGGGTAATCTTGCACTTATCGCACCAAGGCCTTATGGGCTTGCAGGTTGTCTGGCCGTGGATAACAAGGACTTCGTTAACATCAAGCCAATATTTCTTTGGGATTATCCTCATTAGCTCCTGCTCTGTCTGTTCCCGTGTCTTGGTATTCACCCATCCTAGCCTGTTGGATATCCTGTGCACGTGCGTGTCTACGGGTATGGCTGGCTTGTTAAAAGCATAAACCATCACGCAGCCAGCAGTCTTCCTGCCGACGCCAGGAAGAGAAACCAGCTCATCAAAATCATCAGGCACCTTGCCCTTGTACTTCTCTATCAGTATCCTGCTTATCTCTTTTATTCTCCGAGCCTTGGTCCTGTAGAAGCCTGACTGCTTGATCAATGGCTCTAGCTTGCTTAGAGGCGCATTTGCAATCTGCTTGGGAGTCTTGTACTTGGAGAAGAGCTTCTTGACAGCTTTGGCAGTCATCTCATCCCTGTTGCGGGCACTCAGCACTGTGCTTATCAGCACATAGAATGGCTCTTCATTTGATAACTCCCCTAGCATGCTTAGCCTGGACTTCTCCTTGAGTATCCTTATTGCCTTGACTATGTCTTTTTCCTTTGCCATGGTATTAGAATGGGCCCGGCCGGACTTTCGTAGCTTCTGGCTTGCAAAAAGCTTATCGAACCGGCGATCTACGCCGTGTAAAGGCGGTATCATCTGCAGAACCTTTTCTTGCTAAAAAGGTTAAGCCGCTAGACCACGGGCCCAGTGCATGGCCGTATTATTCATAAGGTTTTTAAAAAGCTTTCTAATTCTCAGCGCTCTTCAAGAGGTTTCAATGGATAAATCGGAAAATTTAAATATTGGTATACCTAAACCCCATACTGATATGGATTTTTTATCATCAGAATCTGGAGCTACTCAGGAAAGGATATTCAGCATATTATTCAATGAGGACGAGCTTACTTGGCAGAACATTATCTATGACTTAGTCAAGAGCGAAGGCATGGACCCTTGGGATATTGACATCTCAATGCTCTCGCAGAAATTCCTTGGCATGCTTAAAAAGCTCAGGGAGATGGACTTCAGGATAAGCGGCAAAGTAGTGCTTGCATGTGCCATACTGCTCAAGCTTAAGTCCAACAAGCTAGTGGATGAAGATATACTGGCACTTGACAGCCTAATGTCATCAGTGGATGATCCAGGAGAACTGCTAGAAGAATTGCCAGAAGAGCAAGGAAGAAGGGAGCGCGAGCCAATAAAAGGATTGATGCCCAGGACTCCCCAGCCAAGGAAAAGGAAAGTCTCAGTTTATGACTTGATAGAAGCACTGGAAAAAGCACTTGAGGTTGAGAGCAGAAGGCCTATATATGTCGAGCCTAAGGTCAAGATAAGGATGCCTGAGAACGTAGTTGACATGGGTGAGCTAATCCAGGGCACTTACCAAAAAGTGGAATCATACTATAAAAGCCAAGAATCAGAACAATGCAAAAGATTGACCTTCAGCGAGCTCATACCCTCTGAATCAAAAGAGGACAAGGTATTCACCTTCATACCCCTCCTTCACCTGGAGAACCAAAGAAAAGTCGACATGTGCCAGGAAATCCACTTTGGAGAGATAGAGATAGACTTGTTGAAGCACGGGGTTATAGAGCTTCCTTCTCCACAAGAGCTTAAGCCGGCTGAATAAGCAATTGAAAAGTTCTGTGCCAGTTCGCTGCGCCTTTTTCTAGCTTCCTCATTTTCCAAAGGAAAAAGTAACTGGCTTGTCTTACGAGTTTAACCAGCTTGCTCACCCAAGCAGGCACAGAACGAACTTTTCAATTTGACTTCAAGAATAATAAACCTTTTAAACACTCATCTTTTCTTTTCTTATGAAATGGCTAAAAAGAAAGCTAATGAAGAGAGCACAGAAAAGTATGGCAAGGAAAAGGCTGATGAGTCCAAGTCAATGCAGGAAAAATACTTCCAGCTGCAGATGATTGAGCAACAGTCAAAGCAGCTCCAGCAATACCTGCAGGTGTTTGACCAGCAGCTGGCTGAGATACGGAACATAGTCTCTGCCTTGAACGAGCTCTCTGGGCTGAAGAAAGGGGACACATTGCTAGCGCCCATCTCCAACGGCATCTTCGTCCATGCCAAGCTGGAGGATAACAAGGAAGTAAGGGTGAATGTGGGCGCAGGAACAGTAGTCACCAAGCCAATACCTGACGCTATAAAGATGCTTGAGTCACAGGAATCAGAGATAGCCCAGTACCGAAGCGACACCATGGCCAAGCTAGAAGAGCTCATGAAGCACGCTGAGGAACTGCAGGCTTAAAGCAAAAAAGAGGCAAGAGGCTAATCCATGTTCAAGTTCCTTAAGGAAAAACTAAAGAAAGCAGTTTCTATCTTTTCGAAAAAGGTTGAGGAAGAGGCAGAGATAAAAGAGGAAGTGAAAGAAGTAGCCAAGCCTGTAGAGCAAAAGCCAGTAGAAAAGCCTGCTCCTGAAAAGAAGCCTGTTGATGAACCTGTTAAGAAGCCTATTGAGAAGCCTATTGCTGAAGAGGACCAGGAGGAGCCTGAAGAGATTTTTGAGCCTGCAGAAGGAGAAGCTGAAGAGCCAGCACAAGAACTGCCAGGTCAAGAATCAGCTGAAGAGCCAGAGGAAAAGGAGCCTGAGCCTGAGCCTGTGAAGGAAGAGAAAGTCGAAGAGCTAGTGATCGAGGAAAAGCCCGAAGAGGAGGCTGAGCGCGAGATTGAGGAAGAGATTAGGGGAATCAAAGAGGAGTTCGAGGAGGAAATAAGGGAAGTCGAGAAAGATAAGACTCCTGTTGAGATTGAAGAGGAGATAAAAGAGATTAAAGAGGGGTTTGAGGAAGAGATTGCTGGCGTTGAGGAAGAGAAGAAGGAAAAGGACAAGACTGAGCAGGAGATTGAGGAAGAAATAAAAGGGATAAAGGAAGAGTTCGACAAGGAGATTAGGGAAGTCAAGGAGGAGGAAGAGGCTGCTGAGCTTGAAAAGCCCCTTGCTCTTGAAGAGGAAAAGGCTCCTGAAAAAAAATCATTATTCAAGAAGCTGTTTGGCAAGAAGGAGAAGCCTACGGAGAAAAAGCCAGAGGCAAAGCCAAAAAAGGAGGTGGCCAAGTCTGCGGATGAGCTAGCAGAAAAGCCTGTTGTTGAAAAGGAGCCTCTTGATGAACCTGTTGAGAAGCCTGTTAAGAAGCCTATTGAGAAGCCTATTGCTGAAGAAGACCAGGAGGAGCCTGAAAAGAAGCCTGAAGAAAAGCCGGAAGAGAAGAAAGGCTTTTTCAAGAGGATAAAGGAGACCTTCACCACTGTCAAGCTTTCTGAGGAGAAGTTCGAGCAATTGTTCTGGGAGCTGGAAGTCGTTCTCATGGAGAACAACGTCGCAGTAGAGGTCATTGAGAAGATAAGGCAGGACTTAAAGAAAGAGCTCACAGCAGGCAAGATGACCAGGAAGAAAGTTGATGAGATAATCGAGGACTCTCTTAGAGACTCAATAAAAAGCCTTTTCGTAGGCAATCACCTTAACCTGATGGCAGAGATAAAAAAGAAAAAGGACAAGCCTTACATCATTGCGTTCATAGGGGTGAATGGCAGCGGCAAGACCACGACCATGGCCAAGGTCGCAAGCCTCATCCAAAAGAATAACCTGTCAGTTGTGTTCGCTGCAAGCGATACTTTCAGGGCAGCAGCCATACAGCAGTTGCAAGAGCACGCAGACAAGCTAGGCATCAAGATGATAAGGCATGACTATGAGTCAGATCCAGCAGCAGTGGCCTTTGACGCAATCAGGCATGCCCAGTCAAAAGAAGTTGATGTTGTGATGATAGACACTGCAGGAAGGCTGCACTCAAATGATAACCTGATGAATGAGCTCAAGAAGCTGGTAAGGGTGAACAAGCCAGACCTCAAGATATTCGTGGGTGAGAGCATAACAGGCAATGACTGCGTAGAGCAGGCCAAGCTCTTCAACGAGGCAGTAGGCATTGATGCCATAGTCCTGGCCAAGGCGGACGTGGACGAGAAAGGAGGAGCAGCTGTGAGTGTCAGCTATGTTACAGGCAAGCCCATAATCTACCTGGGAACAGGCCAGCGCTACGAAGACCTGACAGAGTTCAATCCAGAGATAATAATAAAGAATATAGGGTTGTGATACGTCATTATAGTGATAAGAAATTTCTTAAGCAGTTTTTTCCTTTCTAGACTTTCTCAAATATTCCTATTGAATGGTCGCAGGGCTTCCTGTCCCAGCTGCAGCAGTCAATGCAGCAGCCCAGATGGACATTACCGCAGTGGTGCTTGCACATGACTATTGATCCGGTTTCACCTGTGAACTCCACTCCACAAATACGACACTTGGTCATCTTGATTTTCACCTTCTTTTTATCCTGGCATCTTTCAATCATCCGGTATGAATATGAATGGGAGAGGGAGAGCTGGTGTTTTTCTTGCACCAAACCAAGCTTGCAACGGTGATTACATTTGGTATGAGAACTTGAAAAATCCTTCTTGCTCTCCCACCCTCCAAACATGGTTAAGCACTACAAGTTTTTAAATGTTATTATATTTTCAAGGGCGCGTTGAGAAAAAAGCCAAGCCCTGCTCGCATTCGCTCGCCGGGCCATGCACAACAAAAGCAAAAAGCTTTTGAGTTGCATAAGCAGGCACCGACGGTCTTGGCTTTTTTCATTTAATCTTATTAGCATTATTTTCCAAAGGCAATGACTCCACTTCCACATTTTTTATAAATAACCCCTTGTTCTGCAATGGCATGGCAATTGAATTCATGGCAAAGCCTTACAAGGACGAGGACATAATCAAGAGCATGCATCCTCTTGTCAAGGAATGGTTCTTGCAAAAGTTCAAGGGCTTTGCCCCTCCGCAAAAGTTCGCAATCCTTAATGTGCATAGCCGCATCAACACGCTTATCAGCAGCCCTACTGGCAGCGGCAAGACCCTGAGCGCTTTCCTTGCCATAATCAATGAGCTGGTAGGATTGTCAGAGCATGGCTTGCTTGAGGACAAGGTTTACTGCATCTACATAAGCCCTCTCAAAGCCTTGGCTAATGACATCTCAAGAAACCTTCTTGAGCCTTTGGCTGAGATGGAAGCATTTGCAGGGAAAAAGCTTAGCTTGCGCGTAGGTGTCAGGACTGGTGACACTTCTGCAAGCGCCAAATCAGCCATGCTAAGAAAGCCCCCTCACATACTTATAACCACTCCTGAGAGCTTTGCCATCATGCTCACTACTATCAAGTTCAGGGAGAAGCTCAAGCAGGTGGAGTGGTGCGTTGTTGACGAGATTCACGCCTTGGCTAGCAGCAAGCGAGGAGCCCATCTTTCCCTTAGCCTTGAGAGGCTGCAGCAAGGCAGCGCTTTCACAAGGATTGGGCTCTCAGCAACAGTAGCCCCTCTTGAGGAAGTAGCTAAGTTCCTGGTAGGCTTTGATGTTAGCAAAGGCAAGCCCAGGGATTGCAAGATAGTTGATGTTAGCTTTGTGAAGCAATTAGACCTTAAAGTGCTCAGCCCTGTTAAGAACCTGGTTAATGCAACTTATGATGAGATAAGCACTGAGACTTACAAGCTTATTGACCAATTAGTCCAAGCCCATAGGACGACGCTTATATTCACTAACACAAGAAGCGCAACAGAGAGGGTTGTGCACCACCTTAAGGAAAGGTTCCCTAAGAATTATACTAAGATTGAGGATGTGAAGGATGAGAGCCTTGTTGAGAAAAGATTGGCTAGCAAAGGTGCTGATGATGACGATGATGAAGATGTTGCTGATGTGGCAGATTCAAGCACAGGCACTGCAGGCACTGATGTTGGCGGCTACACCAGCCTGATAGGCGCCCATCACGGCAGCCTTAGCAAGGAGCACAGGCTTAATGTTGAGGAGAAGCTTAAGAAAGGAGAGCTGAAAGTGGTAGTGTCATCTACAAGCCTTGAGCTGGGAATAGATATAGGCTACATTGATCTTGTCATCCTGCTGGGAAGCCCAAAGAGCGTTGCCAGGGCTTTGCAGAGGATTGGTAGGAGCGGGCACAAGCTCCATGACAAGGCTATGGGAAGGATAATAGTCATGGATAGGGATGACATGGTAGAGTGCAGCGTGCTGCTAAAGGCTGCTCTTGAGAAGAAGATTGACAAGATAGACATACCATTGAACTGCCTTGATGTATTAGCCCAGCAAGTGCTTGGCTTGGCATTGGAAGAGCAAAGACCGCTTAATGACATACTTGATATAGTCAGGGGAAGCTATAACTTCCATAGCCTTGACAGGACTAGGTTCAAGGAAATCATAAGCTACCTTGCAGGGGAGTACGCAAGCCTTGAGGACAGGAATGTCTATGGCAAGATATGGTATGACCCTCAGACAGACATGGTAGGCAAGCGCGGAAAGATGACTCGCGTAATTTACATGACTAATATTGGCACTATCCCTGATGAGACTAACATCAAGGTCAAGATTGACAACCACCTAATAGGCTACATTGCAGAGCCTTTTCTTGAAAGGCTGCGCAAAAGAGACATATTCGTGCTAGGAGGCAACACTTATGAGTTCCAGCATACCAAGGGCATGACTGCTTATGTGAGAGCTACCTCTAACAGGCCTCCTACAGTGCCTTCATGGTACAGTGAGATGCTGCCCTTGAGCTTTGACCTGGCAATGGAGATACAGAAGTTCAGGAGGCTGATGGATGAGCACCTAAGGTATGATGCTGCGAAAAAGGATGTGCTTGACTTCATCCATTCCTACCTCTATGTTGATGAGTACAGCGCCAACAGCATCTATGAGTACTTCAAGGAACAATACTCTTTTGCAGAGATACCTCATGACAAGAGGATAATCATAGAGCATGTGTCAGAAGGAAGCCAAAAGAGGATAGTCTTTCACACTCTTTTCGGCAGGAGGGCTAATGACGTGCTCAGCAGGGCTGTGGCTTTTGCAGTGTCAAAGATAAACAAGAAGGACGTTGAGATGGGAGTGACTGATAACGGGTTTTACCTGGCCATGCCTGGCAACATCCAGGCAGCAAGGGCTTTTAGCATGATAAAGAGCAAAGACCTTCGCAGGCTTATGGGCATAGCCTTGGACAAGACAGAGGTGCTTAACAGGCGCTTCAGGCACTGCGCAGCAAGGGCGCTTATGATATTGCGCTCCTATAAGGGGCACACTAAGAGTGTTGGCAAGCAGCAGAGCAGCTCAAGGATCCTGCTGTCTGCTATCAGGAAGATAAGCAATGAGTTCCCGATACTTGAAGAGGCTAGAAGGGAAGTATTGGAGGACTTGATGGACATAAGGCATGCGCAAGAAGTGATTGAGCAGATAGAGAAAGGCAATATTGAGGTGAAGGAGTCCTTCACAGACATCCCAAGCCCCTTTGCCTTCAACCTCGTGCTCATGGGCTATTCTGACATCATGAAGATGGAGGACAAGATGGCTTTCCTGAAGAGGATGCACAACATGGTGCTTGCCAAGATTGAGCTCAAGAAGCGCAAAAGCCAATGATTTCCAAGATTATTACAAGATTTCTTTTACACAGGCACAAGGAATAGCAGGCCTAGCAATCCCAGTATGGCTATTGATGTGAGCATGAACAGGAGTACTGCCACTAATCGCTCCCTGAACCTGATCCTTGCCTTTTCATGCTCCCTTAGAAGTATGTCCGTTACAGTGACTATGAATAACACAATGATTATGCTTAGCATTATCATGACTGCCGCGCTTATGCTAATCCTACCTGTTGTCTTGTTAAGCCTTTCATACAAGAAATTGGTCAGCCATACCACTGCAAAGGCTGCTGCGCTGAAATAAACAGCATCCCCAAGGCACACCCTTAAAAGAAATTTTTTCATATTAGCATAATTGAGCGATGAGTTATAAATATTTTTTGCTTGGCAGCTTTTCAGGGCAAAATCATCGTCTTGGCCTGCTTAGGTGAGCAAGCCCGGCGCAAGGACGAATAGGATAACAAGAGCAAGCTCTTGAAGTGCCCAGGAACTGGGCACCAACAGCAAGGCTCAGCTTTTCTTCGGAGCTTTGGCAATACAAAAAGCTGGCTTGCGAACTGGCCAAGATGATTTTGCCACGCCTGAATATTCAGAAAGCCAAGCCTAGATAGTGAAGGGCCACTACGATGATGAAGCCAAATATTCCGCCGATTGCAGTTATGATAACGCTCCAGAAGTTTATATTAATGCTGGCCCCGAAAAGTGTGTTGAAGCCTATCAATGCAAAAATCCCAATAAGGCTATTGATTGCCAGTACGATGACCCTTTTCACCAGCATGAAGAAAAGCACTACGAGGATTCCCACAATGACCAGTGCTAATAGCTCCCAAAGCATTTTTTTGCCACCTTCAGTTTCAAGCTGATTATAGTTACGTTCTGATAGAGAAAAACCAAAAAAGCAAAGAAAAAAATAAAAATATGTCTAAAGCCTTAGCCAAGGATCCTGCACACAGTAGTGTTGCACTTAGGGCATTTTCCCTTAAGCATCTTCCTGCCTCTCTTGTTGATTACTTCCTTACCGTCCTTGACTTCGACTTTCTTCTTGCATTTTACGCAATATGCTTCTACCATTACAATCACCTCAAAAAATGATTATTAAGTCCTTTTCTGTGTGCTGAGTATATAAAGTTTGCCATTTTTGTGCTTAATTTGTTCGTAAAAAGGCTAAAAACAAGCAGCGCCATTTATGCGAGCATACTAGGTTGAGGGGTTAATTTGAGCTGGGGGGCTGGCCAAACAAAAGCAAGCTTTTGAGCATGCAAATTAAAATTTGCATACCTCGGAGTGGCTCGGTATCACTTAGGACATCTATCATGCGAGCCTGGCGCTTGTTTTTAGCAATCCCTTCACTAGTTTAGCGCTTGTTTTTAGGCTAACTGGCTTATAATCCGCAAAATATTAAAAACCAAGGCTTTTTTCTTCATAAAACAACATTTTTGATATGTTAATGGAGGTAGTGAAAATGGTTTCTCATGATGAGATTGGCCCAGAGAAGATTCTGGAAGTGTTTGATGCAAAGACAGGCATGCACGGCTTTGTGGTGATAGATAACACAACGCTAGGTCCTGCTAAGGGAGGCATAAGGATGACTCCCACAGTGAGCATTGATGAGGTTGCCAAGCTAGCCAGGGCTATGACTTATAAGTGCAGCCTTGCAGGCTTGCCGTTTGGAGGGGGCAAGTCAGGCATCATTGCTAACCCTAAGCAGATGAGCCCTGAGCAGAAAGGCGCAGTGATAGCTGCTTTCTCAAAAGCCCTCAAGGTGGTCTGCCCAAAAGTCTATGTGGCTGCGCCAGACATCAACACTGCAGAGCATGAGATGAAAGTCTTTGCAGAGGCTAATGGCTCATTGAAGAGCTGCACAGGCAAGCCTTCAGACATGGGAGGGCTGCCTCATGAGCTTGGAAGCACTGGCTTTGGAGTACACCACGCAACCCTTATGGCTGTTAAGCACTTGAAATTAGACCTCAAGGAAATGACTTTTGCTGTTGAAGGCTTTGGCAATGTAGGCGTGTATGCTGCCAAGTTCCTGACAGAGAAGGGCGCTAAGCTCGTGGCTGTGAGCGACAGCAAGGGAGTGGCTTATGTGCCTGAAGGAATGGACTTCATGAAACTGGCAGAAGCCAAGAAAGAGAAGGGAAGCGTGACTGCTTATCCTGGAGCCCAAGTGCTTGATGGCAAGGAAATTGTAGGGGTAGAAGCTGACATCCTCATCACTGCTGCTGTGCCTGACCTCATCACAGAGGCTAACAAGGACAGCATCAAGGCTAAGATTGTGGTTGAAGGCTCTAACATACCAACCACTGCGGACATTGAAGAGTACTTGCACCAGAAGGGCATCCTGGTGGTGCCTGACTTTGTGGCTAATGCTGGGGGAGTCATCAGCAGCTATGTTGAGTACATCGGTGGCACTCCTGAGAGGATGTTCAAGATGGTAGAGGCCAAGGTTGTGAAGAACACTGCCAAGGTGCTCAAGACTGCTAAGAAGCTCAAGATCAAGCCTAGGGATGCTGCGATGCATGTTGCTCTTGAGAGGATCAAGAAGAGGGCTGAGAAGAAGGCTGCTAAGGCATAGGTGAGGGTTAAAGTAAAATTCTTGACCGTCGAAGCCTTTGTTTGCCTTGCCAGCACCTTTTGTTGCTGGCGGGCAATGGCGAGACGAAGCTGAGCGAGCATCAAGAGCGAGTGAAGCGTAGTAGGTCAAGAATTTCGTTTGGAATTTCGTTTAAGGTGTTTGTCATGAAAGAGCTATTATTCGGGCCTGCAGGCGTTCCTCTGAGCGCTCCTTCAAGGAGCACTTTTGATGGCGTGCCTCAAGTCAAGAAGCTAGGATTGGGCTGCATGGAGCTGGAGTTTGTGAGAGGCGTTAGGATGGCTCCTGCAATGGCAAAGCAGGTCAAGGCCTTGGCTGAGAAGCATGGGATTGTGCTTACTGCGCATGGGCCTTATTACATCAACCTTAATTCTGCAGACAGCGCAATAACCCAGGCTAGTGTGAAAAGGGTTCTTGACACTGCCAGGATTGCGCATCTTTGCAGCGCTTATAGCATAACTTTCCACGCTGCTTACTATATCGGCATGGACAAGGAAAAGGTTTATCAGGTTGTAAAGAGCCACCTAAATGATATTATACGAACTCTTAAGGGTGAGGGTATTAAGCTATGGGTGAGGCCTGAGACGACAGGCAAGGCAACTCAGTTCGGTGATGTGGATGAGATTATAAGGCTGAGCCAGGAAGTAGAGCAGGTGATGCCCTGCGTTGATTTCGCCCATCTGCACGCCAGGAGCAATGGCAAGGTGAATTCCTATGCTGAGTTTAGTTCTGTCCTTGAAAGGCTTGAAAAGGGCATTGGGAGGCAAGCTCTTGACAACATGCACATCCACATGTCTGGGATTGAGTATTCTGAGAAGGGAGAGCGCAACCACCTGGTGCTTAAAGACTCAGATATCAAGTACAAGGAGCTCTTAAGGGCGCTCAAGGACTTCGGGTGCAAGGGCTGCATCATTAATGAAAGCCCTAACCTTGAAGAGGATGCTGCGCTTATGAAAAGAGAATATGAAAGGCTCTGAGCTTTAGATGAATCTGCTTCTTAGAATTGCTTATTCTCTGCAGCTTATTTTCAGCGCTTATTGCCGCAATAGAATATCTTCTCAACCGATACATCAGCTGGAGCAACCCCGTTCCTGTCTATGGGCTGGTCCAATTTCCTGTCTGGCGCTGTTTGCGGCGTGGGCTGGCTAGATATCTGCGGCTGAGGCCTTGGCTTGTCCCCGCAGTAGAATATGTTCTCAACTGATACATCGGCTGGAGCAACCCCATTGCGGTCAATGGGCTTGTCCAGCTTTTTTTGTACCTCTTTTTCCGAGGACTCCTCGACGTGTCTTGATTCCCTAGATTGTGGCTTCTGGGCATGGCGTGGCTCTTCTATTCGTGATGAGTGCACAGTGTCTTTCAGGGCGTTCAGCTTCTTGTCAAAAACTGCCTGGTTCATCTCTATCAGGCTGATGGTCTTGATAAGCTCATTGAGCTTGTCTGTGACTTTAACCAATTGGTCTGCCAGCAGGTTGATTTTCTGGTCTGTGGCGTTCTTGAAAAGCCACATCCTTTGCATCTTGTTGACAATCTCGTCGAACTGGGCTTTAGTCATCTGGGCTAGCTCAATCTGGGCATCCATCTCTTGGGTGTCTGCGCCATAGATTTCCCCTGCCTGGGCAATGGCTTCTTGAGAGCTTTGTGCAAAACCGTACTTCCTGAGTTCCTTAGAAAGATTATTCATCCTGATAGTCTGCTCTACGCTGTCCATCCGTATCACACCTCGTTGCAAGCTTAGCTGAATATAAATCGATATTGGTAGCTAAAAATGTATTCTGGTAGTGCAAGTATTTAAATATTTCGGTTTTCCAAGATAAAAACCTACTCATCACTGCAGTGTGCAGCATCATGGTCCTATCACCAATGAAATCACAGCATTTTTGCAAAGCACAAGCTTTTTAAACACTAACCAAATCCAGAGACAAGACTAAAAATGCAAGGAGTAATCAACAATTTCAGGAGAAGCAGGAAAAGGACCTACAAGAACCATATGATAGTGATACCTGAAGGCATCGACGGCAAGGAAAAGGCCAAGAGCCTCGTAGGCAAGAAAGTCTTGTACAATACCGGCAAGAAAGACATGGTCGGAAAGGTAGCTTCTAGCCACGGCAACAAGGGCGCAGTGCGAGTGATATTCGAGACAGGCATGCCAGGCCAGGCCATAGGCAAGAAAGTCAAGATCGAATGAAGCAATAAAAACATTTAATAAAGCAGTTTCTAAACATTGTTTTTCTTGGCAAAGAAAAAGCAAAAAAAGCAGAGAGCACAATCATATTCCCTCCAGACAGTGAAGGAAGTATACTCTTACTGGGGGAAGTCCCCATTGGTTTACAGGCTTTCCTCCTCATTCTTCATATTTGATAATTATTTGCGCAAAAAAGCAGTCGAGGCGCTTGAGCTGAAAAAAGGCGACGTGGTGCTGGACCTAGGATGCGGCCCAGGCATCATGCTCAAGAAACTGCAGGAGAAAGTAGGCCCAGAAGGAAAAATAATTGGCGTAGACTATGTAGATGAGATGATAACCCAATGCAAAAAACTGGTGGCAAGAAAAAAATGGGAGAACGTGGAGCTGATAAGGCAGGATGCTGCCAAGCTAAAGCTCAAGCCTGGCTCTGTTGATGCCATAATCTCAATCATAGGCCTGAGCGCAATGCCAGAGCACAAGAAAGCCCTGAGGGGATGTTATTCTGCCCTCAAGAGAGGAGGCAGGCTAGTAGTTCTGGATGGGAAGGACTTTGGCAAAGGCTTTGCCTTCCTAAACCCGTTGCTCAAGGTGTTGCGTTGGTCAAAAAGCTATGAGCGAAAGGATATCATCGGCGAGATGAAAAAAATCTTTGGCAACGCACAATCTAGGGAATACCTGCTAGGCAGCACCTTCATAGCAGTTTCTGCCAAAAGATAGGATAAAATAGAAATATTTATATAACCAGAGAATAAAAAGTAATAAAATAAGCGAGGTGATTTTTAATGAACAAGAAAGGATACCTTCACCATCCAGTTGTGGCCATAATAGTGGGATTTTTAGTAGGACTGCTTCTCATGTGGCTGATATGCAAGGGATACATTCCTTTGGGAAGCTTAAAGATATGTTAAGCTGAGCTGCAAATTTTTTTATTAAATTTTTTTAACGAGTTCTTTGATTAAAAAATAAACCTTGCAGCCCTTGAGCTATTCTCTCCATAATGGAGTAAGAGCAAAAAAAGAAAATAATACTAATGCTTACCTGGCACGTATCTCTTGGTACCTGGCAAGCGAGTAGATGTTATTAATATGGTTCCAGAGCTCCTTGAACCACTCGTCAACTTCCTTCTTCATTCCAGCCAGCTCAGTCTCAGGGAACTTCTCATCCTCCAGCTGCTTTACAATAGCAGGCAATTTGTCCTTGATGAACTCCAATAGCTTAACATAGAGGTAAGTGCCTTTCAGTATTATGTCATAGATGTAATCAGCCTCAGCCTTCATCTCATCAAAGATTTTCTGGTCTTTCTTCATGAACTCATGAAGCTTCTTAAGGGCTAGCTCCCTCTTGTTCTGCTTAATATCATCAGTAATCTCCTTGAAAAGCCCGTAAAGCTTCTCAATGCCGCTCTTCTCATGCTTAGCATACTTCTTCTCAAGCCTAGCCTCGCGCCTTATAGTCCTCTCAAGCCCTCTCTCTGACCTCAAGCTGTTGATGAAATCCTGCCTGCTGACACCAGCAACATTATCCTCCTTTAAATAAGCCAATACCCTCCTGATCTGATCAGTCCTGGCATGGATGTCATAGCAAACCTTGGCCAAGGGCTCATCAACCTTCTTCTGGAACTCAGCCATGAGCTTTTCATCCTGGAGCTGGGCAATAAAAGGCTTAAGCTGGTTCTCAATATCCTTCTCCTTGAAAGCTATCTTTTCCTCCTCATTCAGCAATACGAGCTCATCTTTTTCAATCAGGTAAAGGTAGTGCTCTTCTTTCTCCTCAAATTTCAGGAGCTTGTCGAATGCCTCATTGACACTGTCAATCTCACCTTTTTCAATGGCTGTCTTGAGCTTCTCCTCCTCCTCGGCAATGTGCTTAGGAAAGTTCTTGCGCTTCATCCTCCCAGCTACACGCCTCACCTGCTGAGCAAGCCCTGCCGTTGTCCTCAAATGCAAAAAATCAAGTTGTGTAGTTACCATGGTAGTTCACCCTAATTGTTTATCTTATCAATTAATGACTTATTTAGTATTATCATTATTTTTTCCTTTTCAAATTATTCAGATACTTAACGGTCTTTTCAATCCAAAGAATTTCTTCCATCAACGTTCCTAGTTTATCTTTATTCATTTTTTCGCTAGTATGTCCGTCCTTATACATCTTAGCAGTTTCTTTCAGAGTTTTAATTCCATCTTCATAAACTGCTTTAACTTTAGGGTCTTGGAAAAATTCTTTATGTTTAGCGCTTAGCTCTTCAATCTCCTTCGCTAGCTTTTCAAGCGCATCAGCATCTTTCTTTTTGTGCCATTTAAGCATTTCTTCCTTCTTTTTACCTTTCATAAAATTCTTAATATCGTTATCTATTTTCTCAAGCACCTTGTCAACTTCCCTTATCTCAGCATCCTCTTTCTTACCATCAAGGTCTTCAAGGAGGAAGAACTCAGTGCTGTCTCTAGAGTTGAATTTAGACTCTACATTGCCGTCGTTTACCTCTATTGTCGCCGTCCTTTCTTTTCTGATTATAAAGTAAACAATTGCTTCATCAGCCAGTTCCTTTTCTTTCGTTCCTCTCCACTCTTCATAGAACTTGCTAGGAACTGTCCTTGCTTTCCTTGCTGCGTTTATAATTTCAGTTATTGGCTTGCTGTACGCATCTCCAACAAACTGAGTTGATAACAAGCCTTTTAGCTTACCTTCTATGGCAATCTGTTCTATCGTTTCATTCCAATCTATTTCTAATACGTGCTTAGCCTTTTCTATATGCGGTTTATTCCACATGCAGTACTTGATGAATAAAATCATAAACTGGTTGAACTCTAAAGATGGAACTCGGTCTAGGTTTATAAGATGAGAGAAATCTATAGCATATGTGCGTACCTTGAGTTCGAAAAGTATAGGTTTATCTAAATTTTGTAGAAGTTTTTCATTTGCATTAAGCTCAAATATCCAGGACTTTTCACCTTCAGTCTGAGTTGACCATCCGTTTATGTAAGTCAAATATTTATCTTTATCCAGCAGGTGACCCTTAGGATGTGTAGCCTCATACACATCCCTAGATTTTGAATTTGTCCTATTGAAGATTATGCTCCTGAAAATCTGGCTAAACATAGGATGGGAGTCTTTCTCCAAAGAAGCGACAAGCTTAGGTCCTTCTTTAGACATTGCCCTGAGCTCCCACTCTGTGAATAAGGTCGCATTTGCTCTTAGGTCCTTAATCCTTGGCGAACATATCTGGTGAAGCTTAACTCCCAATGGAGCAGCAGAAATGCGTGACGGTCCAACTGTCAATGATGCGATTTTGTTTGTCTTTGTCTCTCCGAGAAGCTCTAAGACTTGATTAACCTTCGGCTGACCATAACCAGGGATAGGCTCTTCTGGGTCTGGCGGGACTGTTGGCGTACCATACTGAATGATTGGGATTAGCACTTGGTCCTGATTCTTTGAGAATGGCAGCTTGGCATAGATTGCAAAGAACCTTTCAAGAGGGTCAAGGCTTTCCACTACATATTCGACCTTGGCAATTCCATCCTTTACCTTGACGTGCTTTTGGTTAGGCTGCTCTGTACCGACAAAAGGGTAATCTTGGCTATGCAGCTTAAATTCACCGATATCCTTTTCCCTTTGGAAGCTGAACATCACCTCGATGCCATCAGGAACCACATTGGTGTCATCCCCAGGAGCTTCCACTGAAGCCTGGATGAGATATCTTTTATATTTCATGAACCCAAATTTGGCGTTGCCGCCGATTGTGAATCCAAAATTAGGAGGAGGCGCAGGTGGGTTTCTGAGAGTGGTTCCTCTAGGTTGGTGCATGTTAAGCATGTCTCCTTCATGTTCACTAAATACATTGATAATTCTGACTACCGGGTGTATGATCTTGATAGTCCTACTTATGCTTTTTGCGCTCAGGGTTTGAGCTGTGATTTTTACTTCTTCCCTGGCAATTTCGCCTGAGACAAATCCAATATGCGCAACTCCATCATCATTGGTTTTTACCTTTATAGTTTGGGCTTTGACAGCCGGCGCATTGACATCATAAATGTACGGGTAGACTTGCCCTTCCTCAGTCCTCTTTTCATCGATATTCTCTATTGAGACTGTGATTTCAGCATTAGGAACTTTTCCTTCAGACCCTCCATCTGTGCGTTTCGCTTGGACTCCGAACTGCAATGATCGGCTTTCATCCATGTTCGTTACAATTTTTAGGTCTTTATTATCCGTCCACTCAAGCTCGATAGGCTTAAGCTGCACTTGGAAATTCAGCGGCTCTTTTACACGGTGGTCCATTGTTACGGTGACTGCGATTTCACCAGTTTCATCACCTGGTATCAAGTCAACTTCAGCAGTTCCATCTTCTCGGACATTAATTGCCAAAGGATTTGCTGCAGCTGCAGCTGCTCCGCCATGGGCAACGAATTTTGCCGTATGGGTTTCAGTGCTGAAATGCAGTTCAGGTCCAGGAACTCCTGCTCCTCTGCCATTCCAGTTGATTGGAGAATCATTGATAAGGTCTACCACTTTTACTGTTAGCTTCATCCTCATATGGGATTCAACAGTTACTTGACGAGGCGTACCTATCAGTTCTATTTTATGGCCAACAACTTCTATGTGCGTTTCAGCAGGTTGAGCATGAAGCATTCTCGCCGTCAATGCGATTTGTCCTGTTGCTAGGCACGAAGGCACTAGGAAGGGAGGGGTTTTTCCCATCCTTAAGACAGTTCTAAAAACATTTCCAGGAGTTAATCCAGCCATACCACGGGATGCACCTGCTGGCAGAGGGGCAAATGCAGTGTTAGAAATGCCATTTAAGACAGTGTCAATAGTCAGCTCCATCCCATCAGGCTTTCTCCCTACGTTGCCATCATTATAGCTGGCATCTACCACGTACTGGGCAAAATCAACCCCGTCAGCCCTTATCTTGTTGTCATGAATATCTGTATTCTCATGGATTCCAGGCGTACGGGCAGGCCTTTGCCTTTCAAATTTCAAGGTGATGTTGGCAGGCACTCCTTCTTCAAAACGGATTTTTCCTATAGCAAAGTGCTGCCTCACCTCTCCATAAGTTATCTTAATGTTCACATCATAGGTGCCTTTCTCAATATGCTCTAGTTCCTCATTAGTGAACATAGCGCAAATCAAGTATCCTCTATTGGTGAAAGTGTCCTTGAGCATCTCCCAATTCATCATGCCAGTCACTTGCATGTCTAGTGCTAGGTCTCTCTGAAGCGTGTCAAATGCGCTTCTTCCTTTCCTTCCATCTACCACTCTTAGGCGGGGGATGGTGGTGGGTGGTATTCCAGGTATGTTGACTGTTAAAGGTCGGTTATAGACACGGATCTCTTCGCCTAAATGGTTTTCATTTGTGAGATATATGTCAACATCTCCTCCTACCAAGGCCCTTCCTCTGAAAAGTACATTCCACCACTTGGCGAACTGAGTCACTGGAGTGTGCTGTGGCATCTTAATGTAAATTGTGAACTTGACTTCCGGAATATCATTAAGACCAGGGCATCTGCATCTATCGAGGTCCAATGGGCTGTTAGGCTCTACCTGCCAGCCTAGAGTTGGCCTTTTGATAGTAATGGTTTTTATTCCATTATCTCCTTCTATAATGGTCAAATTGTTATCATCTTTATAGCCACCGACGTCCAGTACATCATAGCACCTCTCATCATCCACTAATATTCTTAATCCGTAGGAACCAGTATAGACTTCTCTATTATCAGTCTCTCCGCTTTTATCAGTGTGGAACTTCACTGCAAATGGCTCTAAGATAGTGTCAAACCTAGGCTTCCTTGCAAAGAGCTTTTTTATCCCATTAATTAGTCCCATGTTTCATCTGCCTAATCCTATTCTGCTTATTCACCTTCAACCTGTCCTGTTGCTTCCCCTTCAGGCACTACTCGCCCCTGGTTGGCTGCTTGTGCTTCAATCCCCTTAACCCTTCTTCGGGTGGGTGCTATAATGATTTCTGCATTGCTGACAGGCCTTTTTTCTTGATCTTGGACTTTAAATTTGACTCTTCCACTCCTGTTCACATCAAGATTAGTGTATTCATTCTTGGCTTTCTTTTGCTTTCTTTCTTTATCTTTACCAGTGTCTTTTCCAGGTTCATTTTTGTATTCTCCATCAGGGTCTCTCTCAGGGTTTGTAGTCCTCCCTCCACCCCACCCAAGACCCCCGCCTGTGAAGAACTGTATTATCTTGACTATTAGGAGTATGGTCAGGAGTATGTAGGTCCAGCTTACTATTGCTGCGTACGCGTTTATTATGAATTGCTCTGCGGCCATATTTTATCTTGCTCTTTGTTATTGTTTTTTCTTGAAAATCCTCTTGAAGTAGTCCTCTTTCATCATCAATATTATCGGCAACCCTACCATCTGCGCCCATTCGTCCAGTAAGAACAGCAATAATAGGAGCAGTATTACTCCCATCAGGTTCTTTATCCAGCCCATATTGTCGTCTTCGCCTTTTTTCCTTAGCACAAAGACTGCAACTATGGCAAGACCCCAGAAGAACCCTAGGAAGATGATTGAGCTCATTATCACAGTTATGAGCCCTCCTGTTGCTAGGAGCCATTCGGTGGGCATCATGAAAGTTCCTATCATGCTGAAGGCAAATGAGATTATCCCTGCTGTCTTCTTTCCTTGTGCTTCATCAAATATGCCTTTTATTTTTGTCAAGGAGAAGTTAGAAACTGCAAATAGCACCACGAATATCATGAATTTAAGGAATCCTTCCTGAACAGTCTGGTTGTTTTGGAGCGCTTGTATGTTGAACAGGTTGGCTATCATCTCTATGGCTTTGTTAAGAGGGCTTACGCCTGTCCTTACAGAATAAGCCAGGGTCCCAGGAGCAAGTATTATCAATAATAGAGATAAGAATAAGTACCTCACCGTGTTATTTTTCCTTTCCATAATACTCAATCCTTACCCATTATGCTTTAGGTATATAAACTTTTCGTACGATATTTAGAAACTTGCCTAGCCTAATATTTGTCTTTTAATCTTCATGCATGTGATTGCTGGCCTAGTGGTTTTTTGTTCTTTTGCTGGCATTTTATTATTTTTTTATTCTCTTCAGCTCTTTTTGGATTTTTTTATGCCTGTTCCGGGCTTCTAGTTTTGGAGCTGATGGTTTTTGCTGCTTTTGCTCTTGAAAACACCTTTTCCCTGTTTTTTTCGCTATTCATTAGCACCAAAGATATTCCAATCACTCATTTCAGGTTCTTGCCTCTTCCCTCAGCTGACCTAGTGGTTTTTTGTGCCTCCTATATCAATAATCAATTATTTTTTTGAGGTATCTGTCGGTATCTGCTATTTTTTTCTTGAAATAGGATATTTTATCTTTTGGCCCTTATTATTCCTTCAACCTCGTGGTTTTTTGCGCTTATGAACCATCTTTTTCTTCTTTTCAGCCTGCTTTTGGTTTTTCCCATAGGTTTTTTGGCCTTCACCTTTTTAGCTGATCTCTTCTCAGCCCATCTTTTCACGACCTAGTGGTTTTTTGTGCTTATCACCTTGCTTCGGGCTTTTTTTCCTTTGTTTTTAGAAATTTTTTTATTCTTGGTTTTCATCTTGATTGATGTTTTGAAAACTTTCTTTTTGCAAATTTTTTTCAAAAATTTGTTTTTTTATTATTGTTAATACTATATATAGATTATACTATCTATTGTTAAAACTATTAATTGCTTAGATTATATATTGTTAAAAATATATATTTTACAACCAATAAATATATAAATGATGTTTTCTTGTTTTACCGAGTGGCTAAGAAAGGCAATGATGACGAGAGTGGCTCAGACTACCTGGAATTGAAAGGTTTTTTGTCGTTTTTAATTTTGCACGAGTTAAGCCTTAAGAATTTGTGCGGAGATGAACTTTCTAACAAGATAGGCCAACGCAAGAAAGGGCCTTTAACCCCCGGGACCATTTATCCTGCCTTGAAGAGGCTCAGGAAGCGAAAGCTCCTGGTTTACCGTCGACAAGGCAGGAAAAAGGTCTACTTCTTGACAGAGCAAGGCAAGAGCGAGCTGGATAACCTGTACGCTCTTTTCAGCACTTATTTTTATGGCCTTAAAAACAAGATTTTGCGAAAGCCTTTAAAGAAGAAGGCCACATCAACTAAGAAGTAGTATGAAACTTTTATTTTTTGATTAAAACTTTTAGAGTGGGTTTTCGATATGCTTGAGCTGAGGAAAAAGATATTTACAAGGAAGAGGCACCACGTGCTAGCTTCAGCCCCTGAGCCTGGCAAGCTAGAGCCTGTCAGGGTTGAGGAGCCTCAGGTAGATTATTCGTCGGAAGAGAAGGACATAGAGATGAAGAAGAGCAGGTCTGAGCTGTTCGGGCCGACAGCCAATATTGTATCGGAGCAGCTTGAGGAGATCAAGTCACAGGAGGACAACATACTGCTTGTTGCAGAGCAGCTCAAGAAAGCATTTCAGGCCACTGGCAAGATGACTGAATTGCAGAAAAAGCTCAAGCAGATTGATGAAGTCATACAAAAAGATGACTTATTGGAAAAGCGAAAAAGGGAAGCCAAGCTCATAAACACTATTGAGGAGATAAAGCAGCTTTTGAAGGAGCAGCGCTATGAGGACATTGAGAGGCTCATGCTCAAGGTCCAGCACCAGACTGAGGCCAAGGTGAGCCTTTCCCGCGAGGAGCTGAAGAGCCTGAGGCTCATGATGGAAGACCTTAAGGAGCTCTACAAGGAGGCCGCAGGGCTTTGCAGGCTTTACAAGCTGGCTTATGATTACCTTAACCAGATTTACATGAAATGTGAGGAGGAGTTAGGCAGTGAGATGATAGAGCAGCAGCAGCTAAGCAGGGCAGGGACCTATACGCAGTATATACCTTGACTTTCACTGAATAATGATTTAAAGGGGCTTATTTAGAGATATTGAAGGTACAAAATAGAGGTTTTTGACCAAAAAATAGCGTGGGTGAGAACATGTTTGGAATGGGAAGGCCAGGTTATGAGATGGAGATAGACAGCCTGATTGAGTACGAGGTCCAGAAGATTGAGGAGATGAAGAGGACCCTTGAGGGCATAACCAATGAAATCAACGAGATGAAGCATATCAAGAGGAACCTTGAGGGCTTGGATGACTTCTTTAAGTGGACTATCCAGACTAAGAGATGGTTTGAGGAGCACTATGATGCCAAGATGCTCAGGGCAGAGGAGCATGCTGATGAGAAGAAGTCATGGAAGCAGGTCAAGTACAAGAAGATGGCCAGGATGAGCGCTAAGATGTACAAGAAGCTTCGTAGGGCAGTAGCTACCTTTGATGAGCTAGAGCAGCACAAGAAGCGCTTTGAGTTCCTTAACCAGAAGCTTAAGCTGATGATCATGAACGTGCTTCCCCAGCTTAGGAAGGAGTATTATGAGGAGAGGGTTGAGTCTAAAGGCTGAGCTTTTAGCCTCTTTGCATTTCATCAATAAAAACATTTAAATAATCGCAGTTCGCATAATATACATTATACGCACCTTGAGCGTGGATATTATGCTAAACCACTAATAAACGTGCAAGAAAACTAGAAAAACAGGCTAAAACCCCCTGATTTCAAGGCAAAAATAAGGGTTGATAAGCAAAAACGAGGTGATTAGATTTGGCAACACAAAAACACTCTGGCGGCGGCTCAACCAGGAGGATGGTAATAACTAAGGAGTTCTTGATAGGGCTTTTGGCCATAGTTATCGGGGGGTACAACCTTTATTACCTTTACACCCACAAGACGCCCATTATCAAGCTTGATGTTACCCATTCCGTAGCAGACATCATCCTGGTCATCGCAGGACTAATCCTTTGGATTACAGCCTACAAGCTCTGGAGGTTCAAGTGGCATTCCAGAGGGCTTTTCTAGAGCAAGGACAGGGTAGTTGAATGGAAAATCACCAACCTTTAAAGAAGCTTGAGACAGAACTAAAGATAAGAGGGTTTAGCCAGGAGACAGTCAAGGCTTATACCAGGCATAATGCTGCCTTCCTGGGATTCATCAGCAAGCCAGCTGAAGCTGTGGCTGAAGATGACATCAAATCCTACCTGGCATATCTTATCTCGGATAAGAAGCTCTCATCCAGCTCAGTAGCCCTTACTCGCTCATCACTGCTGTTCTTCTACAACCAAGTCTTAGGAAAGGGCTTTTTAGGCATAAAAACCCCTAAGATTACTCGCAACCCCCCTGCTGTGCTGTCAAAGGATGAGATTAAGAGGCTTATTGATGCTTGCCTTAATGACAAGAGCAGGCTGTTGGTGCAATTGCTCTACTCCTCAGGCCTTAGGGTGAGCGAATGCCTTAACCTGCGTGTTGAGGATGTGGATTTCAGCGAGAAAGTGTGCATTGTCAAGCAGGGCAAGGGCCGGAAGGACAGGGCGACCTTGCTCTCTGATGCCCTTGCAGCCAGCATAAGGGCTTTCATGGAGAAGGAAAAGCTTTCTTCTGGCATGGTTTTCTCTGGCAAAAAAAGAGGCTCCCTCACAGCTAGGAACGTGCAGAAGATAGTTTCTGGCGCTGCTAGGCGGGCTGGCATCAAGAAAGTTGTGACCCCGCACAAGCTCAGGCATAGCTTTGCGACCCATCTGCTTGACTCCGGGGTTAGCATAAGGGTTATTCAGGAGCTCCTAGGGCATTCGAACCTGCAGACAACTCAAATCTATACTCAAGTATCCAAGGAGCACTTGCGTAATGTCAAGAGCCCTCTCGACGATTTATGATGCCTTAGGCTTTCTTTCAATCTATAACTTTTAGTTTTTTATCATATTTTTTGCTATCTAAATGTTTTAGTTTTTAATCATAACTTATATTATTGCTTAGCCAATATATAGTTTAAGCAATACTAAATATTTTAATCAAAAATCAAATGTTTTATTAATATATTACAAAATATATTTTGCTATAATTCTAAATATTCTCAGCAATGATGATGGTTATTAGATGACAATTTTTCACATATCATTATGCCCAAAACCCTTCAGAACAAAGCAGGCTTGTGAGTGGCTAGCTGGCCTGCTATGCGTGGGTTAATATCCAGCACATTCCTGCGGGCCTGTAAGTCCTTGAACCCGGATTCAAGCCCAAAAACCACGACATCATCCACTAACTCCCTTTTCACAGGCACTCCCTTAGCCAAAATGTTCAAGAGATACATGTTGACCATGCTCTCAGTAAAGCCTAAACGCCTGGCTAAATCTTTTGAAGAAAGCTCCTTATTAAGGTAAAGTGCCATGAAAACTTCCTGCTCCCTAGGAGTAAGGCGGATATCCTGCTTCTGGGCCTTGTCAGGATTAACAGCCAATTCAAGCTCATCCAAGCGCTCAGAAACCTTCTCAACCTTTGCCTCAAGCTCCCTTAACAGGCACTGGTTAGCCTGGATTTCAGAAGTGTTCTGGTTAAGCGCATCAAGATGGTCATCAAGCTCCAGCTTGACAGCCCTGAAAGCCTTCCTTATCCCCTCAGCAAGCCGATTAATCTCTCTAGCTGCATACTTACCACTAAAAACCTTTAAGATCGCCGTTCACCCCCCTCGACGTGAAAAAGCATAAAGTAACCATCCCTTTAAATAGTTTATTGTAATGCAAAGAATATTTCTTAATGAGAGCATTCAATGAAATAACTTTTTAAACCAATGGCTTTACCTTTGATTTTATGAGCAAAAAAGAGCTTGCAGTAATGCTTTCAAAGCTTAAGGTGTTTGAAGAGCCAGAGATGAAGCTGGAGCAATACCCTACTGATTCAGAAGTGGCAGCAGACGCCCTCTGGCTTGCATACATGCAAGGCGACGTGGATGGGAAGGTGATTGCTGACCTGGGCTCTGGTACTGGAATACTCGGGCTTGGGGCGCTTGCCCTAGGAGCAAAAAAAGCCTACCTGGTAGACATAGATGCCAAGGCAATGGAGCTAGCTATGGAGAACAAGGAATTCCTTGAGGAAAAGCTAGGGAGAAAGCTAGAGGCAGCCTTTTCTGCTGGTGACATCAGCATGTTCGATGAAAAAGTAGATGTGGTTATCATGAACCCTCCTTTTGGCACCAAGAACGAGCACATTGACTCTGCCTTTCTTCTCAAAGCCATGGACCTTGCCAAAACCATCTATACTTTCCACAAGGCTAGCACAAAGAACTTCATTGATAGGCTAATAAGTGAGAGTAAGTTCAAGGCTATCCATTACCAAGAATGTGATTTCCCGCTCAAGCAGTCCATGCCCCAGCACAGGAAGAGGATTGAGCGCATAAGAGTCGGGCTCTGGAGACTTGAGAAGAAGCAATGACAATAAACATTTAAACAAAACACTCATTCTCCCATCATAATAAGCAATGAAGGTGATACTCATGGAACATGAAATCAAGGGAATCAATAACGTGGATAACTTTCCATTCTTCTCTAACACGCAGACAATAGCGCACCAGCCAGACAAAGTTATAATTGACTTCAAGAACATACACCCGCAGTTCACGCCAGACAACAAGCCAGTCCAGGTGTGCGTCCACAGACTAGTGCTCATGGAGCCCTATGTAGCCAAGGAGTTCATGAAGATTCTCAAGGAGAACATTGACAAGTACGAGCAGAAGTTTGGTAAGATAAAAAAGCCTGCGCCCATGGCCAAGGCAGCAAAAGAGGCCAAGAAGCAGAGCAAGAAGCAAGCCAGCCAAGTAGTCGCTGACAGGCCCCATTATATGGGATGAATAAAAAGCTTAAGAGCTATAGCAACATCCATCCCTATAGAAGTTGCTAATTTTGGCTCTTTAATTTCTCATCCTTTTCGGGCACTGCAAAACCCAATAGATAGCTATCATGCCTATGATTATTATCCCTATCCCGGCAGTAGAAGCTGGATTGCTCCCTGTCATCAAAGCTCGCCCAGTGATGCTCGCCCCGCTGAAGGCTGCAAACAATGATATGACTAATAAGAATATTATTGCTGCCGCAACCCTTGCTTCCAGCCCATTCAACGCTCCAACCAACCTTTTCCTCTCAGAAGCAAAATCCTTGCCATCGCCTTTCATAACCCTGAGAGGAGTCCTCATCTGGTGTAATAATACAGCCCTTTGCTCTTCACCAACATAAGCAGCTAAAAAAATCTCCTTCAGGTCTCTTGCCTGCAAAGGCGTGATATTCCCATCATGCTCTGACTTGTCTATGGAATCAATAACCTTTCCTACATCAGCATTGTGGTCAGATATCTTAACACTATCAGGGTCTATAACATATATCTCCATATTATGATAAAGGAAATTGCCCAGATGTGCGTCCCCATGTATTATGGACTTGAAACTAGGCTCATAAGACTTAATATGCTTAGCAATCATATCAAGCTCTTTTCTTGTAATCTTACCGGCTTGGCATGCCTCTAGCGCACACCTAAAGCTCCTCCTCTCATCAGGAGAGTCACCTTTCCGGTAATTTGACATCTTTTTTTTGTGCTCATGAAGCTTTTGCAGCTCCTGGGCCAAAAGAGCTATTGCCTTGGCAGACTCATTGTCCTGGCTCTCAATCATATCCCTAAGGCTCTTGCCCTTGACAACATCATAAGCAACTTCTCTATCATCCCTGTTAACATAAACCAATGCAGGGCTCCTGACAGCGCCAAATACCTTATCATAGCCATCCAGCATGAAGCCAACGTCATCTCTAGAGCCATACCTCTTCAGGACGTATTCAAATACTTGGTTACCCTTATAGGCTGTTATGAGCCTCACATCATTAATGAAGCCCCCTCTAATTCTTTTTTCATGAACCTCATAGCCCTGGCTTTTCAATAAGCCAACGAAACCCTTTTTTTTGCCCATGAACGAGAAAATTGGCTGATGTGTTTTTATATTTTTCTGAACCATAATGGAATTGATTAGCAAAAAGTACACCTCGTCTTTTAGGGACAGGTTGTTGATACGACCTGAAGAATACATGTAAGATTAAGCTTTCTGCAGTTAGGCCTGCTCGCACAAAGGATGAAGGATATGTGCTGATATGTGCTGGGCAGATAAATATAAATATGCGATTAGCAATGCAAATAAATGATGATGGATACAGCGCAATTTTTTATGGAAATAAAAAAAAGAGTGGCTGATGTGGCGAAACTATGGAAAGACCGCCGCATCCCCTTGCTGGCATCTTCACTTAGCTTTTTTCTCCTGTTCATAATAGGGCCTTTCGTGGCAGCCCTGCTTCTCATTGTTGATATTTTCTTTGATGCGGAAATCGTGGAGACAGAGCTTTTTACTAATCTCAGCAGCATAATCGGGGAAGCAGGAGTGGGCGCGATGAAAGCCCTGGTCGCCTCTGCTCTGAAAATTCAGACTGCCTTTGTCTTTGAGATGGTCGGCGTCATAGTATTGGTTATCACCGCTTCCATGCTTTTTTCCAATATAGAAAGCTCGCTTGAGCTTATCATCGAGCATAAGAGGGCAAAGAGAAGCATGAGGAAATTGGCAGTGCAAAGGCTACTCGGACTTCTATTCACCTTCGTATCAGCGGCTATACTTATAGCAATGATTTTTGTGAGCTCTTTACTGCATGGAATTAACAAGAGCTTGCTTGCAGCGGGCTTCCTCGGGTTCGTATTCTTGCTCCTTGCTGCGATGTATTATAACCTTTCTGACAGGCACTTCAGGTTAAAAAATGTGTGGGGAGGGGCATTCCTGAGCACATCGCTGCTTACCATAATGGCTTTCCTCCTGAGCCTCTACCTCAGATACTTCCCAGGTGTGGATGCATACTCAGTGGCAGGATCCCTTCTTTTGCTCATGACGTGGCTGTATTTTTCCTCGCTCATATTTCTCACAGGCGCAGCATACATCGCTGTCAGGGCAAAAAGGATGCGGGAAAAGGATTCTGTTAAAGCTTGAATTAAGAATCCTGGGCTTCTGGGCAGGCTTGGCATTATCCCTGATTTTTCATAAACCCTTATAAACAAGCCTGGTTTCTTTAGGTTATGGAACGAAATTATTGGGCTGTGGCCAACAGCGTAATCTCAGAGGCAGATATCATCCTGGAGATAATTGATGCCAGGGCTGTCTCTAAGACTAGGAACCTAGAAATCGAGGCAGAAGTAAGAAAAGCAGGCAAGTTACTGATTTACGTATTGAATAAGTGCGACCTTGCTGACCAAAAAGAGCTGGAGCAGGTTAAGAAGACTCTATCACCATCTGTTTTCATCTCTTGCAAAGACTATCACGGCATGAGCCTCCTTACAGACAGGATAATCATTGAAGCCAAGAGAAAAGGCATTGAAAAGCCAATAGTCGGTGTCATAGGCTATCCTAACATGGGCAAGAGCTCTGTGATAAATGCCCTTACTGGAACAGGGAAAGCCAGGACCTCAAGTGTTTCAGGATTTACCCGCGGAAAGCAATACATTAATTCAAGGCACTTCTACCTGATTGACACTCCGGGAATAATCCCTTATAACCAGAAAGATGTTGCAAAAGACATGATGACAGGGATAAAGACAGGCTCAAAAGACCCTGAATCAGAGGTACTACTGGTTATGGAGTCTCACCCTGGAGTTATAGAGAAATATTTCGACCTTTCCAACGAAGAAGATAAAGAAGAGACACTAGAGAAGATAGCCATGAAGATGAAATACATAAGAAAAGGAAACCTTCCAGACACAACAAGAGCAGCAAGAACTATCATCAGCCTGCTAAGGGAAGGAAAGATAAGGATACAGCTAAAGCCTTGAATTCTAGACTTTGCTTATGCGATATTGCTGAATGAAGCTTTGAATAGCATTGAAAGAAAAAAATCCCCACCCCCGGATTCGAACCAGGAACCTCTCGGGCACGGCTGGTCGCGGTTCATCCACGCCCGTGCGGGCTTTGTCCGGCGACATCTACAGCCAAGTGCTCAAACCGTTAAGCTAGGTGGGGTTTGCATTGACTATGAAAAATTCTGGGTTTATAAAAGTTGCGGGTTTGTTGGCGGAAAGTCTCTTACTTGCCACCCCGGATGGGGCGCCCCCCGGCGCGCCAGCGCCGCAAATAAAATTTACTTACGTAAATGTTTATTGCAAAGCCGGCGCTGACAGAGACTTTCCTATCTAGTTAAATGACGAAAATTAAGAAAACAAAAATATCTTAGGCCCCGTGGACTAGGTTGATGCTGTTGGAGTAGGTGACTCTCTCCTTGCCTTGGCTTGCCTCAAACCTGGCCTTGGCGCTTGGCAGGTTTATGCCTCCTACTAGCGTGAGCTTGGACTTGACCCTGTAGGTGATGATCCTTTCCTCGTAAGGCTCAAGCTCAGGAAGCTCCCACTTGGCGACTGTGCCCTTTCCGCTCTTGCCTATGTGGATAGGTTCCATTGAGCCGAGCCTTGCCTTCTTCTCAATCTCGGCTATATGCGGAACCAAGTCAACTACCCGAAGGTTAGCCAAGGGCTTCCTTGATCTGTTCTTCAAGTAGACGCTCACCTTTATCTCACTCAACCCATCACTCGTTTTCCCAAGAGGATCTGCATTCTTGATTATGACTAGCGGGCTCCTGAGCACGTAATACATTATTATGCCTGCGATGATGAGCAGGATGATTATTACCAAAGGCCTGTAGTTGGCGACTGCGCTGATGCTTATCTGCTGCCTTGGGCTCAATTCCGCCCTCACAACATAATAGGTCTTGCCATCATCTCCCTTCTCCTTGGCTGCCTCTGGCGTGAACTTGGTGAACATCCTCTCAAAGAAGTTGATGCTGAACTTCTTCTCAGCAATTCCCTCTTCATTACCCTCATTCACTATTTTGAACTCTTGCTCTATCCTACACAAGAACCTACTCTTGGCAACTGCCTCCTTCAAGTCTGCATAGCCAGTGATTTCGTACTGGGAACTGGATTCTGCTATCTTCTTGTCCTGGAAATAAAGCTCAAGTATTAGGTCCCTGGCTCCTGGAGCGGTCTTCGGGTCAATCTCAAATAATATCTCATTCATCTTGTCTTCCAATGGCAAAAGGTGCGTTACATATTCCTTGCTGAATACCTCTCCATCAACCACTACTTTAAGGTCCTCAAGGTCCCTTGGGTTCCGGTTCCAAAGCCTTACCAGCACAGAAACCTTTTCACGAGGGTCAATCTCCTTATCAATTGAAATGGTCGGAGTGACTGTCGGCGCATACACTATGCCTTTCATGTCAGGGGATATTATGTATACTGCGAAGTTCTTTACATCTTCATAATAGAATTTGGTTTTTTCAGAAGCTATTGTGACTGGGATGAAGTAAGTCCTTCCCTCGTTCAGGAAAGGCTTGGGCTTGAGGCTGACAGCGAATTCCATGCTTTCGCCTGCCTTGATGATCCCTGATTCAGGCTTGGCAGTGAGCAGCCAATTGACATCTGAAGTGCTTATGGTAAAGAAATCATCAAAATCGCCTGTGTTCTCGATTATCACCTTGAAGTTAGCCTCTTCAATCAAAGTGATGGTGTTGCCAAGGACTTCTGTGGTATAAGTAAATGCTGAAGCCTGCGCTCCTGCTAACATGAGCAGGGCCAGGGCCAATGGTATAAAAACCAGATTTTTCTTTCTAATCATGATGACCTCGCCTCCATGCTGCCCTTTATCAATTAACCTGATTATTGGATTAATCCCTTTAAATACCTTTCTATTTCAAGGAGCAGGATAGCAACATGCTCATTTCCTTTTCCTAGGGAGCAGAATGACTGCGCTGGTGCGCCTCTTGTACTCCTGGTAAGCCTTGAGCTTGCCCCATTTTTCATCTGCGTACTTCTCAAGCTTAGGCAGGCCTGTGATGAAAAGCAAAAGCGTCATAATATATAGCGGGCTTGCCAGGGCTATGAGCCACTCAAAACCTGACACAGCGAGCATCGGCAAGGCATAAATGTATATGCCTATCCAGCACAGCATCTCGCCAAAATAATTAGGGTGCCTTGAGTACTTCCAAAGGCCTGACTCAATCCATTTGCCCTTGTTGGCAGGGTCGGCCTTGAACTTGGACTTCTGGTAGTCAGCAATGCCCTCAGTGAGGATGCCGAAAAGCCAGATGAGGAAGCCTGCGAGGCTTAGCAAGGTTATGGGAGCGTACGATTTTCCCAGGAAGAACAATGAAGGAAGCATGATTATCCAGACGCTGATTCCCTGGAAGAACCAGAAAGAGAAGAACTTCCAGAACTTCTCCCTTATGCCATCAAACCTCTTATCCTTCCTTGACTTGATAACCCTTATCACCAGGTAGATTATCAGGCGTAAGCCCCAGACTGTTATCATGGCTGCCAGCAGCATCTTACCAAAAGACAAGTTGGCTGAGAGCAGCGCAAAGATTGCTAGCACTATGAAGCTGAAGCCATAAGAGAAGTCAGTCAGCTTGTCAGTCCTCCTCACATAAGCAGGTATAAAAAGTATTATCTGTATTGCTATCGAAACTATCAATGCTGTCAAGATAAAGCTCATTGAAACCACCTCCTGGTTTTGCTTTTAGTTTTTTAAGGTTTGAGTGGGGCTGCGAGCATGCAAAACCTTGTGGGTTTTGAGCTCGCAGCTCCATTCGCTTTTGCTCATGGGGCTGCGAGGAATTTCGGGAAGATGAAAGTTCAGCTTCGCCTTCGAACCCCGGTTGCTACCATTCTGGGATTGCTCCCCAAGGTAGAGTGATAGCCAAGCTACACTACAGCCCCACGTTATGATTAAAAGAAATAGCTGCCCTTTATATAGCTTATTTTTATTGAGCCTCAAGGATTATCTTTTTCCTTTTCCAGCCCTGGCGCCCAAAGGCTTTTTTAGCTTTTTCGCTGAATTTTGAGAGACAGGATTCTTTTTCAAGGAGCCAACATATGCTTGCTCGCTCTCCTTCTTGTTCTTCCTGACAAGATAGACCCCTACTAATGCTATTGTTGCTATGATTATTATAGGAATCCACGGCAGTGAGGCGCTGGGCTTGCTGTTGCTGGGTTGACTTGAGTAAGGCGTTGCACTGGATGTAGGATTGGTGTTGCTGGTCTGGGTTGCCTTGCCTGCTGTTGTGCTTACAGGTTGGGATGATGATTCTGAGCTTGTGGTTTGGGAAGAGGGTTGCACTAGCTGCTTGGTGCTAACAGTGAAAGTGGCTTTCCTGTAAGATATATCGTTCAATAGCAATGATAAGTCGTTAATGCCATCATTGTTGAAGTCAACCAGTTTTGAGTCTCCTTTGAAGATGTTAAGCCTTTTCTCCCCTGGCGTTATGATTAAGTCCACGAACTCAAGGTTTTTGCTGTAATCCTGGCTTATCCTTAAAAGGCTAATCTCATAATAATTCTTGCCTTGCTTTGCCCTTATGACATCATTAGGCACGGTGCCAGGTATTTCCAGTTCTAAGCCTTCTCTTAGCTCAAACTCATACACAGTCCCTATCCTATCTCCAAAGAAACGGGTTACTTTCAGCTCTCCTTCCTCCTCACCGATGATGGTGATTTTCCTTGTCTCTGAGTTCACAGCGTAACCATTAACATCTATGCATTCAATACTCCAGAAATAAGTTCCTGGGCCCAAATCCTTCTTTATCCTTGTGTCATAAGGGGAAAGGAGAGAATTGATGGTTTTCACAACCTGCTCATTAAGCTTTAATGAGCATTCCTGCATGGTGAACTCAGGAGAATACTTGAAAATGAAAGACACAGCAGCGCTCTGGGTCTCAGTGTACTCTGCAGGCGCAACTAAGGTTATAAATGGCGATGCCCCAACAACAAATCCTGTAATCGAGGCGTTAGAGGCTATTATGATGTATATCAAGAATAGTGAGAATAACCCGAATACTATTTCCAGCTTCACAATCTTTCTCATTTTGCTTTCTTGCCAATGCTCTTTATTATCTCTGCTGGCTTTTCATCAGTTTTTTCAGGAGCAGGCTCTTCTTTTTTCTCGCCAGATTCTTTCTTCTGCTCTGTCTTCTTTACTGAAAAGCCTTTATTCTTGGCTACAAGTACAATGGCTATGATGATCACTACGACTATTATGGCTAATACAAGCACCAATGGCAGCATGCTTGCCTCTTCTTCCTGTGGCTCAGGCTGAGGTGCAGGCGCAACAGTCTCTTCCTCTGGTTGCCCTGTCACTGGCTCCTCAATGGCTTCTGGCTCTTCAGGCGGCAGCTGCTCAACAGCAATAGTCTCTTCCTCTGCTGCTGTCTCTTCTTCTGGTATTACCTCTTCTTCTGGCTCTTCAGTAACTGGAGGGATAATCTCTTGCGATGGCTCTCCACCAGGAAAAGGGATCACTGTAAGGTAAGCATCCCTGCTGCGCTCTACCTCGTCCAATTGTAAGTCCATGTCTATAGTCTCATCTTTATCAAGGTCAAGGCTTATCTTTGAGCCTGCATAGATGGTGTAGAGCTTGGCATTGCTCCTGTCCCTCACATCCACAAAGCTTCCTGTGGTCGAAGTCCCGATCTTGACTATGTCGATGATGTATTTCTTGCCTTTAAGGATAATCTCCAGGTCATCCCCTCCTTTGGCAGCAGGCAGCTCTATAATATCCTGGCCTGGCACAATAGTGACTATATAGGTTATTGTTCCGTCATTATTAGAGATTTTTGTGAAGCCTCCTGTTAAGTCCTCATCAATTTCCAAGGTTATGGTCCTGGTCTCAGAGACTACTTCTGTGAAGGCATCATCATAGCACTTGATGAACCACTCATGTGTTCCTGACTCAATCTCTGTTGTTATCTTGTTGTTCTGAATTCCTATGAGGCTATTCCTCATGGTCTTAAATTCACCATCAATGTACAATGAGCAGTTAAGGATGTCAGCGTACTCGTCAAAGCTGTATATGAAAGACTGGGAATAAGACTCTGTTTCTGTTCCGTCAGAAGGAGCTTCCAGGATGATGCTTAGAGGAGAGGCAGATGCTGCTGGCGCGCATAAGCTCATTGACAAGATAATGATTGTTGCTAATAGTAAATCTCTTTTCATTAAAACCCACCCTTAACTTTTTTGGTAATTATCGCATTAGGAATAGAGGTATTTAAATGTTTTGCTAGGTGTAGTGTGATGTGAATTCAGTGCCCAATCCTGCTCTCATGGCTGTGCTTGTTGATTCTTATAACCCTGTCAACAAAGCCTTCCATCTTGGCTTCGTGGCTGACAATTATCACTTGGCTTACATTAGCCTGGGTGAGCACTTCCCGCACGCGGTCAAGCTGCTCCGAGGAAAAGCCTTCTGTGGGCTCATCAAGTATTATCAAGTCCCTGGTCCTTATGGTGCTCATGAAGTCATTGATGACCTTGTTAAGGGCGAGCCTGTAAGACAAGGCTACGCTGGTCTTCTCCCCTCCTGAAAGGTTGTCAATCCAGGTCTCATATCCGTTCTGCTCAATGACTGGCGAGAATGAGTCATCAAGCCTTATGCTCATGGTCTCGTCCTCAATCAAGGTGTTGAACCATTCCTGGAAAAAAGAATTGAACTCTGAGTAGATCCTGGCCAGTATGTGCCTTTCAATTGTGTCTGCCAGGCTAATGAAGCAGCTCTCAAGCCAGCTCTTGAGCTCATTGTTCTTTCCCAGCTTTTCACGGTCTTGCTGCATCTTCTCAATCTCCTTCTTAAGCCTAGTTATTACCTGGGAAAGGGTGCTGAGCCTGGTGTTCTTCTCCACTGCCAGCCTCTCTGCCTTGTCTTTTTCCTTTCTCTTCTCCTCCATTAGCTGCCTGGCTTTCTCAGCTTCCTGCTTCTTAGCATCCTGGCCCTTGAGCTTGGCATTGGCTTCTTCCAAGAGCACTCTGGTATTGGCCAGCTTGAGCTTTAATTCGCTGATATCCTGCTCCAAGGATTTCTTGCGCTCTTTTTTCTCCTCAAGCATTTCCAGCTTGACTTTCTTGGCCTCAAGCTCTTTCTCTCCTTGCTGATAATTCTCAAGCTCAGCTTCAAGCCTTTTCCTCTTCTCTTTCAGCTTGGCATCAAACTCTGAGAGCTTGGAAAGGTTAGCCTCGCAATTAGCAATGATGACTTTCTCCCTGCCAGTGACTTCCTGGACGTGCTCAGCAGTGACTTTCTGCCTGCAGGTAGGGCAGATATCCAGCTTTGCCATCTCATTGATGATATTATTAGAAGCAGCTTTCTTGGTGGAGAACTCAGCCTTTTTGGTGTTTATCTCAGAAAGCTTGGCATCAATGGCTTTAAGCTCCTGCTTTTTCTGGCCTACCAGCCCTTTGATATCATCAGCTTTTGATACATCAAACCCTTCAAGCCCTTTGAGCAGCTCATCAATCACAGCATTGTTCCTAGCCAGCTCTTTCTCTGAGCGTTCTAACTGGGAAGAGAAAGATTTAAGCTCGCTCTGCTTCACCTCAAAAGCCTTCTCAGCCTGGTTGAGCAGCTCAAGCTCCTTTTCCAAGGCCTCAAAAGCTTTTTTTGCATTTTCAAAATCATCCTTAGCTTTTGCCAGTGAGGCATTAAGCTGCTCCAGCTCCTGCTTAAGCAAGGCTGCTTGCTGCTCATACTCCTCAGCTTCTTGTTTTTTCTCAGGCAAAGCCTCAAGCTTTCCTTCAAGCACATTGATCCTGCTCTTGAGCTCCCTGACATAATTAAAGGCATTCTCCTTTACTGATTTGTACTTGTCAATGTTGAAAAGCTTCCTGAGGATGTCCATCCTGTCTTCTTTTGACTCGTAAAGTATCCTCTTCATCTCTTCCTGCGGCGTGAACACCGTGTACCTGAAGATCAAGGACTTGGACTTGTTAAGCAAGGACTCAGGATAGCCAATAAGCTCAAGAATCTTGGCCTTAAGCTCCTGGGGAGTGCCTTCAAACCCCTTGCCATTCACAATGAGCATTCCAGGCTCCTGCACTACCCCACTGCTAGACCTTTTGAGGGAGCGGACAATCATCACGTTATCCTTTCCAAGGGTGAAAGCCAGCTCAACAGAGCCCTTAGATGCTCCGTGCCTAAGAAGGCTGGTCCCAGAAACCACTCCTTTCATTATCCCAAAGATAGCGAACTCGATTGCCAATAGGATGGTGGTCTTGCCGCTGCCAATATCCCCTGACAATAAGACAGAGCCTTCTGGGAACTCAATATTAGCATCTACGTACGAGCGGATGTTCCTCAGCTTAAGAGAACGTATAATCATAAAAAGAAAGAAAAAAATTTGTGGTTAAAAAGTTTGTGCTTTAAGGATTGCGGCTCTCTTGGGAATCAGCTCTTCAATATCTTCAAAGGCACTTTTGGGCGCACGCGGTTCTTGTAGCCGACGCCGTAATATTCCTGCAGATATGAGTTTATGACATCACAGCCGTTCTTGTAGTTGTCATCCCATTCCTGCTTTTTCTGTGCAATTAAGGTTTCAGGAGCAATTCCAAGCCTATTTGCCTCATGGGTAAGTCTCTGTGTGGTCGGACCGTAAATCTTTAATGGTCCTATATGCACCCTGAGGGCAAAATTCTCAATGTGCCTGTCCATCTTCTCAAGATAGTTCCAGAGAGTCAGAGGGTTAGGGTTGTACATCTGCGGATAGATGTCAAAGCCAGCATTCACAAACCTCTTGATAGAATACAATTGCTCTTTCATGCTAGGGTTGGACTGTACATTATCCTGGAGGCTTATAGGGTCAGTGCCTTTGATGGCAGTAAGCACCTTAACAGGATGCTCAGCCAGCTTTTCGAGTATGTGCCTCTTGTAAATCCCTTCTTTCTCAAACCTTCTCACAACTGAGCCAGTGCTGAGGTTGCTATCAATCTGCCCGACCAAATCCAAACCTCGCTTAGCAATCTGGCGCCAAACATCAAGCGCATAGTCAAGCACAATAGTAGGCTCTCCGCCAGAAATCCTCAGTACCTTGATGTCCAGGTTATAGTCATAATTATTCCTGTAGAAATCATTTATCTTTGCCCTGGCAGCCTGCATGCTGTCAACCAGCTCATCCACTCCAAGCCAAGCCTTGCCAGCTCCTGGCTTGCCGTTATTGCTAATGTTATCCACAAAGCAGTACCAGCATCCGCCAGTCTCTGTTCCATCATGGAAGTTGCAGCCAGCCACCTGGACAATGAAAGGAGTGTTATAGTCAGTGATTTTCTTCATTTCAAATCCTTCATTATGCTTGAACCATAAAGGGAAATCAAACTCCTGGCGCTTGACAAAATCCTCAATTTCCTTCTCAGGCATATTCCTGACGTCCTTGAAAGGCACTTTATACTCCAATGCAGCCTTAGGGTCTATGTTCTTTATGTTGAACTTAGCCCTGAACAAGTACTCTCCAGTAGCCACGTTAGGCATAAGGTCAATGACCTTGGTTGTGTCCTTTCCCTGTAATGTGTTAGAGAAATCAACTACCAGCACCTTGTCGTCTTTCCTTAGAGTCTTCCTGAGCTCAAGAGCCCTCTTAACTGCATCAGTCTTCATAGTCCTTCCCCACAAATGCTTAACTAACCAAATCACCTAAAGAACAAAGCCTTAGGGCTCACCCCTCTTTTTGCAAACCAAATAAGCTGAATGCTATAAATAGTTTTCTGTTTGGAAAAAATTGCCGCCACCAGCCACAGCACCGAAGACGTTATGTCAAGGTGCTTGGTGGCTTGGACGGGGGTTGCCCCCCTCGGGGTGTCCAAGGCAATTTTTTCAGAAAAACTTTATAAACAATAGAGGAGTAATAGGGCTTACAGCCCCGTAGTCTAGCGGCCAAGGATAGCGGACTTTGGAAGTTCGGGAAGAAAAAGCCTGAGCTGGATAAATCCGTTGGCCCAGGTTCGAACCTCGAGAAAACGAGCGAATTTCCTGGCGGGGCTATTACATACTCTCGTGCTAAACTAGGGCTATTATTAGACCAAACAAGGTAAAAGAACAAAGATTTTAAAGTTAAAAAGATTTCTTTACATCAAGAATGACTAAAGATAACAAAAAAGGCATGAATAGAATGATTTTTGGCAAGATGGCCGAAACGCTTATAGAGCATACTCTAAAGAAGCGCTTTTATGTTTATCATTTTGGCTATGAACTCATCACAGAAAATGTTTCTCAAAGAAAAAAAGAAAAAAGCAAGTTAAAGAAATTTGATGATTGGACAGAAGCAGATTTTATGATACAAGCAAGCCCAGATTTTATCATAACAGCCAAAGATGATGATAAGGAAAGGCTCTATTTTATTGAGGTTAAAACTAGCAGAGAATACACTCTTGATGAGGAATTTAAGAAGTTTCTTCATAATGCGAGGTGGTATAAAACTCTTCATGCAATAAAATATTACCCAGGGCTTAGAATAATTAATCTTATCTGGAATTGTGAGAAGCCAGATTTGAAGCTTTTTCTTGGAAAAATGAAGGATGATGGCAAGAATTTTGAACTGATAGAACAAAAAGTAGAAATGTTACTCTCTAAAGAAGAAGTGGATGACATTCTTGAGATTGTGAAGAATATGAATCCCCCAGAAAAATGACCTCGCAAGATATGATAAGCATAGCTCACATAGAGCAATATGATTTTTGCCCTAAACAAGCAGAAAACTCTATGAATAATCTACCGGACGTGTTTGCTCTTTCTGATGATTTGGAGGATGGCTCAGAAGCACATAAGCAAAGAGCTAAAAAGTTTATTAGTCAATCCTTTAAAGCAACAATTAAAAATCAAGAGGGAAAGGAAAGACAACCTCCAAAAGTTAAAGTTAAAGAAGCAATTCTCTGGAGTATTAAGAATAACTCTTCAAGAGCATTTGTTGAGGTCTATGTTGAAAGTCAGAAATATGGCATTATTGGTTATTGTGATGAGGTTAAAATTGCCAAAGGAGAAGTAAGCATAATTGAATATAAAACAAGCTGGAATTGGAAAAAAACCAATTGTTCTTCTCCACCAATTTGTCAAGCAAAAGCTTATGCCCGATCTTTCAAGGAATACTATAATTATGATAAGCCTATTAAGATTTTCATAAAAAGAGTGTTCTTAAAAATTAACAAGCATATGGCTATGCCAGAACAAGAACCAGAGAAACCAGCTCTTATGTTTGAGGATAGAAATTTTATAAATGGTGGTTGGTGGGAAGGTATAATTGAAAAAATCTATGAAGAATATTTTAATCCTGAGGATTTTGATTATGTTAAATCAATAATATACAACATCAGAAGAAAGGATTTCAAACATAGCTCTAGTCTTGGCAGATGTAGATCCTGTCAGTATAGACTAAGTTGTGATGATGCTTTAAAGTCATAAAGAGAAAAATTAAAGAAATGGAGGCACAGCAAAATGAAAGGGCAAGAGAAAAAACAGCCCTTAATTAGAACGACAACCCCTACTAATCCTGGCGGGGCTATTTATTCTAAAAATTTTAAGCGACCAAACCAAGCATTTTTTAAAGGGTTTTACTCTTCTTTTTATTATGGATATTCTCCCAAACATCAAGATTATCGGGCTGGCTCTTTACCTGGAGAAGCAGAAAATCCTTGTGATAGCTGACACCCATATCGGCTATGAGGAAGCCTTAAACAAGCAGGGCATACTTATCCCTAGGCTGCAGTATAATGAGGTGATAAAGCAGCTTGAGCTTGTCTTCAAGGAAGTAAAGCCTAAGGTGATTGTGCTCCTTGGGGATATCAAGCATGAGTTTGGAACCATCTCCAGCCAGGAATGGAATGATACAATGAAGCTACTGGACTTTCTCATATTAAAATCCGGCAAGGTTGTGCTGATAAAGGGCAACCATGACACTATCCTTGGCCCGCTTGCAAGGAGGAAAGGGCTTGAGGTGAAAGAAAGATTTGCTGTTGATGGTGTATTGTTCTGCCACGGCCACAAGCTAGTTGATGAGAAGAGCGAGGCTTACAAGAAATCCAAGACGATAATCATTGGGCATGAGCATCCTGCCATCAGCCTCAGGGATGATGTGCGCACTGAGAAGTTTAAGTGCTTTCTTTTAGGGAAATACAAGAGGAAAAATCTGGTCGTGATGCCTAGTTTCAGCTTTGTTACTGAGGGCACTGATGTTTTGCAGGAAAAGCTGCTCAGCCCTTTCATAAGCAACATACATGATTTTGAGGCTTTTGTTGTAGGGGACAAGATTTATAAGTTCGGGAAGATTAAGGAGTTAGGGGAAAAGCATTAGTAGGTGATTTTTATGGGAATTGAAGAGAAGGTTATAGACCAGTCATGGGCTACGGTGCAAAAGGTTGAGGCTGTAAGCAAACACACCACCAGGATTGATGTTCAAGCCAAGTACGGGCAGTACTCTGTTGACTCCCCTAGGCACATGGCTATGGGTGTTCGTAAAGGAGACTTGCTGGAGGCTGCGTTTGTCCTTGTGCCTAGCGGGCTGTCTGACTTCATCGGGCAGAAGCCAGGGCCTGGTGATGTGGTGACAGCCTCATATGAGCTGGCATACTTGCGCATACCCGGGACTCTTTATGATGAGTGCCAGTATCTCTATCGGAGAAAAAAGCGTGATGGCTGAAAATCTTATTTTCTTATAGGGGCATGCTGGTTTGCTTAAGAATTTTCTTCTTAACCACATGATGTATTGTTTGATAAAATTTATAAATGAGCGCTTCAAGGAAAGCCAGATACTCTTTTAGGGGTTTGTTTTGTAAAGATGGCTTTGGGAGGTTTTTAAGATGAAAAGGTATTTCTTGACAAGCGAGAGCGTGACAGAAGGTCACCCTGACAAGGTCTGCGACCAGATATCAGATGGCATTCTTGATGAGCTGATAAGGCAGGATCCTGACTCAAGGGTTGCTGTGGAATGCCTGACTACTACTGGCACTGTGCATGTTGCTGGTGAAGTCACAACCCAAGGGTATGCTGATGTCCAGAGGATTGCCAGGGATGTGCTAAGGAGGATTGGCTACACAGACCCTCTTTTCGGTATTGATTGCGAGGACGCAGGGGTGTGGGCGTCTATCCATTCCCAGTCACCTGACATTTCCCAGGGAGTCTCTGCTGACAAGAAAGCCAACAAGGACCAGGGAGCAGGAGACCAGGGCATGATGTATGGCTTTGCCTGCAATGAGACCCCTGAGCTCATGCCTTTCCCGATAATGATGGCGCACAAGCTCACTAGCAAGCTTGCAGAGCTTAGAAAGAATGGGATGATAAAAGGGCTTGGGCCTGATGGCAAGTCACAGGTAAGCGTTGAATATGTTAATGACAAGCCAAAAAGGATTAGCACTGTAGTAGTTGCCCAGCAGCACATTGATGACGTGCCTGAAGAAAGGCTTAGGAAGGATATTCTTGAGAAAGTCATCAAGCCAGCCTGCGGCAAATGGATGGACAAGGATACTTCAATCCATATCAATGCTACTGGCAGGTTTGTTATTGGAGGCCCAGAAGGGGATACTGGGGTTACTGGAAGAAAGATTATCGTTGACACTTACGGAGGCGTAGGAAGGCACGGTGGAGGGGCTTTTTCTGGCAAGGACCCAAGCAAGGTTGACAGGTCAGGCGCTTACATGGCCCGTTACATAGCCAAGAACATAGTGGCTGCGGGTCTTGCAGACAGGTGCGAGGTCCAGCTGAGCTACTGCATAGGCGTGGCTTGCCCTACATCTGTGAATGTCGACACTTTCAGCACGAACAAGGTGCCTGAAGAGAAGATAATATCTGCGGTCAACAAGCACTTTGACATGAGGCCAGCAGCAATAATCGAAGACTTAAAGCTCAAGAGGCCCATCTATTCCAAGACAGCAGCTTACGGCCATTTTGGAAGGGACGACCCTGACTTTACCTGGGAGAAGACTGATAAGAAGGATGCCTTGAGAAAAGAGCTAGGGTTAAGGTGATGCCCTGCAGAAATTATTTTGTCTTTCTTGTTTTTTACTTCTTTACTTTTTGTGCAGGCTGATTCTGGTTGTATCCCCTACAGATATGCCTTTCCTTTCAGATAAGTTGGCATTTATCTCAAGGGCGTACTTGGCTTGGGCTCCTGGATTGATTGATGGGCACTCTTGCCCTGTGCATGGCTGCGCATTTCGGGCTATGTGGACAACTTTCTGCTTTTCATCGATCCATATGATGTCTAGTGGTATAAGGGTGTTTTTCATCCAGAAAGAATATGTCTCTTGCTGCTCAAATATGAAAAGCATGCCTTTGCTTTCATCAAGGCTTTCCCTGTGCATCAGTCCTTGAGCTCTTTCACCTGGCTCGTCAGCAACCTCTACTTCAAAGCAAGCCTGCTCAAAGCATACCTGGCTTTGTCGCTCGCATCCACCTGACGTTAAAAGGATGCTTAATAGTGATAAGAAGAATATCATCATGGCTATTATCCTGGCTAGCAGATTGCCCATTGCTATGGTGTTCGCTGGTATTTATTTAAATCTTGCTAAGAACAGAACAACTGATAAGAGAAAATTCCTCACCTGAAAACAGGGTGTATGTACTCTAGCTCTGCGTCTGGCTCCTCTACCATGTTCTGCTTGGGGCAGTGCTCGCACTTCTGCGCCACTATGCCTTCTTTTTTCTTATCAGGGTCAAAGCATATTCCATTGAAACTATAGATGCACATATTATCATCACCGTTCAAGCTATACCTTATTAATGGTGTTTTCTCTTTTTAAACTTTGCGAAACATCCGCCAGATTAGTGACTATCTAATAATGGTTACAGAATATAAAAAATTATAAATACTAATGAACCCATGGAGTAAATAGAGGAAGGGTTGATGGGGCAGAAAGGATACCTAGGCATTGACGAGTCCAATCACGGGCGGTTTCCTGAGATATTTGTGGCTGTCTACTCCTTATTTGACTGTGATATCAAGCCAGCCTATTCATTGAGCGAGCCGCTAGAGGTCATGTACAAGAAGCAGATACCTAAAGTGAAGAAAAAGAAAAATGTTGAGATTTCTGACATAGTCAAGAAGAGGGATTTCAAGTACGTTCTACTCACAGAGGACTTCAAGGACAGGTTCGGATTTGAGGGAGTGCGTGCAATAGCCTATGCTGAGCTGATAAAAGCCCTCAGCCCCCTCGAGCTGGTGATTATAGACAGGGATATAGACCCGCTGCTCAAGGAGAACATGGCAAGGATAATCCATCCGCAGAAGCTTCCCGATGTAGTGGCTGAAAACAATGCAGACCATAGGTATCCCCTAGTCAACATGGCCGACCATATTGCAAGAAGGCTTTTCCGGTATTATCAGCCCTTCAAGAACGAGAGGAGCTATCCTAAGTATGCAGAGTACATGATTAGCCCAATGGGCAGTGCAGAATACACTGCTCTTGTGAAAGAATCCCTTCCTAGAAGAAGAAAAGATTGAATAGTTTCGGAATCGTCAAATAAACTAAGGAAAAATCAATAAGGAATAATATGCTTATCATAGCTTGCTCTTTACTGCCTTTTCAGAGATTATTGCTGAATTGCCGCTCGGGTCCTCAATTACCATCTTGAGCTTTTCCTGGCCCCACATCACCCGCAGGAGCTTCTTGAGGATGTTCTTAGCCTTCTTCTTGTCCTCTTCATCCTCAGAGTCATCTCGCACAACCTCTATCATC
>JAFGRK010000029.1 GCA_016935175.1 Candidatus Woesearchaeota archaeon | reverse complement strand
TTTAAGCATGCAGACACAATATTGGTATTGAATGACAGTGCAAAAAGAAACATCGTTAAGCACTTGGGGATTCCTGAAAGCAAGATTGTACTCATGCCCAACGGAGTCAATAACAAAGTCTACACGCCCATAAAAGACAGGGGCTTCATCAAGGGATTGAAGAAAAAGCATAATCTTGGAAATGACAAGGTCCTCTTCCATGTCGGCTCTGTCTGCCCAAGAAAAAACCAGCTCGGAATAATAAAATCGCTAAAAGACATAATGAAAGAGCGCAACATAAGGTTGCTGTATGCTGGAGGCATAATCGATAATGAGTATTTCCAAGAAATACAAGCATACGTAAAAAACGAAGGAATAGAAAGAAACGTCATATACCTCGGGGAGGTAAAGCCGGGAAAAGACCTTAATGAGTATTACAATCTCGCAGACGCCTTCATTTTCCACTCGACATCAGAGGCATTCGGATTAGTACCACTTGAAGCACTGTCTGCAGGGAACCCCGTATTCATGTCAGAAAACCTTAAGAATTATTTTTACCCTAAATCATCAACAGATGGGTTCATCTATTTCAATGAGAAGAATGCCAAGCAAATAATTAAAAAATACTTTTTTGATGATAAGTTCATAAAAAGAGCTTCAAAAGAAGCGCTGGAATACATAAGGAAGAATTTTTCATGGGATGCGGTTGCTGAAAAGCATCTTGCCCTATTCGAGAAAATAATTGAAAAAGAAAACCAAAAGGAGTGAATACAAAATGGAAGCACTGATCTGCGTCACTTACCGCTGCAATGCAAAATGCCATATGTGCAACATCTGGAAATATCCTACTGACAGGAGGAAGGAAATAACCATTCAGGACTTGAAGAAGCTTCCTGAAGGTTTGGCTTTTGCCAACATAACTGGCGGAGAGCCTTTCCTTAGGGATGACATTGAGGACATAATAAAGGTAGTCCTTACCAAGACCAAGAGATTAGTCATCTCCACCAATGGCTATTACACTGAGAAGATTGTCAAGCTGGCAAAGAAATACCCGCAGATAGGAGTTAGGGTCAGCATCGAGGGCTTGCCTGCTGCCAATGACGAGCTAAGAGGATTAAAGGATGGATTTGACCATGGCATCCGTACTCTCATCGAGCTTCATGAGCTAGGATTAAAGGACATTGGCTTTGGAATAACAGTCAGCGACAGGAACGCAAAAGACCTTATGGAGTTATACCATCTAGCTAAGTGGCTCGGCTTGGAGTTTGCAACAGCAGCCATACATAACACTTACTACTTCCATAAGATGGATAATAAGTTCACCCAGAGGAAGATGGTGACTGATGAGTTCAAGAAGCTAATTAAGGAGCTCTTGAAGTCAAAGAAGCCTAAGGACTGGTTCAGGGCTTACTTCAACTATGGATTGATAAACTACATCAATGGCAAGCCAAGGCTCTTGCCTTGCGAGATGGGGACTGATGTGTTCTTCATGGACCCCTACGGAGAGGTTTACCCTTGCAATGGCATGAATTGGAGCATGGGCAACATAAAGAAGCAGAGCTTTGATGAGATTTGGAACAGTGAAAAGGCAAATGAAGTGAGGAACAAGGTCAAGAGCTGCTCCAAGCACTGCTGGATGGTAGGCTCAGCCTCTCCTGCAATAAAAAAACAAAAGGTAATGGTTGCCAAGTGGATTGCCAAGAACAGGCTAAGGAAAGAAGTGGATTATAGCTGTGTGGAATAGCCTTGAAGGATGAGAATGAAAAACAAATCTCAAAAAAAGAAAATGAGAATTGCCATGATTGGCTTGCGAGGCATCCCTGCCAAGTCAGGCGGTGTTGAGAATGTTGTGGAGCACTTAGCTCCGCTACTGGTCAAGCTAGGCTGCGACGTCACTGTCTACTGCAGGAATCCTTATTGCAAGGAGCGTCCAAAAGAATTCAAGGGTGTCAAGCTAAGATATTTGCCGTCAATCAACATCAAGATTGGCGAGAGCATCTCGCACTCAACCTTCTCAACAGGAGATGCAATCTTCAGGAAATATGACATAGTCCATTATCATGCTATGGCAAATGGCCTTTTCTCATTCATTCCCAGGATCATTGGCAAGAAGACAGTGGTCACTTTGCATGGCTTGGATTATGAGAGGGAGAAGTGGGGAATGGCAGCTAAAGCCTGGCTTAGGATGTGCGAGTGGTGCGCTTCCAAGTTTCCAGACAAGGTCATCTCTGTCTCTGAAAAGATTATGAAGCATTTCAAGAAGACTTTCAAGAAAGACATCTACTTCATCCCTAACGGAGTTGAAACATTCACCCCAAAGCCAATTAGGAAATTAAAGAGATTTGGCTTAAAGAAAGATAATTACATCCTCTTCCTTAGCAGGATTGTCCCAGAAAAGGAAGTCCATACCTTAATCCAAGCTTTCAAAAAAACCAACACTGACTTGAAGCTCATAATTGCTGGCGATGCAACCCATACAGAGGCTTACCTTAAGCAAGTCAAGGCTTTAGCAAAGAAAGACAAGAGGATCATATTCACAGGAGCCATTTATGGAGAAGAAAAGATTGAGGCTTTTAGCAACGCAAGGTTCTTTGTGCTCCCTTCAACCATTGAAGGCATGCCTATTGTCCTTTTGGAAGCCATGAGCTTTGGGCTCTGCCCTTTAGTCAGCGATATAGAGGAGAACATGGATGTTGTCAAGGATTTCAGCTTCTCATTCAAGGTAAGGGATGCAAATGACCTAAAGGCTAAGCTGGAATACATTATCAAGAACCCTGCAATAACAAAAAAGAAAGGTGCTGTCTGTAAGCAAGTCGTTAAAAAGTATTACCAATGGGAGACCATTGCCAAGCAGACCTTGCAAGTGTATAAGGAGGCCTTGAAGTGAACAAGAACATCAAGCAGTTCCTAATAAAAGTAATAATCCTTGTGGCTGCAATATTCATATCAAGGGTGATATTCCAGTTCCCAGTAGAATACTTTGACTTGGACTTGCTCAAGCAGTCAGAGCTGACAAGGCTTTTCAGCAAGATAGACGCCTTGCAAGTCACAGCCTTCCTTGCTGTGTTCTTTGGCTTCTATTACAAGGAAAGGATCCAAAAGCTTGAGCACCCAAAGACCAACATGAAGTCCTCAGTTTTATTTGTCATTGGGGCAGAGATAGTAATTGCATTATACTACATAACCAGGGCTTCTGCAAATTACTATAATGTCACAGGAGGATTACTGCTCTACCTCATCCAGGCCGCAATACTTTTTTTGCTTGCACTAGCATTCTTATTCTTTGCTTTAGCAGTCTTCCAGCCATCTTACTTAAAAAAATTCATAATTGAATTTAAGAAAGAGTTGCCAATATTCGCAATCTTAGGAGTGGTGATGTACCTTGTGCTCATGTGGTGGCAGAAGCAGTGGTATTTCTTCTCATACAGCGTCTCAAAGATACTTCATGGGCTGATTTCATTTCTCTATGGAGGACTATCCTATTATGAGATTGGCATCGACGGCCCTCTTGTCGGATTAAAGGATTTCATCATCAACATAGGCCCTCCCTGCTCTGGCATTGACTCTATGTTCCTTTTCATTGCATTCTCAGCGGCAATATTTGCATTAGACCATAAAAGAATCAAGAAAAGCGCGTTCTTCATCTCATCAGCCATCGGCTTTCTCGGCGTCTACCTTGTCAATGTCATAAGATTACTCCTTTTAGTCCTTGCAGGAGTTTACATCTCCCCTGAGTTCAGCGTAGGCCTCTTCCATACCAATGCCGGCTGGATCTTGTTCATAATCTATTTCCTTGCTTATTATCTTGTCATAAGAAAATTTATATACATCGATAGAGTCGCCAAAGTATCGAGGGCTAAAAAATGAAGATAAGGTTTTTTGAGGGAAAGAAATACTTGTTCACTTTGGCCTTGTACTCTTCAGACGCATTCATGTTCTTGGTATCAGCTTACTTTGCATCTTACATCTTCGGCATCTACCTGGTTGATTCATTCCTGCTTAGGTTCTTCCTTTTCTCCTTGCTAATCCTGATAATCAATTTCTCTGCCTATGAGCTTTACAAGGACAAGAGGAACACTTTTGATGATAATGACTTCATGCATGTCTTGTCATCCATCTGCATCACCTGGCTGGTGATGATTGCATTGATATTGCTTTTCGATCCCGGAGACCTTTTGGCTGTCAGGGTCGGCTCTGTTGCCTTGGCTTTCAGCCTAGTGCTCATCTCTCTCAGCAGGTTTGTGCTTTTCAAGGTGCTAGGCTTTTTCAGGATGAAAGGGCATGACAGGAAGCGCGTATTGTTCTTTGGCAAGGACAGCGAGGAATTAGTTCAAAAAATCAAGGAGAACAAGTCTCTTGGCTACGAAGTGGTCATGGTTACTGACAAGCTTGAAGTATTGAAGTCAATGATTCCAAGGGTTGACGTGGTCTTCCTCACCAAGGAAGAGCTATCAGATGAGCTATTAGACCTCATAATCAGGAATGAGAGGATTAACTGGAAGATCGTGTCTTCTGTTCTCAACCTGGTGATTGAGCCTGTTGCCTTTGACGAGTTCAGGGATTACCCTATCATCAACATCTCCCCTTCAAGGATTGACTCGACTTACTTGTTCATCAAGAGGGCCATGGACTTGGTCATCTCAGGGATTTCTTTAATCCTGCTTTCGCCTTTGTTCATTTTGGTTGCGATCATCATCAAGACTACCATGCCTGGCCCTGTGTTCTTCAAGCAGGAGCGCTTAGGCAAGAACCTTAAGCCTTTCATGGTTTACAAGTTCAGGACCATGGTGATTGATGCTGAGGCAAAAAAATCAGAGCTTAAGAGCGAGGTAAAGGGATTGTTCAAGCTGAAGGATGACCCTAGAATCACTAGGTTCGGCAAATTGCTCAGGCGCACAGGCATTGATGAGCTTCCTCAATTAATCAACATCTTCAAGGGCGAGATGGCAATTGTCGGGCCTAGGCCTCACTTGCAGAGCGAGCTGCCTAATTTCAAGGGCTGGAGAAGGGCTAGGTTCAGGGTCAAGCCGGGCTTGACTGGCATGTGGCAGGTGCATGGCAGGCATGAATTGAATTTTGACAAGGCAGTTCTTTATGACATATATTATACTAAGCACATGTCACTGCTCCTGGACATATCCATCATATTAAAAACAGTTCCAGCTATCATCATGAACAGGGGCAGGTTTTGATACTACTCAACCAGTTGTTTTCCCTCCGCAGTGGTGAAAACCGAAACCTTTATAAATGTGCATGCATTTCTCCGTATAAAATAAAAGATTTATAAATGATTAGGTATTCCCTAATCGGGGATCAAACTAAGAAGAGGGGGATTACAAAATGAAAATATCATATACAGCACAGATAGCCATTCTAACATCAATTGTAATAATAGGAGTAGTCCTATTGATAGCAATGTCAGTCAAGACAGAAAAAATACCGGCAGTCGTAACTACAAGCGGAGAAGTGAGCCTGGAAGAGGCGCCTGTTCTTGAAGGGCCAACAGAGGAAGCTGGAACCACGGAAACAGAGCCTGAAGTGATACTAGGGGATGCAATCTATGCTGACTTTGACGGAAGCATAGCGCAAAGCAGCATCATAGACTCAAACACTAACATGCCGCTAGCAGGCCTTGAAGTCAAGACCTACTGCGACGCAAAAGCAAGCCCACTTTTCATAGGCAAGACCTACACAGATGAAAACGGCTTCTTCAAGATTGATGCGCAAGACATATTTAACGCATGCGATTACGGCACAGAGGCATGGTTTGAAGTAGACTACAACGGCTACACCTACTCTAGCCCAAAAATCACAATTCCTGAGAAGAGAATAGTAGGCAGCAGCGGCCCAAGAGGACCAAGTGTTAGCTCAACAAGCACAGCAGCCCACATGCCAGAGTTCTCAGTAACCACACTAGCACTGGCAATATTAGGCTCAGGATTAGTATTAGCATTATTCAGGAAGAAGTGAGTGAATTTTTTGAGAAGAGGGAGTGATGATTAAATAAAACCCAAAAGGAGGGATAACATGAACAAAGGAATAGCATACATCGGAATTTTGCTGTTAATGGTAGCAAGTGTGATGGCGCAAGTCGGCAGCCCAGATACTGAGTGCGAAACCTACCTTGGAGAAAGTTATTACGGGGTAGCTAAGTTCAGCTGCGATGACGCAGGATGCACAATGGACACAGACTGTGATTTCGATCAGTTTGACCCTGAAAACAAGGACTGCATGAAGTCACCTTACGAAATAACACTCGATGGGGACAATGACGAAGCAGACTGGACATCAAACTATGATGTTAAGGCGCTTGTGAAAGCATCAACAAGCACAGAAGCACAAGGAGAGTACGGAACTAGCGGTACAGTTACTGCATTCGGAGGCCATGAGATTAGCCACGTAACTTTCTGCGGAAAGGAAGGTAGCAACGGCAATGGCGGCAACGGCAACCACGACGTTCCTGAGTTCTCAACCATAACCTTGGGCTTGGCCATTCTTGGCGCAGGACTAGGGCTTGTGTTTTTGAGAAAGCAGCACTAAAAGTCTAAATTTTTTTACTTATTTTTTTATCTTTATGATTACCAACACAACAACAGGCATAATTGCGAGCAATTAAAAAAAGAGGAGATTTTCGCAACCACAAAATGACTACTACAAACCAATCCGCGGATGACAGCATTAATTTTTCTGACTATTTCCACATAATAGGCAAGAGCTGGCTACTAGCAGTAATAATATTCATAGTAATACTAGGGGCAGCTTACGCATACACCACTACAGCCCCGAAAATCTACCAGGCAAGAAGCCTAGTCCTTGTTACAAGCCAGGACCAGAGCTCATTGCTATTGGGCCAGAGCATTGCTCCCAAGACAGACATTGAGACCCAGAAAGAGATTATCATGAGCTCGAGCGTGATGGGCCCTGTCTATTTTTCCATGGGGATGAGTGAGTTCAATGTCATTGTCAACAGCATAAAAAACTCTAATGTTATAGAGATAATAGTTGAATCAACCAGCCCTGGAGATGCAATGAAAGCAGCCAACGGGATAGTCATATCATATGTCAACTATACCAGGGAAGCCAAGCAGGAAGAAGCCCAGGAAGTAAATCTCTTTATCTACCAGCAGATAGCTGCCTACAAGAGCGAGCTTGACCAGCTAAACCTGCAAGCAATAGCCTATGAAAATAAAAAGAAGACTACCAACGTCACATCAGACGAAGAGATGGCTTACCAGAGCCTTAAGCAAGCCATTGCAGCCAAGGAAAAGCTTTATGATTACTTGCTAGAAAGAGGGGAAGAGATAGGCATCATGGCCAAGGAAGGCTTGGGCAACATCAAGATAATAGAGTATGCCTCGCTTCCACAAGAGCCAGTAAGGCCTAACTTCTGGCTTAACATGGCTTTCGGAGTCATACTAGCATTCATAGGAGGCATAGGAGCAGCCTTCCTTAGATACACCTCAATAAGGACTTTCAGGAGCATCAATGAAGTTGAGGAAGGCATGGGCCACAGCGTCATAGGCACCATACCAAGGCTTAAGCACAGCCAATTGACAGCCCCAAAAGGAAAGAGCAGCTTTATATGGTTTGTAGAGACGCTTTTCACCAAGCCAGGAGTGTTCTTCAGGGACATATTCGGGCCAAAGGTAAAAGGGGACTACTTCATTCTTGATTACAGCCCTACAGGCCCTTTTGCTGACAACATAAGGATGCTGAGGACTAATATATTATTCAACCTAAAGGAAAAGGATGCCAAGCTAATAGCAGTGACCTCTCCAGAGGACAAGGAAGGCAAGAGCACCATTGCAAGCAACCTTGCGCTTGACTTTGTTTACGCAGGCAAGAAAGTTTTGCTTGTAGATGCCAACTTGAGGAATCCAAGGCTTGACCAGGTTTTCAAGATAAAATCTGACGAGAAAGGCCTGAGCGACATAATACTCGGAGATGCCAAGATCAATGATGTCATCAGGAAGACCTCGTTCAAGAACCTATTCATAATAACAGCAGGCCAGCACAGGGAGTTCTCAAACGAGCTCTTGTCATCAGAGGCCATAAGGGAGCTTTGCAGCAAGCTGAAGAGCAGCACAGCAGACATAGTCATAATTGACAACTCATCACTGCAGCACGCTGAGAGCATCACCATAGCAGGCCATTCACAGGCAGTCTTATTGGTAGCAGCCCATGACAAGACTCCTAGGGATTCTGCTTTCAAGGCCAAGAACGTGCTGAAGAAAGTCAAGGCTGATGTTGTAGGGATAGTGATAAACTTCTATTCACAATGAAAAAAACAATCCTTGTGACTGGCGGGGCAGGATACATTGGCAGCGTCGCTGTCAAGATGCTAATAGCCCAAGGCCACAAGGTAGTTGTTGTGGATAACCTTTCTAAAGGATTGCAAAAGCTGGTTGGAAAGAAAGCCAAGCTCTACAAGGCAGACTTAACCAGCCAAGATCAGCTTGAGAAGGCTTTCAAGGATAACAAGATAGATGCTGTGATGCATTTTGCAGGCTACAAGGCAGTCGAGGAATCAATGCAGAACCCTGCCAAGTACTCGCTTAACATCACAGGTACAATAAACCTTCTTAACCTGATGGCGAAGTATGGAGTGAAAAAAATCATTTATTCCTCAAGCGCAGCAGTGTATGGCGAGCCCAAGTACAACCCAATAGATGAAAGCCATCCCACTGAGCCTATGAATTACTATGGCTTCACCAAGCTGGAGTCAGAGAGGATTATGGAATGGTACTCCAAGCTTCACGGAATAAGCTATGTTGCATTAAGGTACTTCAATGTTGCAGGCGACGGAGGGCTCAGCTATGTTGATCCTGATGCCAAGAACATCCTGCCTATAATAATGGAAGTGGTATTCGGCAAGAGGGAAACATTAGTCATCATGGGCAAGGACTACCCTACAAGGGACGGCACTTGCATAAGGGATTATATTGATGTCAATGACTTGATAGACGCCCATATACTGGCATTAAGGCTGGAAAAGAGCGCAATAATCAACCTAGGCACTTCCAATGGAGTGAGTGTCAAAGAATTAGTAGACGCCACCACCAATGTTATTGGCAAGCCAATAAAGGTGGAGTACGGGCCTAGAAGGCCTGGAGACCCTGCTGAGCTTTGCGCTTCTAATGACAGGGCCAAGAAGCTATTAGGCTGGGCTCCTAAGAAGACTGTCAAGGATATGATTTCTTCAGCTTACAAGGCTTATAAGAAGAGCTTCTAGAGTTTTGTTGCAAAGCCGCAAAAACCAAAAACCGAAAACTATATAAATAAGATACCAATTCTAACTAAACATGGTTGACTTTAAGTCAACGTATTAAAAGCATAGGAGGTGGTTTTTATGGCAAAAGAACCTAAAAAAGAAGAGAAAAGTCTGGCAAAGCCAGAGACAACAGAGCCAAAAGTGTACGAGCGATTCTTTGCACCGATATACAAGGGATTTGGAGATGCAATCAAGCAAATGGGAGATGAGATTGACAAGCAATTCGGAGAGCTAGAGAAAAGGATAGCAGACTTCAAGATAACAACAGAAGTGAAAAGCGAGAAAGACAAATACCTGGTCACCTTCAAGCTAGGAAAAGAGATAACAGACAAGGACTTAGAGCTGGAGTACGAAGGTGACATGCTCATACTGAGCATCAACAAGGAAAAGAAGACCAATGAAGGGATAGAGACCCATAGCTTCAGGAGGACTGAATACCTTCCTAATGCAGATGCAACAAGGATAACCACTGAATACAAAGAAGGAATCCTGAAAGTTGAGATGCCCTTGGCAGACCAATACATGCCAAAAAAGATACCTATCAACACCAAGAAATGAGCATAAAAAATATTTTTTTAATTTTTCCATATTAACAAGGAGGAACTGAAAATGCCCAGGACAAGGAAAGAGGAAAAAGCAGAAACGCAAAAAGAGCAGCAACAGCCCCAAGAAAAGCCAGAGCCAAAGCAGGAGAAGCCTGAGCAGAAAAAAGAGCAGCCAAAAGACGAAAGGCAAGAGCTCATAGACACCTTGCAAAGGCTCCAGGCAGAGTTTGAGAACTACAAAAAAAGGATAGACCGAGACTATGACAGCATGATAAAGTGCTCAAACGAGGATTTAATCAAGCACTTGCTCCCAATCATTGATAATTTTGAGCTCGCCTTGAAGAGCTGCAGGGAAAAGGACGACTTCTACAGAGGAATGGAGCTAATCTATTCGCAGCTAATGGACACCCTGCACTCTCAAGGGATAAAGCATATTGAGTGCATAGGCAAGAAGTTCGACCCTTACTACCATGAAGTATTATTGGCAGAGGAAAATGAAAAAGAAGCCAACACCATCATTGATGAATTGCAGAAAGGCTACATGCTCTATAATAAAGTCATCAGGCACAGCAAGGTAAAGATAGCCAAGAAGAAAAAAGAGGAGGTAAAAAGCCCCGCCGGCAATTGAGGCGCAAATTATTTTCACTTTAGTTAATAAAGACGATAAAAAAAACTATTAAAAACAAAACTAAAAATCGCCTTCGACACCCCGAGGGGGGCAACCCCCGTCGAAGCAACCACGGCGCAAGTCCTTCACGTTGTTACGGACGTTGCACCTGCATGCGGTTGCGGCGATTTTTCTAGCAAAGGAGGAGATCAAAATGACCAAGGAAAAAGTAGTTGGAATAGACTTAGGAACAACATTCAGCGCAATAGCAGTGCTAGAGGGAGGAAAGCCTGTGATAATCCCTAATGCTGAGGGAGAAAGGATCACTCCAAGCGTAGTCTCAGTCACAGAAGACGGGGAAGAGCTAGTCGGAAGGATAGCAAGGAACCAAGCCATCTCTAACCCTGAGCACACAGTGTACAGCATAAAGAGGCACATGGGAGAGGACTACAAGGCCAAGATGTGGGACAAGGAATATGCGCCACAGGAAATCAGCGCAAAGATTCTCCAAAAGCTCAAGAAAGACGCAGAAGCATACTTAGGCCAGCCGATAAAAAAAGCAGTCATCACAGTGCCAGCTTATTTTGAGGACGCGCAAAGGCAAGCAACCAAGGACGCAGGCAAGATTGCAGGACTTGAAGTCCTGAGGATAGTGAACGAGCCAACAGCAGCAGCTCTAGCCTATGGGCTTGACAAGAGCCATGACCACAGGATAATGGTGTTTGACTTTGGAGGGGGCACTTTTGACGTCTCAATCCTAGAGCTAGGGGATGGGGTTTTCGAGGTAAAAGCCACAAACGGGGACAACCATCTCGGAGGGGATGACATTGACGCATTAGTTGTTGACTGGATGAGCTCTGAGTTCAAGAAAGCCAATGGCATTGACTTGAAAAAAGACAAGACAGCGCACCAGAGGATGAAAGAAGCAGCTGAGAAAGCCAAGATAGAATTATCAACCAAGGTAAAGGCTAACATCAACCTGCCGTTCATCACAGCAGACAAAGCAGGGCCAAAGCACCTGAACATGGAATTATCAAGGGCCAAGTTCGAGTCCATGATACAGGACATACTGGAAAGATTGAAAGTGCCAACCCAATTAGCAATGAAGGATGCCAAGGTAAGCTCAAAGGACATTGACAAGGTAATACTCGTGGGCGGAAGCACCAGGATACCGTCAGTCCAGGAATTAGTCAAGAACCTGGCAGGAAAAGAAGGTGACAAGAGCGTGAACCCTGACGAGGCAGTAGCCCTTGGAGCAGCAATACAAGCTGGAATACTCGCAGGAGAAGTAAAGGACGTGCTCTTGCTGGACGTGACGCCATTAAGCCTGGGCATTGAGACTCTCGGAGGAGTGTTCACCAAGCTGATTGAAAGAAACACCACCATCCCAACCAAGAAAAGCCAGGTCTTCAGCACAGCATCAGACAACCAGCCAGCAGTCACCATAAGGGTCTTCCAAGGAGAGAGGAGCATGGTAACTGATAACAAGCTATTAGGCCAGTTTGACCTGGTAGGCTTGCCTCCAGCCCCAAGAGGCATACCCCAGATTGAGGTAACATTTGACATTGATGCCAATGGCATAGTGCACGTAGGAGCAAAAGACCTGGGCACAGGCAAGGAGCAGAGCGTCAAGATAACAGCTACCACCAACCTCTCAGAAGGGGAGATTGAGAAGATGAGAAAGGATGCAGAGAAGTATGCTGAAGAGGACAAGAAGAGAAAAGAGGAAGCAGAAGTAATCAACTCAGCAGACACCCTCATCTACACCTCTGACAAGCTCTTCAAGGACTTCGAGGGAAAAGTGGATGCTAAAGAGATAGCTGAAGTCAAGAAAGAGATTGAAGCATTGAAAAAGCTCATGGAAAAAGAGCCTCAGGACAGGGATGTGCCTGCCATCAAGAAGAAGATGGAAGATATCAACCAGAAGATGCAAGCCATGAGCACAGAGATGTACAAGAAAGCCTCTGAGGAGCAAGCCAAGAAGCAAGGGGCAGCAGGCAAAGCAGGCCATGCCAATCACAGCCAATCAGCTGAAGGCGATGAAAGCCAAACTGGGCCTGCTGGCAGCAGTGACGATGTTGTCGACGCAGAATTCGAGGAAGTAAAAGACAACGACAAAGGCAAGAAAAAGAAGAAGTGAGGCTGTGCGCCGATTGAGCACCAATAAACTATTTTAGTTTTTTCTTTTACCATTCTTTAGCCTTCCCCTTGTCCCATAGCAAAGTTTATATAATCTGATTTCCAAGAAAGCTTTTTGCATGGGTTTGGGAATAGATGAGGAAGTGATGCACTACCTTAATGCAAGGCGCACTTACTCAAGGGACAGGAAAGGGCTTGAGGAAGATTACTTGCATGACATGGAGTCCCTTGACCAGATTCTTAATGACTTTCCAGACGTAAGGATTTTTCTAGGCGAAGAAGAGCGCATATGGTATGATTACCAGCTAAAGGAGCTCGCAAAAAGAGGCAGGGTTGAAAACCATCTTGGCTATGCATTATTGTTCCACCAGCTAATGAAGCCTTTTTCTGAGCACCAAAGCGAACTGAGGGAAAACCTAGGAGTGTTTTACTATAACCAATACTATATATACAGGGGATTATTCAAGGTCAAGCAGGCTGATGAGAAATACCTGAGCAGCAAGGCATTAGTAAGCATCGCACAATCTTCTGACGAGGAGAACAGCAAGCTATCAGAAAAGCTGCTGGCAAGCCTTCCCAAAGGACTTAACATCACCCAGTCTGATGCTGACTTCCTGGACTATTATAAGAGAAGGACTGAGTACGAGAGGTATGTCTTCGCAGGCCTTCGCCCTTACAGGGAATCATTATCTGAGCTTAGGGAACACATATCATTCTATACTTACGTATCAAGCTTCATGCTCTCAATCAAGCGCTCAATAGAGGAGTGTGAAAAGATATTGAAGTCTCACTTGGGCAGGTGGAATATTTGAAAACATACTGGGAGCAACATTAAGATGGGCATTTCAATAAGCAAGCTCTATGATGTATGCGCAGAGTACAACCTAAGCAAGGCGGACTTCAACACCTGCGCTGTTCTTAACAACTGGCATAGCCTAGGCTCAGAGCTTGAAGAGGCAGTTAGAGACTCCCAGGAGGCAAGCAAGAAATACCAGAGGCCTTTTGTACTTCAAGATTCCTATGCATTCAATGAATCCATCACCAAGCTTTTCTATGACAAGGCTTATGCTGATGAAATGCTTGACTTCTATAGGAACACTATACTGCCAAGGGCAAGTGAAAAGTCCACTCTAGCAAGCAAGATAAGAGGCTGGCTTTACCGCCAAAGGCTTTACTGGGGTGAGCCTTAGCTCTTTTTCTCAGAATACCCTATTATAGCGTCAAGGTAAAGCTTTTCCTTGCCAGTATTCACTATCTTAAGGGTATCCACGTGAATCTGCGGAGCAAAAGGCAGGTCAAACCCTCCAGGAACAATCCCAGGCAATACTTCCCTCCAGGCATAGGTGATGGTCTGCCTCCTGTCAGGGATGTTAGTGGCTTCATCAATCATCACTTCTGACTCTATCATGGGCACCAGCACAGCCAAGGAATACTCCTGATTTTTTGCATTCTCATCAATAACTACCCTGCCATCAGTGTAAAAGCTAAGCGGAGAAAAGGGCCTTTCCATCTTCATGACCAGCTCTCCCCCAGGAAGGACCTCAGCATACTTCTGGTCAGGCTTGCCAAGGGCGTTCAAGTCCTTGACATAGTCCTTAGACTGGTTAATGACTAACTCACCAACATAGGACTCCACCATCTGCCTTTCTATTTCCTGTATGTCAAGGTTAGGTGTTGCCTTAAGCTCCCTTTTCAATGCTTGGCCTGAAAAATCAGGAGCTAATCTTGACTCAAGGCTTAATCTTGACTCAAGGCTTTTTGGCCCGTAAGCTGGAACATTGCTGAGAGAATACACCAAAGCAAAGCATACTAATTTGTTCAATCCCACAAATCCCACCCCCAAGGCAGGGTAATGCAATAAAATATATAAATTTTTCATAATTGCAAGCGTAAGATTTAAAACCGACAGGGTAAAACTGGATTCAACAATGGCAGGTAAGGACTATTACAAGATCCTGGGCGTTGATAAGAGCGCTTCCAAGGAAGAGATAAAGAAGGCTTATAAGAAGCTGGCCAAGCAGTATCATCCCGACCTGAACAAGGAGGATGGCGCTGCTGAGAAGTTCAAGGAATTGAACGAGGCAGCTTCAGTTCTAGGAGATGATGAGAAAAGAAAGCAGTATGACCAGTTCGGCTCAGATGCTTTCAAGTACGGGACAGGAGCAGGGCCTGGTGCAGGCGGATTTGGCGCTGGAGGCTTTGACTTCTCAGGATTTGACTTCTCTGGCTTTGGCTTTGACAGGTTTGACTTTGACAGCATATTCGACACTTTCTTCTCAGGAGGAGGGTTTGGAGGAAGAAGCAGCAGGGGCGGTGGCTTCAGGAGGGCAAGGCACTCTCGTGGAAGAGATCTGGCATATGAGCTGGCCATTACCTTAGAAGAAGCTGCAAACGGAGTAAAAAAGAAAATCAAGGTTACAAAGAACGATATTTGCGAGGAGTGTGATGGAAAAGGAGGCTTTGGGGAGGTGAAATGCCCTGACTGCAAAGGCACAGGAGCAATAAGGCACACCCAGAGGACTCCTTTCGGAATCTTCCAAAGCACTAGCACTTGCAGGACTTGCAATGGCACAGGAGAAGTCTTTAAGGATGCCTGTGGTGAATGCAGCGGAGCAGGCACTGTTAGAAAAACAAAGACCATTGAGGTAGATGTTCCAGCAGGAATAATGGACCAGGCAAGGCTTAGGGTCAATGGCGAAGGGGAAGCAGGTTATCGTGGATCAGAGCCTGGAGACTTGTACTTAATCATACATGTTGAGCCTAGCGATATTTTCGAAAGGATAGGCGATGACCTAGTTATGGAGCAGAAAATAAGCTTCACCCAGGCCATCCTTGGCGCAAAGGTGAAAGTACCTACAATAGATGGTGAGGCTGTGCTTAAGATTCCTCCAGGCACCAGCCCAGGAGCTGTGCTTAGGATGAGTGGCAAGGGTATGAAGCGCTTGCATAGCTTTGGCAGGGGTGACCAACTAGTCAAGATAACTATTGAGATGCCTAAGCACCTTAATAGGCATCAAGAGAAGCTTTTGCGAGAGTTCGAGGAAAGCCTGGAATAGTCGTTGTTTTCACTGTAGAATAGAAAACTTTAAATATTCTAGCGGGTTATTGAAAGGTTAGCGGATTTTTTAGGTAAAAACATATCGAGACCGGAGGGTGGAAAAGATGAAGATATCTACAACATTGGTTCTGATGATAGCAACTATGCTGATGATAGCAGGCTGCCAGGTAACAATGCCAGAAGGTGAAGAGACAACCCCTACAGGAGAATACGTTATAGAGATAGGGGATGTGGCTCCTGCAGAAGAAGGGGAACAGGCGATTACTGCAGTGCCAGAAGAGGAAGAGATAGCTATGCCTGAAAACGGAGTGGTAATACAAGCAGTTGAAGGGGAGCTAGTGACCCTCAAGCCAGAAGCAATAGACCCTGACAAGGACGTAGTCAAGTTCAGCTTCACGCCACCTTTCAATGAGAACGGCAAATGGCAGACCAAGATAGGGGATGCAGGCCAATACCTGGTCACCATCACAGCAAGCGACGGCAAGGACACCACAAGCCAAGACGTGCTTGTAGTGATAAAGAAAGCTAACCTTCCTCCTGTTCTTGAGTGCCCAGAAGAAATCACAGTCAAGGAAGGAGAGACCATAAGCATAAATTGCAACATCTACGACCCAGAAGGGGAAAGCATAGTCGTGGAATACTCTGGATTCATGAAATCTTCAACCTACACCACCGACTATGAGGATGCAGGTGAGTACAGCGTCATGATAAAGGCAGGTGACAAGGAAAAAGTTTCAAGCACCACAATCAAAGTAAAAGTCACAGACGTGAACAGGGTTCCTGAGATAAAAGGAATCCAGGACGAGATTACAATAATGGAAGGAGATGTAATCACCTTGAGCCCAGAGGCAAGCGACCCAGATGGGGAAAAAGTAACCATCACCTACACAGAGCCCTTTGATGCCAAAGGCTCATGGAAGACAAAGGTAGGGGATGCAGGCGTAATCAAGGCAAGCGTGATAGCCAGTGACGGAAGGTCAACCACCAAGAAGGACTTCACAGTCATAGTAACCCAGAAGAACACTGCGCCAGTGCTGGAAAAGATAAACGACATCACAGTGAACGAAGGGGAGAAGATCACCATCCCAGTGGACGCAACAGACAGGGAAGGGGATGAGCTGGATGTCACAGTGAGTGGCTGGATGAACTCACTCACCTACACCACAACCTATGAGGATGCAGGAGA
>JAFGRK010000028.1 GCA_016935175.1 Candidatus Woesearchaeota archaeon | reverse complement strand
CACAACTGACCCTTGTAACTTAGGGGATTGTGTTGTTTATACAACGGGAAGCTTGAATTATTGCAGGAGTGAGTGAGTTCTGATGCTGTTTTTTCGCTTAGGATTTTTACTTATCAAATCCTTATCAGTCTTTTTCATTGATATTATAATTAAAAAACTAAACCTTTTTATATTGGCTTTCTAATTGTTGTTAATCATGGGAGTTGGTAAAATAGGTAAGAGTGCTCTAGTGCTATTGTTCTACGCTTTCTTCTCTATAATACTTAGTGCGCTATTCGTCATTGTGGTCACTGGAAAAGTAAGGGATGCTGTTGAGGATGCTGGTTATTACAAGAAATTCTATTCGAGGGACATGGCTCTCTTAGTTGACTCATTGCATGCTGCTAGCGGCGATTTTGAGATAAACTATGAAGTCGCTACCCCGGAGAAAATCAACCTTGATGCCCGTCTAGAGCTTGACAGGGTGGTATTGACTGAGCATTCAGACCAGCCTCCTGAACAGAGGTCTAGGACTGAGTTTTTGTTCGGTTATAATGCTTACACAAGAATCATCCCTGCAGACGTAGGCTCATCACCTTTTGCCTTCAACATCATTTTTGAGAACCATAATATAACTTTTGCCCCAAAGCCAGTTCCAGAAGAAACTCCGAGTTGAGATGATGAAGAAAAGAACATTGCTTTTGAGAAAGCTGCATTTAAGGAAGAAGGCAGAGTCAGGAGCAGAGGAATGGATAGAGCAAATCCCCTACATCGCCTTGACAGCCATAGTCATAATAGCTATTTTCCTGCTGGTGAATTACTATGTGAACCTGAGCATTAATGTCAGGGACCTTGAATTCGAGGTTGTTATAGCGAGGATCCTTTACTCCCCTAATTCCATCATGCAAACAGACCCTATCTCAGGGATAGTCAATCCCGGAGTGGTTGAATGGAGCAATTTCACTGACCAAGTCCTTGACAATTCAATAAGGTACTCCAGTGAAAGGCACGTCTCTGCCAAGCTAGAGCTTTATGACGCTGACAAGAAGCTTTTGAAGACAGCCTACCTCAATAGGGTATGGTATGAAAGGCTTGAGCCCTTGGCTTATAGTAATATGGCGGGGGCTGGCAGCGCCCAAATTTACCCCAAGATACTGCCAATAGTATTCAGGATTAATGATGTAAACCAACCAGGCTATCTTAGGATACAGGTAATCATACCGAAAACCTAGTTAGAGCCAAGCATCGAGTTAAGATTTGCATGAAAAAAATAAATTGCCACTGTGATACACATGATTAAATCAAAGAAAGGATTTAATACAATTATTACCATAGCCGCAATCTTAGCTTTAATACTGGTTTTTATAATATTCATATACCTTTTTAGATGGGGTGCTGAGAGGAAAGAGGGAGAGATAGACTCAAAATTCTCATCTATAGAGAGCGAGTATGTGCTTAAGACTTTTTTGCGGAGCCCAGCTCCCATATTAGGAAATACGCCTGTAAATGACCTTACCCCGGACATTGGAGGCTCACCAACCAACGCTGACTTAGTAAGCTGGACTTGCACTGACGACAAGAAAAGCACTAATTACAAGACTTTGGCAGAGTCAATAAACACCTTTTTTGACAGGCTCTACGGAGACTATTGGGAGCTATGGATAATCTATTCGAACACAGACCTTGACAGGAGAAACTTTGGCCATGGCAATTGGCTTAAGAAGCTATGGTTAGGAATAAGATTTAGCTCTAAAGTTTCAGGTTTTGAAGGGATAGCAGAGCCCTTCCCTGTACCGGGAGGAGAAAACACCGGTTCAACCACTAGTGATGAAAGAAGGACAGCTCTTGAGCAAGCCCTTGCCGGCAGTTACAAGGAGAAAGGCTTTGGTTTCCAGATTGTGCCTTGTCAGGACGGAACTTTCAGTGCAGTGATGCTCAAGGCAGAGGTCATAGTATTAAAGCCATATGCTAGGTAGAATAGCTAAGCAGGATAAAATGATAAAGAGAAAAAAATCTCAGAACAAGAAAGCCCAGGTTTACCCTCTTTTCGTGCTATTCTTCACCATAGCAGCACTTACTTTTGCACTCATAAAGCTTAATGATGTGAAAAAAGTGACTGACTTGCAAGGAAATGAGATATTCATCGGCACCAAGCAGGCTGCTGTCTTTGCTGCCTTGCAGGATGCTGACTCTATCAGCTTGTTCCTTGACACTGCTTCTGAGCTTTCAGCACAGCAGGCCATTACTAAGATCCGAAATTCCTGCTTTGCAGGCTTTGACGCAGAGGCAGACGTTGATGAGATGGTCTCCCATTGCGGCAAGTATGTCTATCCGCAGTGGAGCAATAATAACACCTTGTGCTTCCCTGATTGCGAGACAGCTTTCTTGAATGCCTTTTATGATGATTTCCTTGCCAGGACTGGCGATTATATCAGGCTTACAGGCGTGGAGCTGCCTATCTCCTATAATTTATCAACAGAGAGTTTTGAGGACCACTTCATCCTGAGGGGGTTGGCTGACAGCTCATCAGGCTTTAATGTGTTGAGCATGGAGTCAAGGATTAATAATCCTGCTGCAAGGATGCTTGCTTATTCTGGCGGCAAGCTGGCTTGGCCTGTCCAGACTATGGTGAGGAATGTTCATTCTTGCTTTGGCTGGAGATTGCTTGATAATAAAGTGGATTACCATCCTGGCATAGACATCAGCGCAGGAGCAGGCACTCCCGTGGTTGCCTCTGCCAGCGGAAGAGTGTTTGCAACAGATGATTGCTGGGGAAGGGTTGTTGTCTACCATGGCTCTGGCTTGAGCACAGAGTATGTCCACCTTGGCTCAATATCAGTCAAAGTCGACCAGGAAGTCGCTGTTGGAGATGTCCTTGGCACTGTTGGTGGTAGGGGTAAGGTTAATGGTAATGGTGCTTGCAGGGCTGATGCTTATCCTCCTCACTTGCATTTTGCTGTGCTTTATAAGTACGTTGACCCTAATCTTAGCTATAAGGGCCAGAAGCTTGCCATCCATAGCTTTGGTACTACTGACCATATCCAGCCAGAATGCCTTTTAGATGATGATTACTCAAAGCAAGGCACAGGCTGCGCCCGCCCTGTCAATACAGAGCTGGATGAGGTGTGCGAGCTTTATAACCTGCCTGAGGAGTTATTTTCACCTAGCAGCCAAGAATCCCAGATACCAGATTATCTGCTTGACCCATCTTATCCTGTAGCCTTAGGAGAAAGAGCTTCTACAGGCGGAACAGACACTCTTTCCACTTCAACTGGCTTCGGCACTTACTCTTTCAAGCCTTCATTCACCACTCGCGTCAACAAGAACTTCAATGACCCTTTGAAGCCGGTTGCAGAATGGTTTGAGCAGGCTTGGAATGCCTGCGAGGACGACCCTAAGAATTGCCTTACTGAGAAGATGGGTGAGTTCAACAAGCAGCAAGATAATATTTACACCCTTGCATTTGCCTCTAACCCTAAGTGCGAGGATTATCCTTTGTTCTCTGGCATGATAGAGTTCTTTGAGGATTGCTTTGCCAGCAATGCTTATGCATGCTCTTGCGAATTTGACTTCTCAAAAGCTTACTCAAGAAAAGACATGAACATAATATTTGACACTGAGCTTAACACTGCCAGCCTGCTTATCAAGGAAGGGGATGTTTACAAGAGGATCAGGGACTACCAGTTCTCCCACGGGAAACTAAAGCCTGTTGATGATTCCCATAAGCAATATTCTTATGTATTGGATTTTGATGATAAGACTAGCAGGCTTAGCAGCGCCAAGATGATTAACCTTCCAGTAGAAGACTTAGTCACTTTCAGCTTTGACAACTTATTCAGCCAAGTCTATGTTTTTGACAATTACCCTGTTCTCAAGCTCCAGAAGATTGGTAATGATGAGGCTAAGTTCTTCAATGACAAGGCAGATGATAACAAGAACAAGTGCCAGATCAACAAGGACAAGTTCAGGCTTTGCGCCTATCCATCTGACCCTGCCAGGACAGACCTGATGACTGTGAGATTTGCTTTCCAGATGAAAGACCAGCCTCCTAAGCCTTTGGAAAAGGGAGAGGTCAAGCTGGTTGAGACAGCAGTAGGCCCTAAGGATGATACTAACAAGGTAATAGACGCTGCATTGTCATTCGTGCCTGTATTAGGGGAGATTTTCAGCCTTTACAACGCCATAAATGACATAACAGACACCAAGGAGAGCAGTTTCCAGGTGATTGTGGATGCGCCCAAGGATGAGAATGGAAAGCTATTGGACATTGCAGGCTATGAAGTGTATTGCAATGACTATCTCACTGAGATGCTGCAAGAGGATGTTCTCAAGAACTTTGCCCCTTCAAGGTTTGTGACTGTTGCTAACCAGGAGCTTAACAACCAGCTAGGAACAATGCAGCGCTACGTGGACTCTAACCCTTACTCTAAGTTCCTTAGCGGGGCTGAGTGCGATGTGCCTGTTACCAAGCATGACGGAGAGACTGTGAGCGTGCCTGGCATCAAAGGGATTTATGAAGGGGACAAGGTAATCTTTAACCTTAACACCTGCGGAGGCTTGCCTGTTTTCCTTGACAAGTTCATAAGGAAGAACTACTGCGTGACTCTCATACCAGTTGATAAGAACGGCAACAAGATGAATGCAGAGGCCATAAGCAACTGCGTGCAGACCAATTCAATACTTGACACAGTAGTTGATGACTTGCTCAAGCAAGGCTTTGCAAGCATAATACCCTTTGACCTTTTGCCTGATGACATCAAGCCTTATATCAATCTACCCACATCTGGTGATATCACTAACATGCTCTCAGGGCAGGCAGGCAGCTTCAAGCTGGTTGACATGGTGAATGTTGACAAGCTAAGCTCTGACTTGCAAGGGGATGTTGTCTCTAGCATCCTTAGCAGCATAAACAATGACATGGTATCTTCTGCCCTGACTAAATCATTGGATGACATGGGCTCATGGGAAAAGCAGGTAGTGATGAGCACCTTGTCATCCCAGCTGAGCAACACAGAGTCCTTGATGCTGTTTGAGAAAGTGGTTTACGGAGACAATGTTGATTACTATGTTAAGCAGAAGGCAGTAGAGAAAGGCATTGATTATATTGACAGCTCAGAAGCCCCTGAGATACTAAAGAATATTGCCAAGGGAGAAGACCCTTCGAGCTTTGCATACAACTATCTTATTGAGGCTGCTGGCCAAATGGACCCTGCTGACAAGGCCCAGGACTTATTGGACGTGGCAAAGGGCTCAGGAGGCTCAGACCTGTCCCAGAAACTCATACAGGTTGCTGACCAGAAAGGGTGCTTTGAGAATAGCGAAGTGAATGTTGACAATGCCCTGAACTGCTTAAGGAGCGATGAGATTAATGATTTCTACCAAGACTACCTGAAAGACTACAATGCATTGACCTCTGGCCAGCAAGCGCTCATTGACAGGTCTATTGATAGGATGGGTGGCTCGCAGTCATCTGACGTCCTCAAGCAGATAGCCACTAACACAGACCCTTACAGCATTGCAAGCCAGTTGCTTGACGAGGCGATGAAGGAGATGCCTGATTGGGCCAAGAGCGAGATGATTTATGACGTTATGGACGGAAGGCTTCCAGACGCAGAGATGCTCCAGTCAGAATTGCTCAAGATGATACCTGACATTAACAGCGAGATGCTCGGAGGCTTGGTGAGTGATGGAAACCTTAATAGCCTTCTAAGGGGCAACATGGAGCAGTACTTGCAAAGCCAGCTCAACTCCTTCCTGCAAGGAGGGTGCACTTCTAGCCAGGGCTGAAGAAGATAATTTTTTGCGTTGAAAAGTTCGTTCTGTGCCTGCTCTGGTGAGCAAGCATTTTAACCTCGTAAGACAAGCCAGTTACTTTTTCCTTAGATAAATCGAACTGCTAGAAAAAGGCGCAGCGAACTGGCACAGGACTTTTCAACAATACGACAAAACCATAATTTTTCCGGGTTCATATGGAAAACTATTTAAAACAATTGAGGTGTCCTGATTGTTGAATGTTGAGGGGTATTTTATAGCATCATATTTTTTATAGCATTATATTTATAGCATTATATTATTAGGAGGGTGTATATCCATGATGAGCATTCCTTTGCCGCAGATCAAGGAGAGAATCCAGCAAAAGACAGGCATGAGCGAGGACGAGATTAACCAGAAGATAAAAGCCAAGCTGAAGCAGCTGCCAGGGCTTATCTCTGAGGAAGGGGCAGCGCACATAGTGGCTAATGAGCTTGGAGTGAAGCTTTTTGAGATGGCTGCAGGCGAGAAGCTGCAGATAAAGAACATCCTTACTGGCATGCGCAATGTGGATGTCGTTGGCAAAGTAGTGCAGAAGTATGAGCTAAGGGAATTCAAGACAGAGAAAAGCTCTGGAAAAGTAGCTAACATGCTAATCGGCGATGAGACTGGTGTTGTTCGAGTGGTGCTTTGGCATAAGCAGACAGACCTGTTCAGCCAGCTTAATGAAGGGGATGTTGTTAAGATAAGGGGAGCTTATGTCCGTGACAATAACAACAGGAAAGAGCTTCACCTGAGCGAAGCTTCAAAGCTAATAATCAATCCTCCAGGAGTAGAGGTGGCTGTTAAGGAAAGGGCAGCTCCTAGCCAGGGAGTAAGGAAGAGCATTGCTGACATAAGAGAGGATGACTCTAATGTTGAGATACTAGCCACTGTGGTGCAGGTTTTTGACCTTAATTTCTTTGAAGTATGCCCCCAGTGCGGCAAAAGAGCCAGGCTAAGGGAAGAAGAAGGCTTTGTATGCCAGACTCATGGCAGGGTTACTCCTGACTATAATTATGTGCTTAACCTTTACCTTGATGATGGCAGCGATAACATGAGGGTGGTGTTCTGGAGGCAGCAGGTAGAACAATTATTGGACATGGACAAGCCTAGGATACTGGCTTTCAAGGAAGACCCTTCCAAGTTCGAGCCCATCAAGACAGACTTGCTAGGAAGCATAATCAAGATTAGCGGCAGGGCTAACAAGAACCAGAACTTTGACAGGATAGAATTAGTGGCAAGCAATGTCGAGAGAAACCCTGACCCTGATGATGAGATAAAAAAGCTCAAGGAAGAGGCTGCCAAGGCAGTCAAGGAGACAGAGCCTGACCCAACCCCGCAAGAGCTTCCTAAAAAAGGCTATCCAAAGCTAGCTCCAGCTACTAGCAAGGGTGGCTCAGATGATGACCTGGAGAACATGGACCTTGATGAAGAGCTTATGGACATTGGCTGAGCAATTGGCTATGGCAATTCTTTTGTGAAAACTCGAAAACTATATATACCATTTCCTCTATTCTCTAGCCTAAGATGGCACAAAAGAAAGAGGAGAGCGCTGTTTTTGAGATTGTAGTTGTGCTTGCAATTGTAGCTATTGTGGCCTTGACAGGCCAAGTGCTCCTGAACCTTGAAACAACAGGCTCAGGATTTAGCCTTGGGGAAGGCATCACTGGATTTGCAGTGGCAGATGAAGACACTTCTATTCCAAAAGAGCCATTCATTGATGTGGGCGTGGCTGATATTGAGGTTGATCCTCAGAGCCCATTGGTAGGAGAGCCTTTCTCAGTTAAGATAACCGTGGCAAACGAGGGCTTTGAGAAGATAAGCACCCCTTTCTATATAGAGGCAAAGATAATGCCTAATGTTGAGGGAGCCAAGCCTACTAAGATTTATAACGCAGTCACACAATCACTTAATCCCGGAGAGAAGGCTAGTGTGATGTTCAACATAGCCATGGTCACAGCAGAAGGGCCTGTTAGGATAATAGCCACCTCTGACTACACCTTTAAGCTAGGGGACAATAACCCTTCCAATGATGTGAGAAGCAAGACCATAGTAATAAGCAGCTATTGATGTTTCTGATGATGCTTCTATGATGTTCATAACCCACATAAGCCTTGGATTGCTCTTAGGATTAATTATTGTAAAGAGCACAGCCTTGCCTGTGAGCCAATCATTATTTATTGGCGCCATAATCCTAGGAAGCCTTTTCCCTGACATTGACAGCGCCACCTCATTCATTGGGAAGAGGATGAAGCTGGTAAGCCTTTTCTTCAAGCACAGGGGAGCAATCCACAGCCTTCCAGTGATGGCAGCCTGCACCATGCTCTTCTTCATAATAACTGGCAATGCCTATTACACAATGGCTTTTCTGCTAGGCTACTTATCGCATTTATTGATTGACAGCCTTACGCCCATGGGAGTGGCTTGGATGTGGCCCTCCAAGAAAAGGATCAGGGGAGCGCTTAGGACTACAGGAATATTTGATTTTTTGCTCTTACTCTTCTTTACAGCCTTAGACCTAGCCTTGATAGTAGCATAAAGAAAAAAATAAGGGGATAAGGCTGGTTAATCTCAGATCAGCACGCAAGCCCCGTCTTGGCAGCCCCATTTGCACCTGTAATTAACGGTTTTCAAGACTAATTCCCCATTATTATTATAGTCGCAGTACTTTTCATTAAGGCTTGAGCCTACGCAGTTGTCATAGAACTTTCCATTATTATAAGTGACATAGCCGGCAGTCCTGTAATAAGCGCCGTTGTCACTGTCAACACAGCCAGCCTGCATAGACTGGTATGCGTACTGAGCCTGGGTTGAGGCTGCTCCTCCACGCAGATTTCCTGAACTTAAGGCCTGCCCTAATAATGGCCCGTTATTAGCCATGAGCGCCAAAAACGCTACTGCTTCTACCACTAGCACGATTGCAGCAATATAGAGAAAATACTTGTTTTCCACATTCTTATAATGCTCCTTGGCCATCTTGGATTCCTCCATTTATCAGGGTTTTGATTGATTAATAAGCAACACTTATAAGGTTTGCTAATGTTTTTATTTTAATTTTGTTCGCGGATCAGTCGTTGTCCTAGTGTTCGGCATGCAAGCTCCATCATAACAACCATATGGGCAAGTATAAATCAATGATAAGGGTGTTGTTCCTAAGCAATAATATTCATTAAGTACACCTCCCGTATAAGAACAGCGGTCAGTGACATTATAATCCCCAGAGTAACTTCCGTTAACCCAAGTATACGTAACTGTCCCTTTCAAACGATAAATCTTACCTCCATCTGAGTCTGTGCATGAAGTGTAAGTGATCCCGCCTGTGGTTGTCGCACTACCTGCTGTATTAACAGCTTGACCTAATTCGATATTATCATAACCATAGCTTATAGTTCCAATTCCTTGCTTTGCACTAATTATTAATACCACTACTGCTACTATAGCCACTATTGCTACAATAGCTATCATTGAGAAATTTTCTTTATTATAGTTCTTGCTTTTTTCATCAACCATTTTTTACTCCTCCTAATTAATCACATTTCTTGTTGCTGAACAGGGAAATAATCCCTTATTTGCTCTTTTCCTTTATAAATTTTTAGCTAAAAAGCATGCTAAAGCTGTAAATCTGGTTCAAGGCTGATGAATTGTCGAGCACAAAAGTCTCAACTATAGCTCCTATTATGAAGATGATTATGGCCAGTATGAAAAGGTCATAGTTGTTCATGAAGACCTTCTTGAGCTTTTTCTGCCTGAAAAGCCAGCCAAGCATGTAAATCATCCCTGTTATTAGTATTATTGACAGTATGCTCAGGAAAGCCTTTGCCTGCTCGCTGAAGGCGAACAAGAAGAAGAACCTCAGAACGAAAAGCAGCAATGCGCCGATCACTAGGAATGACAAGAACTTCCTTATATCATCCTTTTCCCTGACAATCTCGTCAGAAATAATGCTTCCAGAGATGGCAGAGAGGATGTAAGCCCCTCCTTCAAGGATTACGTGCGGAAGAGTGATGATTACCACCAGGAAAAGATACCACCAAGGGTTCACATGCGCATAAAGCCCTGCAGTCAAGGCCCTGTAGCCAAACAAGGCGCCCCATGAGCTGGCGTTCCATGTTATGAAAAAGATAGCTCCGTCACCGACAATGATGGCTATTAGGAAGCATGCCAGGAGAACCCACCAGTTATTTCCAAGGATGCTGAAGAAAGTGGCATTGTCAAAAGCCCTTCCCCTGAGCGCAGGGTCAACAAACAATTGTTCCTTGAAGACGTCAAAGGTGTTCATGCCAAGCTGTGGCAGTATGAATGAGCAGAACATGTAAGTAAGGTAGATGCCCAGGAAGATGCTGGCATAAATCCTAATGGCTTGGTTGCACTGGAAGAAATGCTTGAGAGAGTCAAGCCTGGTGAACTTAGCCCTTTTCTCGCGCTCCTCCTCCCTTTCCTCCTTACTGAACATCTTTTGAAGATAAGGAAGGATGAACAATGAAGTGAAGATTACAGACACAATGCCTGAGTTGGCACCGAAAAGCAGCCTTGCAGCCACAATGCCAAGGGTAGAGTAGATTACAGCGATAAGAAAGGCATAGCCTACCTTCTTCTCAAGCCAATCCTCAGGGAATAAGTGCTCAAGTACCATGCTGAATTACAAGCTAAACTACTAGCTCCCTCTTTTTAACTCTATCTTTGGATTGCTAGTATAAAAAGGTTTTGCGCAAAGGCTCAATATAATTGATTAGAAATAGAAAAAATCAAGAAAAAATAAAATAAAAAAATTTATTTTGAGGAAGCTTACTTAGCCTTGCATGCGCTCGTGTCAAAGAAGCACTCTGAAGAGCAACTCAAAGTTCCGCCTCTTTGGAACCCTAGCGTCCTACATGTTTCGCCATTTAAGTCGGTGCCATCACACAGCTCTCCTGCCTGCAAAAGCCCATCCCCACAGATTGCGCATGCGCTTGTGTCATACATGCAATTGTTGCAGCTTAGCATTCCCCCTGTGAACCCAAACATTTGGCAGGTCCTGCCTTCTGTTCCTTTTGCATCATCGCATTGCTCCCTGACTTCTACAACTCCGTCACCGCAAAATCCCCCTGTGCTCCCAATGCAACGTGACGTATCGTATTTGCAGGTGGTAGAATCGCATCTGGCATTCATGCTTAAAAGAGAGTTGCTGAACATACTGCAGTTATTAATGTTGCTTAATCCTGCTTCGCACTGTTCACCAATCTCCACAAGTCCGTCTCCGCACTTATCAGGCGATATCCAGCACCCGCTTCTATCTAATGTGCACATGCCTGTGCAAGCCAGGTATCCTCCATCATATCCGAAATATTCGCATGTTACTTCTCCTAGGTTTGCGCCGTCGCATTCTTCGTCAAATCCTGCGTCGTTTGGTGCTTGTACTATTCCGTCTCCGCATACTTTTGGAACATTGTAGCAGCCGCTCATATCAAACTGGCATTCTCCTGTGCATGTTAAGCTGCCGTAATCATAGCCAAAAGATTCACAGGTCATGCCGTTCAGGTTTGTCCAGTCGCATTCTTCGAATACTTGATTTACTATTCCATCTCCGCATACCGGTGTTTGTATAGGTATGCACATGCTTGTGTCTATTGTTTGGCACGTATTGACACATAGCAATGAGCCCATCCCTTCTGCAAAGCCATAGTCAGCGCAGGTCTTTCCTCCGAAGTTGCCCATGTCACAGATCTCATTAATGCCGTCTGTGTTGGGGGAATGTATCAGGCTGTCTCCGCAGTAAGCCCTTGGTATGCACATGCCAGTATCTATCTTCTGGCAGTTGTTAACGCACATCAATGAGCCTTTCCCTGAGGCGAATTGGCCAAAGTCTTCGCACTGCCTGTCACCGAACTCAGTCCAGTCGCATATCTCATTTATTCCAGCGGTATTAGGCTGCTGTATTATGTGGTCTCCGCACGTGGTTGTAGGTGTGCAATTGGCTGTGCTTATCTGGCAGCCAGCCACGCATGTAAGACTTCCTCCTGCATAACCAAAGGACTGGCAGGTTTTGCCACCGAAATCATCACCATCGCATTCCTCGTTAAGGCTAATTCTATCGGCATCAATAACTCCATTACCACAGGTTGAAGCAGGAACGCAAGCGCCATTAGTGCATGCCCCTGAGGGGCACTTGATGTTCCTGTACATCATTATAGGAACTTCTGACTTGATGGGTGAATTTGCAATGCCAAGGTTAACCAGGAAGAACCTATAAGGCTTATTGTCAAACTCAGAGTAAAGCGTGAATTCTCCTATGGCTCCTATGCCTGCCCGCTGTATGCTCATGCCACACCTAACATTCACATATCCATCCTTATTATATGAATCATATATGCAGTCTCCTCTTCCGATGTGGAATAGCTCACCTGCTTTTATTGAATCCGTATCTGTGTTTCCCCCGCAATAGCCTTCTACAAGTGCTCCCGCTGCGCATGTATTAAAGTTAGGGTCTGTCATTATGTCTCCGCAAAGGTTCGTTGGATTCCATCCTGCCACTCCGCACGAATCAGTTCTAGTTATCCCCATCTCATTAGTAACAATACCCTTTATTGAATATAGCTTTCCTCCATCTGAATCAACACATGGTTGGGGCAAGCAAGCTCCATCCTTGCATCCGTATGGGCAGTCTATTGATTCACTCTTCAGGAACCCATTGGTTCTGCAGGTGTATTCATTAACAGCGTTTGGACCGTTGCATGAGTCCTGCCTCTGGGAAACTTCTCCTGTCAGTGTCAAGACTGACCTGGTGGTTCCTCTTACTGATAAATCAGCACCGTCTGAGTCTGTGCATGTTGCTGCGTATGGTTGTATCAAACACCTTCCGTTGAAGCAGCCGTTCGTGCAGTCGACAGAGAAGCTTCCTGGGCTTTTGCAATCATATTCCACTAGTGAAGGGAAAGTGCCTAAGTTGTAATTGACACAGTAGTCAACCTTTTTAACATCAGGGCTAGAAGCTAGTGGCGTTGTGATTCCTTTCTCATAAATATCGTACCCTCCGTCAGTGTCAGCGCAGCAGTTGCTTGTGTCGAACTTGCAGGTCGCAGCATTGCATCTTAGAGGCCCGCTTATGAAGCCTGGCACATTAGCGCAGGTCTTTCCATTGATGTTTGTTCCTTCGCAATCCTCGCCTCTCTCAATGATTCCGTTGCCGCACATAGCAGGCACGCAAATCCCGTTCTTGCATGAGTCTGTGCCTGGGCACTCAATTGCCTTGGTTACTTTGGCGTTATTAGAGCAATCAACAGCATTCACTGTGAATAAGTTTGCGCTAGAGCAAGAATCCTCGTAGAATCCTGTCTTTTCAGTAACAAAGCCTTTTTTGTAAGGGTCATTTGCAACATCAGTATCAAAGCAGTTGCAAGCCCCATTGGAGCATCCTGCAGGGCAACTATATAATACTGAGCCATAGCTTTGCCCGTCTAGGCAAATGTACTCTTTCACGCTGTTTCCCTCGCAGGTGTCAGTATAGGTATAAGTCTTGCCCTTCACAAAGGTGACTGTGCCTTTATTATAGAAAGTGAAATTGCCTAAGGAAGCATCATTATCAGTGCAAACACCGCCAGTGGAAACTGCTAGACCTAGTCTATTAGTAGCAGCTCCTGTCTCAACACTACCCAGGGCTCCTGTTCCGCCCTGTATGCTCACTATCAGCACCACTATTGCCACTATTGCTACAATAGCCACAATCGCTATCATTGAGAATTGTTCCTGGTTAAGCTTATTTTTCTTTTCTTCTGCCACTCTCACTCCACCTCGCTGGTTTAAGCTGATTTCATGTAAAAAATACCTTTAATTATTGATTCTTGACTTAATAATATATAAATATTTGCTAAAGAAGCTAAGAATAAAGAAAAAGGTAAGAAAAAAGAACTTTAATAGCACCAGGTAAGGTCAAATGTGCATGTTTCTGGGTTGCAGGTTACATCGCCATATGTGAAGTTTCCGAATTGAGTGCAGCTGCCTATCAATCCATCATCATCGCACTGCTCAGGGTATTGAACTATTCCATCCCCGCAATAAGCAAGAGGGGGCGTTGGCGCGTCCATGCAAGCCCCGTCCCTACAACCATATGGGCAGGTCATGCCCATTCCCATCACCTTATTGTCGCTGCAGTAATACTCATCAACATTGTTGACATTGTATACGTTGCATACATCTACAGCACTGACTGTGTCGCCAGGGCAAGCATGAAGGTCACCAAGGCAGTTGGTTCCTCCTAATACCCCTGAAGTTGTGCCCTTAACGTAGAAGTCCATGCCGCCGTCACTGTCTGTGCATTCTGCCTGCGTCTTGCAATCAGCAGGGCAGTTATAATCTGACTCAGTAGCAGTGTCGCAGACTCCGTTGCCGCATTTGGCAGTGCAGATGCCAGCACTTCCTACTATATATTGATCCTTAGGCGGAATAAGTGTTAATCCTGGGCAGCAGCTAGGAGGGCTTGCAATGACAGGGATAGAGCCTCCCTCTCCGATGCAGTTGTCAGATATACATCTGCTGGTGTCATACTTACAATCATTGGTGCATGCTAGTGTTCCTCCTGTGAATCCTAGTGATGTGCAGTCCAGCCCTCCAAAGTCTATTCCATCGCATATTTCATTTCCACTTATCCTTCCGTCTCCGCACGCATAGCATTCGCTTATGTCTAGCCTGCAGTCACTGCGGCAGCTTAAGATTCCTCCATCAAAACCTAGTAATTCGCATGTTGCTTCCCCAAGCTCTGCTCCGTCACATTCTTCCATTACACCAACTTCCAAATCAGTTATGATGCCATCCCCGCAGCTTGGTACTTTGCATGCACCGTCTTCGCATCCTGCTGAACAGTCTCTGACCACGTAAGTAATGAATCCCATAGGGTTGCAATAGTATTCAATTACACCAGTTGAATCACTTTTACATCTATCCTGCTCTTCTGTGATTTCACCTGTTTCTAATATGATGATTCGAGTAGTAGACTTAACATATCTATCCCTAGAAGACCAGCTCGTAGGGCCATCTGGGTCTGTGCAATTAATATGATAGCTTGTGTTCAAGCACCTGCCATTGAAACATCCATAAGTGCATCCGCCTTGTGAATAAGAGGTAGCAACTTGGCCTACTGCAATAGAGCTACTGCAATTATATTCCATCAATCCAGGATATCCTGTGTCAGAATTTAAGCAATATTCAGTGAAATTGCGAAAAGAGCTTCTTCCTGTCCCTTTCATATAGATGTTATAGCCTCCGTCACTCTCAAAGCAGCAAGATTTTGTGTCATATGTGTCAGTGTATGTTTCGCACTTAACAGATCCTGAGTCAAATCCAAAGGTGGCACAGTTAACATTGCCTACTTCCCAGAAACCTCCTGCGCATTGCTCACCTACCTGAAGAAGTCCATCTATATCAGAGCCTCCGGTTGGCCCAATGCAAGCGCTGGTGTCGTAGAAGCACCCATTACAAGTTGCAGTTTCTCCAGTGAAGCTTCCACGGGATAAATTACCATTGAGTGCTACACAAGGCTTAGTGCTTGTCCCTTCGCACTGCTCTCCAAAGTCTAATACGCCATTTCTGCATGTGCTAGGAATGGCCGGGCAATGTGTGCTGTCAATCTTACAATTGCTCTTGCATACAAGACGACCTGCTGCACGCTCAAAACTTGCGCAAGTTTTCCCTCCAAAATCAAGACCTTCACACTCTTCACCTGGCTCTAATAATCCATTGCCGCACACAGGATATACACATGCATTATTCCTGCATATCATATTTTCAATGGCGCAGTCATGGATTATTGATTCAACTTTGTTCTTGTCGCAGTAGAACTCTTCCAGCCTAGTACTGTCAAGGCACACGTCATCAGAGCTGGTCTTGCCTGCAGTTGCAGTCCCAGCCACAGTAAAGACTTGGCCTCCGTCAGTGTCTGAGCAGGTAGAGCCTGTGCCTGTCTTGCCTGCTTGGCCAACAACTACACCATAGCTTAACTGGCTATCATATAATTGAATCTCGTACAACTGACTATCGTACATAGTTGCTACAAATAACACCATGGCCAGCACAGCCAGAATACCCATCTTTAGCGCTTTCTCTGCCTTGTGATTGTTTCTCTTCTCCTTAGCCACCTTCACTCCACCTCGCTGATTTTAGCTAGTTTTATGTAAAAATACCCTTCGATTATTGATTTTTGATTTAAGGATATATAAATATTTCCTAGAGAAGCTAAGAATAAAGAAGAAGGTAAGAAAAAAAGAAAAAATTTGTTGTGCTCAATAGCAATTTGTAAAGTCAAATGTGCACATGTCTGTGCATGCTAATGTTCCTGCTGTGAAGTTTCCAAAGTATGTGCATGTCCTGCCGCCTAAGTTAGTGCCATCGCATTCCTCTCCAGGTTCTATAAGTATATTTCCGCAATAATTAGGGCTTTGTATGCACCTGTCTGTGTTATATGTGCATGTTGCCGCATCGCATGCTAGTGTTCCTCCTGTGAATCCTAGTGATTCGCAAGTAAGGCTTCCAAAGTCATTGCCGTCGCATTGTTCATTTATTTGGTTGATTATCCCGTCTCCGCAGATTTTATCGGATTGGCAAGCCCCGTCACTGCAACCTTTCCTGCATTGGATGTTCTTGTATGTCATGATAGGCCTAGCAGATCTTATGTCTGAGTTGGCAGTACCAAGGCTAACCAGGTAGAACTGGTAGATTGTCCCATCCCATGGTGCTATGAGGGTGAAGCTTCCGTCTGCGCCTATAGGCGCTTTTTGTGTTCCGCTTGTCCCGCAGCTTACATATACATACCCGTCAAGAGGGTATGAGTCGTATGAGCAGTCTGTCCTTCCAAGGCTGAAAACACCATTAACCTTTATTAGGTCTAATGCTGTGTTGCCGCCGCAGTAATGCTCAACAAGGGCGTTGGCAGCGCATGTGCTATCAAATGAGCCCATAGGGTCTCCGCACAGGTCAGTAGGGTTAAAGCCTGCCACTCCGCAAGTGTCTGTCTTGGTGTTGCCTTCGATATTCCTGACAGTTCCCCTTGCTTCATAATTTAGCCCTCCGTCAGAGTCGCTGCACACGTTGCACCTGCTTGTGTCTAGTATGCAGTCCCCTTTGCATGCTAGTGTTCCCCCTAAGAATCCTAGTAATTCGCAAGTAAGGCTTCCAAAGTCATTGCCGTCGCATTGTTCATTCATTTGGTTGATTATCCCGTCTCCGCATACCTGATTGATACACCTGCTTGTGTCGTATTTGCAGTCTCTTGTGCATGCTAGTGTTCCTCCAAAGAATCCTAGCCTTGTACAATCATTTCCTAGCAGGTTGCTGCCGTCGCAATCCTCCCCTCTCTCAACAATACCATTGCCGCATACAGGCTTCACACACACGCCGTTGCTGCAGTAGTCAGGATAGGTGCATTCATCGTATGAGCCATACATTATGTTGTTGTCGCACCTGAACTCATAAACCCTGTTGGTATCATAGCACCTGTCAACATAAGTGCCTCCCCTCCAGATAGTGGTGCCTTTAACATAGAGGTTTCTTCCCCCGTCAGAGTCATAGCATTTGCACTCCCCGCCAGAGCATTCCCCTGGGCAGGTTATGGTAACGCTTTTTCGGTCTGTTTTTTGCTCGTTACAAATGTATTCTGTCAAGGTTTTGCCATCTGCTGCGCAAGTGTCTGGGTAAGACTTGAGAAGCTTATAGGTATCACCATTATATACTCCTACTGTGCCTACAAAGAACTCCCTTTGGCCTCCGTCACTATCACTGCATATTGTATTGCTGTTCTTGCTGGCTGTTCCAGCCACATTTAAATCTAAGTTAAATCCCATGGCGATTACTAACGCTACCATTGCCAATACAGTAATAAATCCTAGCCTTAAAGCATTCTCCTGGTTATAGTTCTTTTTCTTGTCTGCCACCTTCACTCCACCTCGTTGATTTAAGCTGGTTTTATGTAAAAATATCTCTAATTATTGATTTTTGACTTAATAATATATAAAATTTGCTAAAAAAGCCTTTAGGCAAAGGTGGTGGTGCGTAATCTGAGCAGAACCACCACTGGACTCACTGGACATCCTGCCGTAGGGTATTTAAACCACTATGGGCTAACATTGGCTAAGGCACCGAAAGTGCCCCTCCGGCTCCCTGGCGCTTTGTTGCGCCTAATTCTAAGGGAGCTTTGAAATAAAATGCGAAAGCAAAGGAGGAAGTAAAATGGAGAAAGAAAGTAAAAACAAATCAGAAAATAGATTTTCTGAAAGTTCGGAAAGACCGAACAAGCCTGTGAAGAAGTTCAAGGCAGGCGCGATTTCTGCGACCATCTGGGAAAACCAGGGGCAGAACCAACAAGGACAGATTGTAAGCTACAATAGCGTAAGCTTTGATAGGACTTACAAGGATGCCAATGGCGAGTGGCAGAAGACCAACTCATTGAGGATGGCTGACTTGCCTAAGGCATCGCTAGTGCTGAACAAGGCCTATGAATTCCTGGCCTTGAACAGCCAGGATTCTGATGAGGACTAGGGGTGGTGATGATGCAATTATTGCAGTCAGTTAGCAAAGTAGAAAAATTTAAAACAAAGAAAGAGGTACCAAGCACTATGGCTAAGAAAGAAAAGGAACTAGGGATTGAGGATTTGCCAGGGATAGGCGCAGCTACAGGAGAAAAGCTCAGGATTGCAGGTTTTGACACCATGCTCAGTATTGCAGTGGCTACTCCTGGTGAGATTTGCGAGGCAGCTGGAGTGACTGAGCTCACAGCCAGGAAGGCTATCAAGGCTGCTAGGGACGGCATGGACATGGGCTTCCAGTCAGGAATTGACTTGTTGGCTAAGAGGGAGAACATTGAGAAGATTAGCACTGGCAGTAAGAACCTTAACAAGCTTCTTGGAGGAGGCATTGAGACTGGAGCCATCACTGAGTGCTTTGGGGCTTATGGCAGCGGCAAGACCCAGCTTGGGCATATGCTTTCTGTGCAATGCCAGCTGAAGGACCCTGATGCAGTCGCAGTATATATTGATACTGAGAACACTTTCAGGCCTAACAGGGTCAAGCAGTTCGCAGAAGCCTTGGACTTGGATGCTAACAAGGTGCTAGGCAACATCAAGGTTGCTAGGGCTTTTAACTCAGACCATCAAATGCTGCTGGTTGAGAAGGCAGAGGAGCTCATAAAGCAAGGCTTGAAAGTCAAGCTTATTGTGGTTGACTCCTTGACAGCTCATTTCAGGGCTGAGTTTGTTGGCAGGGGCACTCTTGCTGACAGGCAGCAGAAGCTTAACAAGCACATGCACAGCCTGTCTAAGCTCGCAGACATGTACAACTTGGCGGTTTATGTGTGCAACCAGGTCATGGCAAAGCCTGACATGTTCTTCGGAGACCCGACAGAGGCTATTGGCGGCCACATAGTCGCCCATAACAGCACCTATCGAGTCTATTTGCGAAGAGGCAAGAAAGGCACAAGGGTTGCCAAGCTGGTGGACGCGCCTGATCTTGCAGATGACGAGACAGTGTTCATGATAACTGAGAAAGGGATTATGGATGCTGACTGAGATTATTTTAGTTTTTCTTTTTTTTCTGAATTTTTTTCGTTTTCTTCTAATTTCTTCCGAAAATTTACCATAGCATTATTTAAAGGAGTGCTTTTTAATTCATTCCAGCCAAAAACTTTAAATAGTATATCTTAGATATACTATTAGCATGGGCTCAGAAAGCAAGGAAAACAACATACTGAAGCTGATATTGGAGAACAGCCCGACAAGGCAGTGGCATTTTGAAGAGGTAGTAAAGCAATCCAAGGTCACAAGGGCAGCGGCTAATAAGTGGCTTAAGAAGTACTGCAAGAATGGATTGCTGAAGAGGGTGAAAGAGAGTGGCAAGTTCCCTTATTTCACAGCAGGCAGCAACAACCCTGCCTATCAAGCAAGAAAAAAGCTTTATGCCTTGAATGAGCTGCACCAAAGCGGACTGATAACAGGGCTCATGAGCCTGAAGAATGCCAAGGCTATAATAGTTTTTGGCAGCATGGCCAAGGGAGACTGGTATAAGGGCTCTGACATTGACATTTTCATTTACGGAAGTCCAGAAGGACTTGAGAAAGAACACTACGAGAAGAAGCTTAAGAAAAGAATTGAGCTGCATGTTTTCGAGAGCAAAAAGGAGATAAAACAAGTCAAGACTGGGCTTATCAGCAACGTGGTTAATGGCTATATAATCAAAGGGCAGGTCCAGGACTTTGCAAGCATAGGCTAAAATGAAACAAACAATAGAAGACATGGAAAAAACCTATGATGTGTGCTTGGCTAATGGCATGTTCAAGGAGAAGAACACAGTAGATGTTGAGCTAATCAAGTCCTTGAAAGAAGTATCTGAGAAAGGGCTGGAGTTCATAAAGAAGAAATCCAAGGACATAAAGAAAGACAGTCCTGACTGGACTTTTGTGTTCAGGGACTATTATGAATCCTTAAGAGGATTGATAGAGGCAATGCTCTTGCTTGACCAAATAGAGGCAGACAGCCACCAGTGCAAGAACGCCTACATCTGCGCCAAGCATCCAGAATTAGAGCTTGACTGGGAATTCCTAGAAACCATAAGGCTGAAAAGGAATGCAATCAACTACAGAGGCCAATTGCTGGCCTATGATGAATGGAACAGGCTCAGCATCCAATTTGAGCTTCACATAGGCACGCTGAAAAGGGGATTGGAGCAAAAATTGAGGGAGGCGCGCCAATAAGGTTTTTTCACTAACTTTATAAACCAAAACGCGTTATTATTCCCTAAATATACCTTTAAGGAGGGTACATATATGTTTGGTGGAGAAAGACGAAGGTTCGCCCCTGTTAGGGAGGGCGATGAGTTGGATGTAAAGATAGAGGCTGTCGGTGAGAAAGGAGACGGCATTGCCAAAAAGCAAGGGTTTGTGCTTTTTATCCCTGGCACCAAGGAAGGAGATGAAGTAAGGGTTAAAGTGACTAGGGTGCTCAGGAATGCTGGCTTTGCAGAAGTTATCAAGGGAGCAAGCCCTAAGCCGCAGGACAAGCCTAAAAAAGAGGAGAGGGCTGAAGACGATACAGCTGAGCTTGAAGCCCAGTCTGAGGAGATGGACTCTGAGGACTTTGGAGAGGAATCTGCTTCAGAAGAGCCTTCAGAGGAAGAACCATCTGATGATGAGCCTGTGGAAGCAGAAGAAGAGGCCCAGAAAGCTGATGATGACCTTGATGATGAAGGCGGCGATGAGCCTGAAGATGAGGACAAAAACTAGGCCAATAGCAAACTTTTTAACTTCTTTTTCTATTCTATTTTTTTAATATGAGACTGTTCATAGCCATAGACCTTTCTGAAGAGGCAAAGGAATGCATTGAGAAGCTGAAGCAAGGCTTGAAAGGCATAAAAGGGGTAAAGCCAGTTGCCAAGGAGAACATCCACCTCACAATGAAGTTCTTAGGAGAAGTGGCTGATGACAAGGCAGAAGACATTGCAAGAGCCCTCAGCCAAATAAAATTCCAGCCCTTTAACATTTCAATCAGCAAGACAGGAGCTTTCCCTAATGAGAGCAGGATTTCTGTGCTCTGGGTGGATGCAAGCCCAGCAGCTCCTCTATTTGAGCTCAAAAAACAAATAGATGCGGCCTTGCCTAGCTTCAAGGATGATCACCCCTTCAAGAGCCACATAACCTTTGCCAGGGTCAAGTACATTGCCAATGATTCTGACAAGAAAAAGATACATGACTTGCTAAGACAGCCAGTGGAAAAGGCAGAGTTCTTGGTAGATAAGTTCAGGCTTTACAAGAGCACACTGACTCCAGAAGGGCCTGTGTATGAGGTTGTGAAGGAGCGCTTTTCAGCATAACCTTTATAAACCATCCTCATTTCTTCACCTCTAAAGCCCTGCTTTGAGGAAAGCTGAAAAGGACTCAAGGCAAAAACTGCAAAGGGCGATAATAGGCGCAGTAAGGAGTTCTATCTCATTACTCGCAATAAGGTTGAGAAATAGATTATAAAGAAGCAAGCATTAGGAGGAATATGAAATGGCAGAAGAAACACAGCTATTAATACCCAATGATGAGTACCTGAAGTCAGGAATACACATAGGGACTAAGTTCAAGACCAAGTACATGGAGAACTTCATCTATAAGACCAGGCCAGACGGGCTCTCAGTCCTGAACGTGCAGCAGATAGATGCCAGGATAAAGGTGCTGATAAGCTTCCTCTCCAACTATGCCCCTGAGGAGATAATGGTGGTGGCAAGGAGGGAGAACGGCTGGAAGCCAGTAAACCTATTCAGCAGCTTGACAGGAGCCAAGGCTTACACAGGCAGGTATCCTCCAGGGATACTTACCAACATCCAGCTCAAGAAGTTCACAGAGACTAAGGTTATATTAGTCACTGACCCTTGGCCTGACAGGAACGCTGTGGAAGATGCCTTCAAGGTAGGAGTGCCAGTCATAGCTCTCTGCGACACCAACAACCAGCCCAATAACATAGACCTGGTGGTGCCTTGCAACAACAAGGGAAAGAAAAGCCTGGGATTATTGTTCTGGCTGCTCACACGCGGCTACATGGAGAACAGGGGCATGATCAACAAGGGCGGCTTCACGCACACCATAGAGGACTTTGCAGCTGAAGATTAAGCCATTGCGTTTTTTTCCGCCGGAGGCCAAATTATTTTTTACCTCATTTTCATCTAATAATTAAATGCATTCACAAATGGTTTGTTCTTATTAGAAAAAATATAAATATGAGTATTGATAGCATGAGCTCATGTTAAATAAGACGCTTAAGTGTAATATCTGCAAAAAAGAGATTAAGACAAAGGATGATGCTCAAATAGTTATTTTCGGAATCGGAAGACATTTAGTCCCTTATATTGTGGTGCATAAGCAGTGCTTTGATGCAGCCCCTGCTGATCAGAGGAGGAGTGTAATACGCATAAAGAATGAAAAGACAACATTAGTTATAATCCTTTCTTGGGCATTCCTGTTGTTTGCAGCATGCTTTACAGGACTCATTGTTTACATTTCATTCCCTTTTATTTCAAACGACCCTCTCATGTTAATCGTGATGCTGTTATTTATCCTAGGGGCCACCATAGCAGCTTTGCCAGTAATATCTAATCTGTCTTTATGCATGAAAATAAAGAAGCTGCCTTAGACAACTATTTGCGCCTCGCCGGCGGGGCTTAGGAATGCCTTTAAACTTCCTTTATGCCTTCATCAATTATCCTGAACATTATGCTCTTGCCTTCCTCTATGCTCCTGTGCTTCTTGATGACTGCTATCCTGTTCTGGCCAGAGCTCTTGAGCTCAATTAAGCACTTGCTCATGTTCCTGATGATGGTGCCGCCAACCACCTTTACGCTGTTCTTCTCCTCAAAATCAGCATACACCTGGGCTGTCATTATTACAGGGATGTCTTTTTTCCTTGCGATTTCCAGGAGGTCGTGCAGCTGCGCTGAAAGGGCGTTGTTCAAGCCCCTATTGTCATCATCATTCATAGCTGCCCTGTAGAGCGAGGTGATGCTGTCAACAAAGATGGCTCCGATGTCCTGCTTGATGAACTCCTTTAGCTTCTGAACAGAGGCTTTCTGCTCACGAAAATTAGTAGGCTTAAGGAAAAGAATCCTTTCCAGTGCTTTCTTGTAATCAGGGCATAATTGCTTGAACCTGGTCATTGAGAAATTAGCTTCTGTATCAACAAATATTATCTTCTGCCCTTTAACGCTATTGGCAAGGCATAGCAGGCAGAGGTTGCTCTTGCCGCTCCCAGCAGGTCCATAGATGGTGGTGATGACGCCTTTATCATACCCTCCTTCCAGCAGCCAGTCCATGGCTGCAGTGCCAGTGCTAATCTTGGTCTCCATGCGTGGTTAGAATAAAACATCCCTATATATTGTTTATTGTTTTTGGCAAATCTTATTTTATCAATCCTTGCTAGTCCCCATGCAAGTATCATACATGGTCCTAAGCCCTTGCTTTAGGGTGTGCGGGTCTGCTATCTTGGCATGGAAGAATGGCTTGATAATCCATTTCTCTGCGATGTTAGGGTTGAGAAAGATGAAAGCAAGGCTTTGCTTGGACTTGAAAAGGTCCCAGTTGTCCGCAAGTATCTTGAAGTTGTGCTCATTGCACTCGCACACAACATATGCTGATTCATCATCTTTCAATGCCTTCAGCTTTCCCAGCTCCAGGTTCTCATTGCAAATAAAAGAAGCCTTTCTCCCCTCCTTATAATCACATAGCACCCTGTCTCCTTCTTCCCTGTAGCTTACCAGGTTGCCTTTCACAGCATCCATCTGCTTTATGTAATGAACAGCCCATTCCTTTAAGTCCATGCTCATCTACCCTTGTTCTTTAATTGGAGAATTATTATGTAAGGTATGACGAATGAAACAAGATAAACCGTGCCAACAGCCAGGGGATTATGAAGGCTTCCTATCCCTGACTCAATGGACATCTCGTTAGCTTTTTTTACTATTATGAAAAAATTGAACAATGCAACAATAGGCACTAGCATCGAGACTGATACGTGGTGGTGCTGCTCAAACCAGTGCAGGTCCTTGACTGTAACTGCTATGATTGTGCCTAGCACCAGGCCAAAGAAAGCTGTGAAAAGATATGCCCAGGCATTATTGCTTACCAGGAGTATGGGGATGAGCACTAGCGCAAAGAGCATGGTTCCCAGTATTCCGATGGACAGTATGAACCAGAACATGCTGCTTTCAAGCCTGCGCAGATGGGGATCCTTGGCAGCCTCTGCCTTGGCTAAAGCTCTCTCTGCATTTGCTATCTCTTCATTGCTCCAGCCCTTTAGATGCAGCCTATTTTTCATACCATTACCCTGGTATTGAGCGTTATTTAAATTTTGCTATTTAGGCTATCAAAAAATTTATATAAGTATAAGCCAATTATCAATCCTAACAATGGAGCAAAAGAAAAAGCCGCACCAGCACCCAGAATTGATTTTGCTAGTGGCTATAGTCGCTGTCCTGTGCTTGGCCTTAATGTTTTTCAGGGCTTAAGGCTAGTTGCAGGAGCATTACTTTCGCATTCTACACCCTCGCCATTGGCTTCTAGCTTGGCAAAGCCCATGACCTTGTCCCCTGACTCAAGCTTCATTATCCTCACGCCCTGGGTATTCCTGCTTATCACGCTGATGTTCTTAACAGGCACCCTTATGAGTATGCCTTTCTGCGATATGATCATTATCTCATCATAGTCTGTCACTGCCTTAACATCAGATACTTTTCCGTTCCTCTGGCTGCAGATGATGTTGATAACCCCTTTGCCTCCCCTGCTGGTGAACCTGTACTCATCAGCGCTTGTCCTTTTGCCATAGCCGTTCTCTGTCAAGGTTAGCACAGCATCTTTCTCCTGGGTGATTATCATCCCTACTACAGCATCCCCTTTCTCAAGCCTTATTCCCCTGACTCCGAAGCTTCCCCTGCCTACAGGCCTTACATCCTTCTCATGGAACTTCACTGCCTTGCCTTCCTGGCTTGCTATCATTATCTTTTGCTGGCCATCTGTCAGCACAACATCTGTGACTTCATCACCTTGGTTGAGGTTTATGGCTATGATGCCTCCTTTCCTTGGCCTGCTATACTCATTGAGGTTGGTCTTCTTGACTAGGCCTTGCTTAGTGGCGAACAGCAAATAATGCTTGTCATCAAACTCCCTTACTGGTATGACTGTCTCTATCTTTTCCCCTGGCTCCATGCCTGCGATGTTGACTATGGGCTTTCCTTTGCTGGTCCTGTCAGTTTCAGGTATGGTGTAGACTTTGAGCCAGTAAACTTTTCCCTTGTCACTGAATACCAAAAGGTATGAGCGGGTGTTGGCTACGAATATGTGCTCTACAAAGTCCTCTTCCTTGGTGGTAGCTCCAATAACTCCCCTACCTCCCCTCCTCTGGGTCTTGTACACATCAACTGCCTGCCTCTTGATATAGCCTGCGTGGCTGATGGTTATAACGTTCTCCTCTGGCTTTATCAAGTCATCCATCTCAATGTCATCCTCGCCGCTCTCCTCAATCATGGTCCTTCTGCTATCACCGTACTTCTCTATTGTCTCTTTCATCTCATCCTTGATTATAGCCAGGATTTTTTTCTCATCAGCAAGGATATCTTTCAGCTTCTTGATCAGCTCAAGCAGTTCCTTGTGCTCTTGCTGTATCTTTTTCTGCTCAAGGCTCGTGAGCCTCTGCAGCCTCATGTCAAGTATGGCCTGGCTTTGCTTGTCGCTCAGCTTGTAGACAGTGATAAGGTTCTTCTTGGCAACAGCAGGATCTTTTGAGCTCTTGATGAGCTTGATGACAGCGTCCAGGTGGTCAAGGGCAACAAGCAACCCTTTCAGGATGTGGGATTTTTCCTCTGCCTTGGACAAGTCGTATTGAGTCCTTTTCCTCACCACGTCTTGCCTGTGGGAGATGAAATGCGCAACCAATTCTTTCAGGTCCATTACTTTTGGCTTGCCATTTACCAATGCCAGCATTATAGCCCCAAAGCTTTCCTGTACTCGGGTGTGCTTGTACAGCTGGTTCTTCACAACCTCGGGGTTAGCCCCTTTTTTCAATTCCAGGACAACCCTTATGCCTTGCCTTGCGCTCTCATCCCTGATGTCAGAGATGCCTTGGATGGTCTTGTCATTGACAGCATCAGCTATCTGCTCTATTAGCTGCGCCTTGTTCACTTGGTAAGGAAGCTCTGTGATTATCAGGCTCATCCTGTCTTTTTTCTCCTCTTCCTCAATCTTTCCCCTTACCAGGATGGCCCCTCTTCCGTTCTTATAAGCCTGGATTATGCCTTGCCTGCCTATGATGATGCCGCCGGTAGGGAAGTCAGGGCCTTGGATTATCCCTAGTAGAAGGTTGATGTCAATATCAGGGTTGTCAATGGTTGTGATTACTGCCCGGCATACTTCGCTTATGTTGTGTGGAGGTATGTTAGTTGCCATGCCTACAGCAATGCCGCTGCTGCCATTAACAAGCAGGTTAGGGAACTTGCTGGGAAGCACTAACGGCTCTTGCAGGCTGCCATCAAAATTGTCTGTGAAATCCACAGTCTCCTTGTCAATGTCTGAGAGCATCTCATCGCTAATCTTGGCCAGCTTGGCCTCGGTATACCTCATGGCTGCTGCATTGTCGCCGTCCACTGATCCAAAATTGCCTTGCCCCATTATCAGAGGGTAGCGAAGCGAGAAGTCCTGTGCCATCCTTACAAGCGCATCATAAACTGCCATGTCCCCGTGCGGGTGGTACTTACCCAATACTTCTCCTACAATCCTCGCGCATTTCTTAAAGGGAGTATTGTACTTCATCCCTATGTCATTCATGGCATAGAGGATTCTCCTGTGAACAGGCTTGAGCCCGTCCCTTGCATCAGGCAAGGCCCTGCCTATGATTACGCTCATGGCATAGTCCATGTAAGAAGCCTTCATCTCGTTCTCTATCAAAGCCCTGATTATCCTTTTCTCATCCTGCTGCAGCTGCTCATCTGTCTTGGCTGTTATTTTCTCATCAGCGCCAGCAGTAGGCTTTTCCTGCTTTTTTTCAGGCTGGCCTTGCGGCTTGGTTGGAGTCATGATTATGCCTTTGAAATGGGTTTAAAACTTGGACGTGTTCTCGTCGATAAAGAGTATCTTTTCTGGCTTTATAAGTGTTGTGATTTTAGGTGTTTATTTTCAATAGGGAAAATATGTTCTGGTTTCGGCTTATAAATTGCCTAAAATAGACATGCTTAAACTCTTTTCACAACCCTGCTCTTCTTGATGCTAGAATGAATCTTGAACCTATGTCCGCAGTAGACGCAAGTCTTGACAGCAGAGATTACCTTCTGGGGATTGGTCTTCTGCTGGTGGCCACACTTTGGGCAAAGGACTATTAGCATCATGCAAATGATTAAGCCATATTGGTTTATAAGCCTTACGCAGGGATGTCCAGTGTGACCTTTTCCGCGAAGCGCAAAAGAGTTAACGAAAAACAGGTGGCAACAAAAACCTTTAAGATTTTTGAGTGTTCCTTTGAAGGAACACATGCGCGCACTGCGTGTGCTTAGCCCCCTTGTTATCAATCTCAGAAATATCCACTAGTCTTTCTTCTCTTCATCAGAGCCTTCCTTATTCTCTTTCCCTTCCTTCTCTTCTTCTTTCTCTCCGAACACATCCTTTTTCTTATCAGAGCTGTCAGGGCCTTCCTCTGGCTCAAGCCCGCTCTCTTTCATGATGTCCTGGATCTCCTTGTCAAGCTCTTCCTGCCTCTTGAAGGAGGTATCATCATCAAGATCATCATTCCTCTGGCTAAGCTGGTCAATCCTCTCATCAATGTCCTTTAGGAAGGTATGGTCAGGCCTATTATTATCAATATTGACTTTTGGTTCAGGAGCATCCACCACTTCCAGGTCTCCTAGCAGCTTTTTCTGCCTTTCTTCCTCTTCTTTTTGTATTGCTTCAGGAGGCAAATCAACAACATCCAGCTTCCCAAGCTTGCTCTCTTCCGGCTGCTGCCCATCTTGCGGTTCAGCTGGCTTGGGCTCAGGCATTTTCACATCCTTGAAGCTCTCTTTTATTGCTTCATGGTCAGGCACATCAAAGTATTCAAAGAACTTCGGCGTCAGTATTAGCTTGAAGCTCCTGCCTTCTTTTCTCTTCTCAACAAAGCCTTGCTCAACCAGAACACCGATGTGCTCGTAAGCATTGGTTCCCCTGGTCTTGATGATGTCTGCCTGCATAGCAGGGTGCTTGTGCGCTATGACTGAGAGAGTGGATATCACTGGGAAAGGCAATTCTGTGTCAGCAACCACCTTGGTCACAAGGCCAATGTACTTCTCTCGCACATTGAGCTTCCAGTTATCCCCATTCTGCACTAGCATAAGGCTGGTGTCCCTCTCCTCATAGTCTTTCCTCAAGGACTCAAGGGCTTCCTTAACCTCTTTTAATGGCTTGTTGGTGAGGCTTGCCAGCTCCTGCTCTGCCATCATCTTGCCAGATGAGAACAACAATGACTCAATTTCTTTTTTTAGCTCCACTCTTGCCCACTCCCTTTACAAATCCTTTCCTGAAATATTCCTCTTTTTTCTTCTCAAGCTTTCCGTTCTTCACAAGGCCTTCAAAAAATGGCTTTAATTGTTCCTCGTTTATTCCTATTTTTTCAGCTATCTCTTTTGGATTATGGTATGCCTCTGCAGCCAGAAGCACTGAGTTCTGTATTAGCGCGTTCATGCTCTTCACCAGCAAATCGTCAGTTGTCGTGGTCTGCCTTACGCTTATTGCAATCTCATGCAGCCTTGATATAAGGTCATTAAGCCAGAGAGTAAGGTCCTTGTCACTAAGCTTAAAATCCTCAGGAGCAGTTATCTCTATGCTTGCAGGCATGAAATTTACGCTAAGCCACACCAGCTTGTCAAGCTTGTCAAAGAGTATCTCTGTGTCTGCATAAGTGCTCCAAAGCCCTCCTTCGATGGCTTCTGGCTCGCCAATCTCCTCATCCAGCACTATGAGCTCAGGGGTTTTTTTTATCTTCTCAAGATAATCCTTCAAGGTCTTAGCAACATGCTCTTTTGGGTTGCCTATTATCTCAAAAGCCACCTGGGCTAGAACAGCTCCTTTCTTTATCCTCTTGTTAAGCTCGTCATCATTCATACCCCTCACTAAATCAGGAGGGATATATAAAATTTATCTTTATGAGCGTTTGAAAAAGTCGCCGTAACCAGCAACTGCACCGCTGACTTTATTTCAAGGTGCAGGGTTGCTGTGACGGGGGTTGCCCCCCACGGGGTGGCACTGGCGACTTTTTCCGTAATTTTTTATCTCTCCTTTTTTCTCGCGAACACCACTCCTGCAATGACAAGCATGGTCGGGACTGTTACGAGCCAAGGCGCTTTCCTGGCTATCTTCATGTTGTCAGACTCATAAACCACCATGCTTGTGGCTAGCCCAGTCTCAACTGCAGTAATCTCTTCAGTTGGCTTCCCTTCTGGGCAGTTTTCCTTGCCAGGGCTTCCGCCAAGGTCGCATGACTCTATCCATTGCCCTTCTAAAAGCTCTAATGAGTGGCCATTGTCGTTTGCTAGCTCACCGGTGTAATCCACAGAATCAACCAATGCGCCTTCATAGTAGAGGTATATGGCATCTGCCTTATTTCCTAGGTTGTTGCCAATAGTAGGCCCTGCAGAGTAGATGCTGCAGCTGATTCCTGAATAATTAAACCCTTCTTCCACTATGAGGCTGAAGTTCCCAGGGATGAATTGGAGCAATGCCAGCGAGTCATTGGCTTCAGAGTCCCCGATGATGTAGCCAGAGAGGTTGCTTGTGCCTTTTATCTCCACATATTCCTTGTTGTTGTCATTCCCAGGAATATTGTACCTTATTTCATTGATATAAGCCCTAGAAACGCAGGGAAGTATTATTAAAGCCATTACCAAGGCTGACAGGCTGCTGATAATTATTTTTGCCATCTGCCTGGCTTTATAAGAGGTTCTTTATATAATCTATAGATGAATTTTCGAAGAAAAATGCTTTTTTCCGTGATTAATTCGATTCATCTTATTAGTTGAAAGCCCATTAACAATACAGGTAAAGGGAGTTCGTTGCTTTAGGAAGCACTTTAATCCTTATCTCAGCAGCAGGGTGCTCAAGCCTATGGTGCTCACCATCCACATTGAAGTAATAGTCCTGCCCTGCTTTTTCATATAATATGTTAATGAGGCATGATTCTATCCCTGGAAGGTAATTGACCCCCAGCCTGTTAAAACCCTTAGAGTCTTTTTTTGCCCTGATATGCACATTGTCTTTCTTAAAAAGGACATGGCCTATGAGCTTCATAGCAGGCTTAAGCTTCATGTTCTTGACCAATAGCCCTTCAACTAGGCCATCATTCAATATGGAATCTGGATTGTAGTTCATGCCGCTACCAGCATACCTGCCTGTTATGATGGTGAACAAGAGGATGTTGTCGATGGTGTCAGCTTTTTCATGGCCATTATTGACGATGTAGCCGATATGTATCGGGGAGTATTTCTTGTTCTTCATCAACTCAACAGCCTTGGTTACAAAGATGTTCTTCTTGCCAAAGCCTCCTTTTTTCCTGCTCTCATTCACTTCCTTGCACAGCATGCCATCAAAGCCAACACTGAAAAGGTTGATGGCTCTCACCTGCTTGCCTTTGTCATAGCTCACGTTTATCAAGTCCAGGCCAGTGACATAGTCCCCCAGGTGCTCTTCACCATCAAATATCTTGTTGAGAAGGTTGCAAGTCCTGCCTGTGTTGGTAAGATGAAGGTTTCTGGCAACATCGCTGCTAGTGCCGCTGGGTATGGGCACAAATACCATCCTGCTAAGATCAGCATCAGCATTAACCACCTCATTGTACATCCCATCACCGCCAGCAGCCAGGAGCATTAGCTTCTTGCCTGCTTTCTCAGCCAAGGCAAGCTTTTCACCAGCAATCCTTGTGGCATCTCCTTTAGCCTGGGTGATATAGTAGCCAAACCTGTCATTGCCAAGCCTTTTCTCCATTTCCCTGTGGAACTTCTTGTAATCAGCCCCTGCAACAGGGTTAATAATGATAGGAACTTCATCAAACAGGTCATCAATGGTTAAGTCTGACATGGCTTTCCCTCCAGCTGCATAGCTTATTTATCCCAGTCACTCCCAAACACCAGCTATAATATTGCTGCACTTAAAACATTTGCCTTTCTTGAGCTTGTTCTCATTGACATCCATCATGCTTCTCATGAGAACAACAGACTTGCACTTAGGGCAGAGCGTGTTGCTCTCACCGCCAACATTGCCAATGTAAACATAATCAAGGTATTTTTCAGCAATCTCTTTTGCCTTTTCCAGTGTTTCCAGTGATGTAGCCTGTGCATCTGCCATCTTATAGTCAGGATGGAACCTTGAGAAGTGCAAAGGCACATCCCTGCCAAGCTCATTGGCAATCCACTTGCACATCTCCTCAATCTTTTTTAGGTCATCATTAAGGCCAGGCACCACCAGGTTAGTGAGCTCAAGCCACACACCCTCTTGCTTTAGAACTTTAAGCGATTTCAACACTGGCTCAAGCCTTCCCTTGCAAGCCTTTTGGTAGAATTCCTCTGTGAATGCTTTCAGGTCAATGTTAGCCCCGTCAATCACTTTGCACAGCTCCCTGAGAGGAGCCTCATTGATGTAGCCATTGCTAACAATAGTGTTCTTGATGCCGGCTTTTTTTGCAAGCCTGGCAATCTCAACCATGTACTCATAGAATATGGTGGGCTCAGTATAGGTGTAGCTGATAACATCGCAGCCATTTTTCTTGCAAAGCTCAACCACTTTTTCAGGAAGCACTTCCTCAAACTGATTTTCAATATCCTCAGCGCCTGCCTTGCTGATCTGCCAGTTCTGGCAAAACCTGCAAAAAAAGTTGCAGCCAATAGTTGCGATGCTAAAAGCCCAAGCCCCAGGAATGAAATGGTAAAAAGGCTTCTTCTCAATAGGGTCTAGATGCATTGAGCAAGGCCTGGCATAGACTAGAGAATACAGAATGCCTTCATTGTTCTGCCTCACACCACACATCCCCCGCTTTTCTGGAGCTATAATGCAATTCCAAGGGCAGAGCTCGCACTTGACCAGCTTGTTCTTGAGCTTTGAGTAGTATAGAGCTTCCTTCATGGCTAAGGGAAAACCAGATTGGTTTTAATGTTTTTGCCTGGCTTAGGGAAAAAAATAAAAAGGCGCTTATGCACAACCATTTATAATAGCAAGATTTAAATACTATCAGGTATAAGAATTTTTCAAAAGAGGTGGGAGATGGGACTATTTTCCAAGAAGCATAAGGAGCCAGAGCCTTCTTCTCAGCCAGCGCCGGCTAGTGAAAGCACAGACTTTGATAGCTTAGCCCCTGAAATACCTCCGCCTCCATCTGATTTTCCAGCTGAGACTGAAAGGGCGCAACAGCCAAGCCCAGAGGCACAGCCAGCACCAAGCCCTGCACAGCAGGAAGGCTCACAACCAGCCTTACCTGATGATGATAAAAAAGATTTTGAGCTGCCAGACTTTGATGATTCAGACATGATGAAAGAGGAGCCAGCGGCTCCTAAGAAGGAGCCTGAGAAAAAGCCAGAGCCGCCCAAGCCTGCCCCGCCGCCGCCTAAGCCAGCGCCTCCTCCGCAGCCAAAGCCTCCGGAAGAGCCACCGCACAGGTTTGTAGACCAAAAAGAGACTTTCCTGTATGTGCTGGACTACCTGAATGCAAGGGATGCAGCTGATGAGGTAGGCAGCCTCCTAGGGGAGACTGCCCAGAGCATAGCCAACCACTCCCTTTCCAGCAAGATAAAAGATGACAAGTATGCTGCACTAATCAAGGAGCTGAACCTGCTCCAGGAAAAGCTCATGGATATTGACACCAAGCTATTCGAAGAGGTTTGAACCCAGGGGTGAACAGATGATAAGCGAATCAAAGCCAATCTTTGTGAAGATAGACAAGTACAAGGAAATAATGGAGATAGTCGAAGTTATCAACAAGAAAGTCTCAGGGGTGAAGCACCTGCTTACTGAATTCGAGGAGCTGAGGGCCAAGGAAGAGGAAGAGCTCTCCAACTGGGAAAAGAACCTTGAGGACATCACCCATAAGATAGAGTCCATGAAAGAGGAATTGTCAAGCGAGCAATAAACAAAATGGCTGAACACCATCCAGACCAGGAGAACCTGTACATATGCGTCAAGGCACCCAAAGTCCTTAGAAGGAATGTGCTGGAATCATCCAAGGACACGCTCTTCATACTGAAACAGGTCTATACGATAAAGCAGATAAGGGATTCCAAGCATGAAGTCATGGCCAAGATAGACCATGAGCTAAGAGAGCTTAAGATACTCGTACAAAAGATAGACGAGCTGATGCCTAAATATAATAAGGAAGAGCTGAAAAAGCTCATACCAGACATGAATGCCAAGAGAAAGCAATTGCTCAGGAAAGAGCAATCAGAAGCCAAGATTAAGGAAGAGCACCAGCCTAAACCGCAGCCTACCTCAGAGGTTGACAAGCTTACCCTAGCCTTGGATGCCATCCAGAAGAAGCTGCAAAGCCTGTGAGCCCACGAGTTCTATTTTTTCTCGTTTTTTTTATCAAAACAAAAACACTTATAAACCACTTTTTTCTCCTTTGTTTTTTATAATGCGGGTGTGCCGGAGTGGTCAAGCAAAAACGGGCGCCATTTTTGGTGTTCCTTTTTGGAACAAACGGGATAGCCTCAAGAGCTATTGGCTTAGTGCCTACACAGGTTCGAGCCCTGTCACCCGCATTTGCGTAGCAAATGTGGGCTCAAAACTCCTCAGAGTTTTGTTTGCCCGCAGTTTTTGAAAAAACGAGGGTTCAAAAACCAGCAGGTTTTTGTTACTCGCATTTGCTTAGCAAATGTGGGCTCAAAATGCTGCTGCATTTTGTTGCCCGCACTTACGAAGTAAGTGTAGGCTCAGAAGTTTTGTAAAAATTCCTGCTTGCCCACACTGATTTTCTCTTTTTTCTTCCCTCTTAGAAACATTTTTATATGATTAACCCTAAAGTTAGATTTAAGCTTCAAATTATTGTGTTTATCAATATAGGAGGGTTTAAAAGTGGTAAAGGGTGAGCTTGATTATAATATGTGGCTTGTTGCTATTGTTGCCTGCGTTGCAGTTTTAGGGGTGGCTTCTGTCATAGGAGATTTCCAGGCCTATTCTAGCTCTGCCAATGGTATCACTGCCTATGTTATCAGTGAGCCTGAGCCAGAACTAAAAGCCATAGCTAAGGATGTTCTGCGTGAAGAGCCTGAGGAATTGCCAGAGCCCTTGCCAGAGCCTGCTTATGTGTATATAATCCCTGATGTCCAGTCTGTGAAAACTGGCGATGAATTCATCATTAGCGTTAATGTCGCTGGCGTAAGCAACCTTTATGCTTTCCATTTTGATATTGCTTATGACCCAGAAGTGCTTGAGCTGGTGAATAACCAGGCAGGAGCATGGTTCTCAAGCAATGGAGAGGACAGTGCTTATTGCCTTCCGCAGAAGGCTTCTCCAGGATTACTAGAAAACATTGTCTGTACCAGGCTTGGTAATAAGGATGGATTGAGCGGCAAAGGAGTGCTTGAGACCCTTACCTTCAAGGCTATCAAGAAGGGAGAGAGCCCTATTGCCTTGCAGAATGCCAAGCTGTCAGACCCTGATTCTGGGATGATTCTTTTATCAACTATAAATGGAAGAGTGAATGTTAAATAAAAATATGAGAGGTTAAGGTAATTTAGGTTAAAATTAGGTTAAAATAAAGAGGGTGGTTTCAAATGAAAAAGAGATTTTATGGCAATATTTGTGGCAATAGACTTCTTTGGGCTGTTATGCTGGCGTTGATTATCGCCATGCTAGCGGGCAGCGCATCTGCCTTGGTTTCAGTGTATCCTTCTTCATATGAGCTGGACAGTTGCTCTAATCGTACTTTCTCAATTAATATCTCGCTGAGCGGGGTTGCAGACGTCTATGGCTTTCAATTCGATTTAGGATATAATTCTGATATCCTTGAGGTTGTTAGCATTAGCAGCGGGGCTCTTTTGAGCAACAATAACCAATACAGCATTTTCTGCATAGACCCCAGCCTCTCAACTCCTGGTTTGATAGATAATGTTGCATGCACAAGGGTAAGCAGTCAGTTCTCCACCCCATCCAGCGGCCTATTATCAACCATAACCTTTAGGGTGAGAAACGCAGCCAACTATCCTGCTGCAAGCGGCTTGGTATTGTCCAGTATAAAACTGGTGAATAGCAATAATGTTGTGCTCAGCAACGCATCCCAGAACGGCCAGGTGAATGTGCTCTCCTGCCCCTGCGTAGGAGCTTATTCTGAGGAAGATGCCAGATGCATCCCAACTGATTATTATTGCGACAGGGACGGTGACGGATTCTTTAACAGGTTTTCCAGCGGCACTTGCAGCCTTTCTGGCTGTGTTCCTTCTGGCTGCACTTTGACTGTTGGCACTGACTGCTTTGACAGTGATGCAACAATCCATCCTGGTGCAGCTGAGATTTGCGGTGATGGTAGAGACCAGGATTGTGATGGCGTTGATATTCCGTGCACTTCTCAGGCTTGTACTGATGGCACTGCCTATGGCCAGTGCTCTGTTTCTAGGCCCTTGTATTGTGAATCAGGAGTATTGGTTAATAGGTGCGGTAATTGCGGCTGCTCTTCAGGGCAGAGCTGCACTTCGGCAGGCACTTGCGCAATTGATACTCAGGCTTGTGCTGATGGCACTGCTTATGGCCAATGCTCTACGACTAAGCCTCGTTATTGTAGCAATGGGCAATTAATAAATTCTTGCTCTAATTGCGGATGCCCGGCAGGCTACACTTGCAATACTGACGGCAGTTGTGGTTCTTCATCACCTGGGATGGTCACTAGCCTTGCTTCTTGCGAGCAGTCAGTGGTTCAGAGCGGTATTGATAGTGCTTCCCCTGGCAGTACCATCTTAGTTCCGGCTGGAACTTGCACTTGGAATAATCAGCTTGTTATCAATAAGCCTTTGATTATAACTGGTGCTGGCATTGATAAGACCATAATAATAAGTGGTTATGATGCTTGGACTTCTTATGTGGCTTCTAACCGTGAGACTAGTGCTTTGATTTATTATAATCCTGGTGTTCCTGGTGAAAATCACGTTTTCCAGTTTTCAGGATTCACAATTGATTGCCAAAATCGGGCTGATGCTATGTTTTTGCGCCATACGACTAGTGCTGGTAATGAGGTGGCTCGAAATATCCGTATTCACCATAATAAGATTAAAAATACGAATGCTACTGGAAGGATGTTTCTTTTTCAAGGGGATTTTTATGGGGTTGTTGACAGTAATATTGGTGAGAACGTTAAGGGTTTGGCATCAGTGCTCGGCCTAAACGTTGCGACTTGGAATCACTTCACTTACGACTATGGCACTCCTGACCAATTATATTTTGAAGATAATCATATCAGTGGGGATATTGTTTATATTGTTGGTGTTTCTGGTGGTGGTGGTCGCTGGTGTGCTAGGTATAATGTTGCTCGGGCAAATACTACTCGTTATGTTGGCTTTCATGATATGCATGGTAATCAGAAGCCAGGTGCTTCTTGGCATGCTAATATGGGGGCTATATCTTATGGTAATGTTCAATATTCTCCTGATGGCTATATTAGTGGGCGATTT
>JAFGRK010000027.1 GCA_016935175.1 Candidatus Woesearchaeota archaeon | reverse complement strand
GATTTTGAGCGGCGGTGGCGAGGCGGGGTACGCCCAAGCAAAAGCGAAGCTTTTGATGTGTTCAAAAACTGGTTTTTGGCACGCAAAATCAAGATTTTGCTGTCCCAAGAGCTCACTCTTGTGAGCATCCGGGGTGCCGAGTAGAGCACTTTTTAAGAGACTTTAAACGCGCCCAAAAGGCATTTATGAAAGAAAACCCTTACATGCGCTTCCAGCAATGTTGATAAAGCAAAGCCCCGGGTACACGCTTGCCCTTGTCATTCTTGTAAAGCTCATTCTTCAGCCAGCCCTTAGGCAGCTGCCACTCAAGCCCAGGCTGCTTTTCAAACCCAGGGTCACCAGGCCAACCAGGCGCTGGCTTATAAGTAGGCATAGGCCACTTGCTTAGGTTAGGCACAATAATAGGCATGTTATCCCCAGGAGCACGCACAATCGCATAGTCCTTGCCAGTGCTTTGAAGATATTTCTGGGCCAGGCTAAACTGCTCAGGCAGGTAAACCCTATGGTCCTTGTGCAACTGAAGCCTTAGCTGCTGGTGCTTGTGCTCTTGCTTTTGCTGCTGCCTTGGCTGCTGAGAAACCACTTGCGGTCCAGCTATAGCTCCAAGAGAAAGAAAAGCACCCAAAACTAGTCCCGCTAACCCCTTTTTTGCATCCATAACCTAGTTACAGTAATAGAATTATAAATAGTTTTCGCAAAGCGAATCATAAGGGCTAGCCACGCCCAACAATTCAGGGCTAGCCATGTGCACATAGACCATTGTTGTATCAACGCTATTATGGCCAAGCAAAGACTGAACCCTGATAACATCATAGCCATTCTCAATAAGATGAGTGGCAAAGCTATGCCTCAGAGTATGGGGATGAACGCGCTTGCTCAAACCAGCTTTAACAGAGGCTTGCTTAACAACCTCATAAACAGTCCTAGTGGTCAAGTGCCCAAACCTACCACGAAAAACCCAGTCTTGCGCACCCAAGCCGTTATTTTGGATAAACTCAGATAGCTCCTGCTTAATGCCAGAGGCCAAAAGAAAAACTCTATCCTTAGCTCCCTTACCCTTCCTTACCCATCCAAATCCTTTTTCAAGCTCTAAATCCCTGACACGCAAACGGACCAGCTCACTCACCCGAAGGCCAGAAGAGTACATCAACCTGACAATCAAAGAATGCTTAGGGTTGTCAATAGCCTTGAACAGCTTAACAACCTCTTCCTGTGTAAGCACTTCAGGCAGCTTGGCTGGAACCTTGGAAAAAGGTAGGTTAACAAAGAACTTCTTGTTCAGCACACTAAGAAGAGCAAACTTAAGGGCCTGCTGATGCAGGTTAAGAGTGCTAGCAGCCACTCCTTTCTCACACAACCAGGCCAAATAATCCTTGATATCCTGCTTTGTAATCCTACGAGGCTCCTTATCCTTGTCATTAGCCTTGCACCACAGCAGGAACTTCCGCACACAAAACACATAAGAATCAACAGTCTTAGGGCTGTAATGCCTGCGAACAAGCTCTTTTCTCATTAGTTCAACCAGATCCATGCTTAAGACATTCTTTTTACCAATTTAAAAACCCTACGCGCAAATGTCCAGTCAAGCACGAAATAATCCCGAAAAGTCCAGTGCTAATTACGGGCTCTATCCAACAAAAAGACGACAAAAATTGCGTAGCAATTTTTGAGCCACATACTAAAAATACGAGTATGTGGCGACAAAAAATAATAAATGAAAACTCGGCAAATCCCAAAAGAAGCCCCAAAAACAGCAAAAACCGAGTTCTTCATTTATAAAGAGTTAAGTGAAATTGCTTAGGGGGCAAACGATAACGGGGCGACTCGTAGTAATCTTTTTATATCCGTGTATTATTCTATGATTATGAATATTTTAATCACAGGTGCAAGTAGCTATGTTGGCGCAAGTATTTATTCCAGACTTAGAGAAAAATATTCCGTGGTTGGCACTTATCACTCAAATAAACTATTTCCTGAACTTGAATTCTTAGATATAACCAATCAAAAAAATGTTGAAGAATTTGTAAATTCAAAGAAACCTGATGTGGTTATTCATGTTGCTGCGAACCCTAATTCCTCATGGTGCGAGAAAAATCCTGATGAAGCTGTTAAAATTAATCAAGAGAGCACAAGATATTTAGTGGATTCTGCAAACAGAATAAATGCTAAATTTATTTTCATCTCATCATACGCAGTCATTAATCATAAATCAGTCTATGCAAAAACCAAAATAGAAAGCGAAAAAATTGTCAAAAACACAAAAGCAGGATACATTATTCTCAGACCTGCGCATATTGTAGGATATAGTCCTAATACTGAAAATGATAGGCAATTTAATAGATTCTTAAGAAATCTAGTGGAAAAAACACCTGCGATATATGATACTTCCTGGAAGTTTCAGCCAACATATTTAAAACACATAACCGACATCATACTTAAGATTCTCAAATTAAATATTTGGAATGAGGCTTTCGAGGTTGCAGTCCCAGAACTTAAATCTCGATATGATCTGGCCAAGGACATACTCTCTCCATTTGGAGTGGACGTGAAACCTGAAAATAAAAATGATAATTCGCCAATATTCAACGCTGATTTAAGTAAATTGAAAAAGCTTGGTCTGCCAGCATATACTTATGATGAGATGATTAAAGGAATTGTTCAGGAAGTAAAAGATTATCTTAAAACTAGATAGTCGCCCCTTCTAACTAACTTTGCCCCCTAAGCAACTCTGCGCTCCTCACTTCGTTGCGGTGCTCGGGGACGTTGCACTTTCGCTTCGCTCACCCTCACTTAACAGGGCTTAAATGGCTCAAGCCTTGCAGGCTTTCGACCCAAATTGCTCGCCAACTCTGAAAACTGTGGTTTGCCTCAGTTTTCGAGGGCTCGCAACTTCATTTAAGCCCTAAGTTAGTTGCAATTGAGATTTTTCCTTAAAGTAGAAGTAACTTCTTACATTCTTCTCGCATGAAATCCTTATGTAATTTTAGTTTTGGAGTTCCGTGTTTAAGGACTTCTTCAGTACGAATCAATATTCTTTGAGCATATTTTTCATTTCTATCATCCATACTTGCCCCATAAACAATTCCTTTCATTCTTGCCCAAACACAAGCAGAAGTACACATTGGGCATGGCTCAAATGTGGTATATAGCCAACACTCTTCCAATTTGTACGAATTTAATTTTTTTGCAGCTTCCCTAATGGCATTAATCTCTGCGTGTTTGGTTGGATCATTGTCTCTTTGAATGGTGGTATATGCTTCAGAAATAATTTTATCATCTTTGACAATGATTGCAGCAACTGCATGCTTTCCGTTGTCAACATTATCCTTTGCAATCTTAATAGCTTTGCTCATTATTTCTTTATTTGGATGATTCATAATTAGTAAACACGGAACTCCTTTATATAAATATAACGGAAAAATCTCAACTCACTCCGCTACGCTCCGTGCCACGCTGCGCTCTCGTGCTTCGCACTCGGGGCAACTAACACGGCTTAAGAGGAAAAACACTCGGCTCGTGTTTTTCCCAAATTTTCTTCCGCTTGGTTTCCAGCTCTGCTCCGTTCGGTTTTTGTGGGTTGCCTCAAAAACCTCACTTCACGAGGGAAACCTGCGCTCCAGAAAACTTCTCTTAAGCCGTATGTTAGGTGAAATTTTTTTGCATAGAAAAGGGCATGACTTTTTATGAGTTAAAAAGAGCTAAAACCCTGATTTTAGGCTAATCCTGGCCCTTGAAGGCAAAAAAACTTACCCTCCCCCCACTTCGTAGGGGTCGGTCACCTAACAGCGATTAAGACTCCACTCCCTCCGCTCCGCTTCGGTCGTTCCGCCTTCCGCTCGCCATGAGGATTGTGGGATGCCTCAATCAGCTCGGCTCGCTACAGGGAAATTTGCTTCGCAAACTTCTCTTAATCGCCAAGTTATATTCAATTCAGAATTCAGGCTAAATGAACAAAGGCGAAAGATTTATTCTTTGCTGATATCACTCAATCCTTTTGCTTTCTTTAACTCAAGAATTTTCGTAAGGTATCCATTAAATTGTAATTGTCCTTCTTCAACAACTTTTCGTCCAATTACGTTACGTCGATATCTTGTTGTTTCTCCATCTTTCGTAATATCAACATAGTCTAATTTTAAGTCGTCGTCAATGTCAGAATATCTTACAATTGTCCCATCAACTCTTGTGACTTCAAGAATGTTATCATTAAGCATGTCTGCTTCGTAAAAGCTTACTTTTTCTTCTCCGATTTTCCCATTGTAGTGATAACGACTACCATCTGTACAACCACTCACACCAAGAGCTAATGCTGAAGCCAATACAATGGTTCCTAATGTTCTTTTGATTGTCATAACGTTAGTTATTAAGAACAGGTTTATAAATCTTTCTATTTTTACCACTACTAAGTTAATATTAATGACGCCTGAATTCTGAACTCTTCGTCGCCTCTTCGAGGCTCCTCGCCCTCCCCACTGCGCTCGCTCTAGCTCGCTCGTAGGTTCGGGGAATATAACGGCGCTTATCTGGTTTCGTTCCGCTCAGCCACTTGCGTAGCTTCGCTTCACTTCACCCAAATTCCTCGCCAGGAGGTCGGAATTTTCTGGGTTGCCTGAAAATTCCTCCACTCGGCTCGGAACTTCAGATAAGCGCTAGGTTAGCGGAAATATTACTCGGGCTCATAATTTATCGCTAAGTTCAGTCCGCTCCTTTAGAACGTCCTTAATAGCCTTTACTTCAGGAGGAAGATTGCTAAGATTACGTTTATAGAAAAATTTTCTGACAGAACCCAAAGCCGCCTCGTATCCTTCCACGAAAGCTTGAAGATAAGCTACAGGTAAATTCATAGCTTCCTCTCTTTTAGCGCTATAAGCTTCAGCATCTAAGATTTCAATAGCCCGTTTTGGTCCATCGGCCCACATAATAAATTGTAACTACGATAGAGTTTATAAAAGTTTCTAAAAGCCGTTATGAGCCCTGCGTCATACTTCCCTCCCCATACTTTGTATGGGTCGGTTCCGCTAACAGGTTTTTTATGGTTCTGGTCGGGTGAGCCTCTACTCTAAAGGTCTCCTTCTCACCCTCCCGCCACCCAAATTCCTCAGCCCAGCTCGTCACTTCGCAAAATTGTGGTTTGCCTCAATTTTGCTCGTTCCAGAGGGGCTTCGGAACTTCATAAAAAACCCATGTTAGATGAAATCGAGCTTCAGAACGGCTCTAAAACTGGTCGAAAAAGGCAAAAAACCGAAACATTTAAATATAATTGATACTATCGCACAGTAATAACAAATAGTGGCGGTGTTTAAATGAAAAATCCATTGCTAGGAAGAACATATACGAAAACTCAATTAGAAAAAATACTTCACAGTTTAAATTTAGATCCGAAAACAGTACTACCAAAAAGCGTGTATCCCGAAGTCTTTCTAAATGACCATAAATTTGAAAGATTCTCACATGTTAAACTTAAACTTATTCCAGCCGGCCGTAACGATATTAAGATAAGAATTTCTGGAAATTATGTGAGTTCATATATGGCAGGTTATCAAGATACAGGGGGTAATTGGTATCCTTCTAAAGAAACTAAAGTTCCTTTCAAATATGAGGGGAAATTATAGTTTTTTGCCTTTTTATTCATTCTTTTATTCTATTAAACTTCTGATACTTAGCCGTTCTTTCGCTCGACTCTGCGCTCACTTCGTTCGCTTGCCACGCTGCGCTCTCAGCCTCTGCGGAGGCTTCGGGTCATCTAACGGCGCTTAAAAGGCTCGCTTCGTTGCACTCGCTCGACCCAAATTCGATTTCCAGCTCTGTTCGGCGTGGGATGCCTCGCCTCACGAGGGCTCAGAACTTCTTTTAAGCGCTAGGTTAGCGGAAATATTACTCGGGCGGCGGACTTAGAAATTGTAATCAAATTCTTTCCATTTTTGCCTTAAGAAATCTATCATGGGCTTTCTTTCAGCTGGTTTATTAGCATTAGTCAGGACTTCAATTCCTATTCTTCCATAATTCCTTTGAGGAGTCCCGACATAGAAGTCAACATTACATTCCACTATCCCTTCAAGCTCCAAATCTCTAAAACTCCATGATTCTATATCCCCTTTTAATGATTCTAAAGTCACACCTTTGAAAGGATCAATATCCCATTCGCTTTTAGGAGTTTTAGTATTCTTCTTATAGAATGAAACAAGACAATCCATCGCCTTCTTAAGGAACTCTTCTTCAGTCTCATTAGGCTTATATGGGATAGGAATATAAAACTTCCACCATAAATCAATCTCTTTTACTTCCATAGAGTAACGAATAAACCCGAAATTTATAAACTTATCGCCGCCGCCCTCCGTCATACCAAGCCTCCCCCCACTTGCGTAGGGGTCGGTTCCGCCAACAGGTTTTAAACGGTTCACTTCGAGCGGGTCCCCACTCTAAAGGTTTCCTCCCCGCTCTCGTTCAGCCCATATTTTCTTCGCCAGGAGGTCAGTCGCAAAATTCTTGGGTTGCCTAGAATTTTGCTCCTTCCGGCTCGGCTCAGAAAACATCGTTTAAAACCCATGTTATATTCAATTCAGAAAAAACGTCTTTATTTACTCTGAATGGTTTGGGGCGTTCTTGTATATCTTGTCGTGGTGGTCAAAATCATAGAAAATGACTTTATCTTCTGATTCTAGGTGTTTGAATGTCATTACGAAGGGTCCTTTTATATGGACTCTTTTCAGGTCTTGAAGTGGTTTTTTTAAATTCTTGTAATGATTGACATCCTCGCAATTCAGGATTTCGTCAATTTTTTTCATAAGAGCTTCATACGTAACTTTATCTCTCTTGCTAAGCTTGATTAGCTTAGCTTTCATATCATCTTCTATTGAGAATTTACGCATTTTCAATCTCTTTTCTTAATTCAGAAATATCCTTATAGTTAGTAAATCTTCCTTTCTTCTCAATATTCCTTATCTTACTAACATATTCAGGCCTTAATTCAGGCTCCAGAAGCTCTTCCTCAAACTTTCCTATAACGAAATTCATAGCATCAGACTTAGTCTTAAGACCAAACTTACCTTTAATAATAGTCAAAAGCCTATCTTCACGATCTCCTAAATTTACCATTGCTTGGACCATACAAAATCACCTTTTATAACAATTTATAACATAATGTTATGTTTTATTATATAAATGTTTCGGTTACAAACGCCCCAAACCTTAATTCCATCACTAAAAGGTGCTTCGCACACTATTAAACGTTTTTTCTGAACTCTTCGCCAATTTTTTGCTGTTGCAAAAAACCGCTTGCAGCTTTGGCTCGGTCTCAGCCTTTCAGGCTTCGACGAATATAACAGGTTTTATGACTCCGCAACCTTGCAGGTTGCTTCGCCCTTTCGCTCGCCGAGGGCAGTAGGGTTGCCTCTGCCATCTCTGGCTCGCTACAGGGGAAATAAGCCTTCGGCTTACTTCTCATAAAACCCAAGTTAAACTCAATTTGCCCCCGAGCTTGAAGGACTTCCACCAATAGAAATAATGTAAGATTTATTTTTAAGATCATGTATAGGAGGCCATCTCCATTGTAATTCAATTCCGATCTCGTGCATTAATCCAGTAAGATTGATTCCATGTGCTTCTGGACATCTGTCGATTACTAAATCAGGATATTGTGCAAGAAACCTTTGAACCTCTTCTCGATGTTCTTTTCTTGCAGTCGGTTGCCATCTTCTCGGATTATACCAATCACGTGCAGATGTCCATTGTTCTGTATTTCGCTGAGCATAATACTCATCTGGCCATTCAGGACGTCTTTCTCTTAATTTACCCTCAATAGATTGAACAAACTCTGATGTTCTTTTTGGATGATCTGGATAAGTGGATTCTTTCCATTCTGGATGAGTAATTCTCATTTTTTCAGCAAACTCACCAATTGGAAATTCCGTAAAAATAAGATATAATTCTCTGTCAAAATCCAGAACATCAGTAATCAATTTTTGGGGTGGACATCCTTCTTTCTTATCGTAATTTGGACATCCTTTTGAATGACCATAATAAGGAGTTCTACATAATGCTCTTATGAGATTATCATATGGCACAATGCTGGAATCAATCTTTGTTATCATTATTAAATGGAGATGGTCTAAATCTTATAAATTTAACGCTCGGGGACAAACTTTGAATTTTTCCTCCGCCTTCGGCTTCGGAACGTTGCACTAAATTTTAGGTCTTCCCGTTGGTCAGACGAAGCTAACAGGAACTTCCGATATTAGTTTCAATTGAAAAAGTCTCGTTAATTTATAGATGGGTTGGGCAAATTAGAAAATTCCTTTAAGCCATTCCCAGAATTTGATAAAAATGTTTGTAGGAGGGTTTCTACATGTTGGAAGGAAACCAGGACGCGTAATTTTTGGAGTATAGACTTCCAATCCTTCACAACATTCTTGGAACATAGTATGTATTGATTCTCCCTCCTTTACGCAAGAAAGTTCTTTTATATATTCTTGACCACATTCACCATTAAGGAAATCATTAGTGGGACAATTTTTTCCCTCACCAAAATCACAGATTGCAATCTCTTTGTAAGGTCCAAAAACCTCGAACCAAGGACCATATCCTTTTTTATCAATTTTTTTAACAGTATAATTCCAGAAATTCTTTTCTTCAAAAATATTTTTAATAAAATCATCTTTTTCAAGACCGTCTCCAACAATATATATCACATATTTACATCCGTAAGTGCTTCTATTCCCATCATCAAATGAAAGACAAAAAAGACTATCATCACCCTTATAGTCATGAATAAATTGAATCTCATCATCTCCTAACTCAATAATTGTTGAAAAACGTTGGTGATATCCTTGTAATTCACAGAATACAAATCCCGGATCTCGAGCTGCAATTACTGTCGGTACCAAAATCAATATTGTTAATAAGATTAATATTTTCTTCATATGAGCAGTATAATATATACATTTAAATATCTTTCTTAAACTTCAATATAAATTAAACTAATGAGCTTTGCCCAACCTTTATTCTTTTGTTTTATTGGGCTTCACCCTTTAAGACACGAGACTTTCTCAACTTTGCGGACGCAATCCGACCCCACTTTGTAGGGTAAAAGTATTTAACATTAATTTAACTGCAAAATCGGTCGCTTACGCTAAATCGCCAAGCGATTTCCAGATTATTCCCAAATTTTTTGCTGTCGCAAAAACTTCTCTAAATCCCGATGTTAGTTTCAATTGAAAAACTGCACACATAGAATATTTTATATATGTAATAGCATCTTAAGAAAATATGGAGTTAGGAAAGACACTTTATGTGAATGATAGGAAGCAATGGCGTTCATGGCTCTCTAAAAACCATGATAAAGAAAAGGAAATCTGGCTCATTTATTACAGGAAATCATCTGGCCAAAAAAGGATCCCTTACAATGATGCTGTTGAAGAGGCTCTTTGCTATGGCTGGATAGATAGCATACAGAAAGGCATAGATGAAGAAAAATTTGCGCAAAGATTCTCTCCAAGAAAGCCCAATAGTGTGCTTTCGCAAACCAACAAAGAACGTATCCATAAACTCATTAATCAAAAGAAGATGACAGCTAAGGGTCTTAATGCTGTTAAACATGTTTTTGATGGTTCACCAAAAAATTTAAAATACATACTAAAACCCGATATTCTCAAATTATTAAAGGAGGATAAAACAACTTGGGAAAACTTTCAGAAATTTCCTGAATCATACAAACGTATTCGTATTGAATGGATAGAAGGAGCCAGAACTCGCCCTGAACTCTTCAAGAAGAGACTTGAATATTTTCTTAAGATGACTGCGAAGAATAAAAGATATGGCATGGTACAGTAATTGACAGCGCACTTTTTCAGCTTCTTCGTCGCTTCTCTACAGCACTAAAGCTCAACTCCTAATAGGAGAGTTTAACAGGGCCCTTAGTCATACTCAATTTTTTGGGGCAAAATAGCTGAAAGGTAAAAAATAATTTACCACTAAAAAGAGACAATTAAACCGAAAAATTTATATATGATTAAGGTCCGAATCAATATATGCACAAGCCAAAAACATATTTATCAGATTATGAAGCATTCAATGGGGAAGAAAATACCCTTCGATCTTGGCTAACTAACGGAAGAATAAATCAACTTCAATTTGATCAAATGAGGGCCAATCTTCAAGAAGAATATCGAAATAAAATTTCTCCTGAAGACCTTCATCTTTTTGATGACATAGGAAGTCTTTTGGGTTTTTTAATAGATAATGGTTTGCCAGTTACTCAGATCGGACATGAAATATTACATGGAACTGCAGCAACTAAATTAGGATACACTGTTAAATATGGATGCCAGCTATTATTAACTGAAGAAAACCAAACCGGCTATATCCCCCTCGTAAAGGTTTTAGAAAATATTACTGCTGAAGATTATAAAAAGATTGTAACCTCTCCAAACGAACTAAGTAAAGGAGATAATGATGCATTAAACGCATTGAAATAACTTCTTGCCCGTAATCCTTTAAACATGATTGAGCTTCGCTCCTGATTTAATTTTGCCCCAAAAAACTCTGATTTTTTTAGGACTTCTCTACAGCACTAAAGCTCAACCCCTAATAGGAGAGCCTAAGTTGTGTGCAATTCAATAACCCACCTTATCAGAAAGCTTTTAATAGATGTCTCACTATAATCAGCATATGAAAGCGAAAATCATGCCTCCAACATATTTTATGGCATTGCTATTGCTATCAGTGGCTTTTCATTTCATATTCCCAATATTTAAGCTTGTTTCTTCCCCATATAATTATATTGGGATTTTATTCATTGCCTTTGGGATCGTGCTGAACCTCTGGGCTGATTCCTTGTTCAAGAAAAAGCAAACCACTGTGAAGCCTCACGAAATGCCAAATTCCCTTATTGATTACGGCCCATTCAAGATAAGCAGGCACCCGATGTATCTGGGTATGCTCTCCATCATTTTCGGAGCTGCTTTTTTTCTTGGCTCAATATCTTCCTTAGTCTTTTCGATATTATTCGTCATCATTGCAGAATCCTTGTTCATCCCCATGGAAGAGAAGAACCTTGAAAAGAGATTTGGCAAGAGATATGCTGGCTATAAAAGGAGGGTGAGGCGTTGGATATGATTCTGCGGCGGGCTTTCTCTGCTCCTTTCTGGGCACCTGGCAGGCCATTATATTCAATTCAGAAAAAACATCTTTTCTATTGGTTTGGGGCGTTCAGGTATATCTTGTCGTGATGGTCAAAATCATAGAAGACCACTTTATCGTTTGATTCTAAGTATTTGAATGTCATAACAAAAGGTCCTTTAACATGGACTCTTTTCAAGCCCTGAAGCGGTTTCTTTAAATTCTTGTAATGATTGACGTCCTCGCAACTCAGGATCTCGTCAATTTTCCTCATAAGAGCTTCATAGGTTACTTTGTCTCTCTTGCTAAGCTTGATTAGCTTAGCCTTCATATCATCTTCTATTGAGAACTTACGCATTTTCAATCTCTTTTCTCAATTCAGAAATATCCTTATAGTTAGTAAATTTTCCTTTCTTTTCAATATTCCTTATCTTATTAACAAATTCAGGCCTTAACTCAGGCTCAAGAAGCTCTTCCTCAAACTTTCCGATAACAAAGTTCATAGCATCAGATTTAGTCTTAAGGCCAAATTTGCCTTTAATAATAGTCAAAAGCCTGTCTTCACGCTCTCCTAAATTTACCATTGCTTGGACCATACAAAATCACCTTTTATAACAATTTATAACATAATATGATGTTTTATTATATAAATGTTTCGCAAATCTTCTTGATTTTCGAAGCTCAAAAATAGCATATTTTTGCTGTTTCGGCTACAAACACCCCAAACTTTAATTCAATCACTAAAAAGTGCTTCGCACTCATCGCAGAACATTGTCAAAACAAAAACATTTATTTACTCAATAACTCTTACTTTAGAACATGAAAATAAATCTTATGCCCAAGAGTATTTTGGGTAGATTATCAGCTGTATTAATAGTTCTTATGCCAGTATTTTTTTATATGGGCATGTCATTCGTAAGCTTTTATAGTTCTGTTACAGCTGGGAGAACCATCCTGCAGGACATCATGGCCAGGCCTGGTTTAGCCTTGCCCATGTTGGCAGGTTTCATCTCTGGAATCGCTGCTTTTTTCACCGGCATCATTGGCATCATAAGAAAGAAAGACCGCTCCATCCTCATATTCTTATCGACGACAATAGGTTTCTTGGCGCTGCTCTGGTGCCTGGCCGAAGTCTTATTTCCGCATTAAGAGTTGTTCTTGTTTTTTACGGAAGTTTTAAATAACATTTATTCATTAACATAAGAACATGAAAGAAAAGAAATATCCTGAAGGCCATTTTGTTGCAATAGGAATTGCTTTAGGATTGCCTTTTGGAATGCCTTTAGCAATCTCTACTGGTAATCCTGGTCTTATCGGGACTGGAATCCCTATTGGCTTAGCAATTGGGTTGGCGCTCGAGGAGAAGTATAAGAGAGAAGGAAGGATTAGGCATCTTACAGCTGATGAAAAAAGCAAGAGAAAAAAAGCTTTTGTCGCGGGAATAGGAGCTTTGATAATAGGAATTGCTGTGTTTCTTATTTTTTTGCTAAGGTAAGTTGGTCGGGCAAGGGTAGTTTTATCTTCAGCTCATGCATATAGTCTTGAATAATAAACATTAAATAGTCAAGCTACCAACTAACTGTTTCATGAAAAAAAAGCTTAACAAATGGTTGTATTGGATCCCTAGAGTGTTGTCAATCCTTTTCATCTTGTTCCTGGCTCTCATGTCCTTGGATGTGTTTGATGGGAATTACGGCTTCTGGGGCACAGTCCTGGGGCTGTTCATGCATAACATCCCTTCATTAATCTTGCTGGTCGTCCTGATAATGTCCTGGAAGCGTGAAATCATTGGCGGTGTTGCTTTTGTCATCGCAGGATTGCTTTATGCTGCAAGGGTCTTATTGAGCGGCATAAGAGAGGGCTTTGAATGGTATCACCTGGCCTGGGTCCTGCAGATCTCAGGGGTTGCTTTTTTCATCGGCATCATGTTCCTTATTGGCTGGTCTAGGAAGAGAAAATAGCAAGCAATAAAAAATTTAAGCGAATCAGAATAAAGCAGCTTTTCTACCCATCATGGGCTTAGATCAAGAGTGCTCTTAGAACTCAAAACCATAGTCGTTCTGGATTGCAGAAGCATACGGCTGCCCAGTGCAGCCTATCAGTATTGAGCCTGGCTTGAGGACTGCCTTGTGCGCCACCCTTCTTGGGATGTAGAGCCTGTTGCCTTTAGCCATCTCATATTTTTCTATTAATCCTGTGGCTATCTCTTTCAGCGTGAAGCTCCCTTTGCCTTCCAGCAGGTAATACAGCTCATCGTATTCATGGTAATGGCCTCCCAGTGTTGCCTCTTCCTTTATGAGCGCTATCTTCACTTGCCTCGCCACAAAATCCCCTAGGTCGCCGTTGAAGGCTGTGACAATAGCCCTCCTGCGGTCCTCATGGTCTGCTTCCCTGTAATCATACACTACTCCTTCTATTGGCATATGCTTGAGAAACCAGGGATTATTTATAAAATTAATTAAAGCGCTCAACCCTGCTGCAGCTTAAGGCTCATCTTAAAAATCATTCCGGATGAATAGCAATATTTATATATGTGATTTAGAAATATCTTATGTGTGGTGGATATAAAAAAGGGTTTTAACGATAGCTTTAATTTGCTCATGCACCATAAGAACATAATATTGCCAGTCCTCTGCTCCATAATCATCCCTTTTCTGCTGATTTTCTTGTTCCTGAACCTCTCAGGACTGAACCCGCTGTTGAAACAGTTTGTTTCCGCAAGCAATGAGTTTGACCAGCAGAAATCAGACTACTTATTAAATAAGGACAATATCGATGACGAGAACTATTCTAAGGAACTGGTAAATTATCTCGGCAAGGACTCAAGGAGCTCAACTTATAATGAGGAATTAGCGCAATACCTTGATGAAAAAGACTATGACTGGAGCTCGTATAAGCAGCTGCTGAATGCCAAAAACCTGGTTATGCTGGTTGTTTTTCTTTTCATAGGCATAATCGGCTCTTTTTACTTCTCATGCATGTCTTATGCCATCATCGCACTGACCATAAAGAAAGAAAAATTTAGCTCCGGTGAGCTGATAGCGACCACTAACAGGTTCCTTTTCAAGCTATTATCCTTGAGGGTATTGGTTGGCTTTATCGTGGCTGCCCCCATAATAATATCCCTGGGGATCATCGCATCCCTCTTTTTCCTTAACACCATCCTAGGGGCCTTGTCCATCTTCGTTTTCGTAATCTTGTTCATAGTCTACATCATAACAGTAACCTTGAGGCTGATTTTTGCCACGCCGTCATTGTACATGGGCGAGCCAGGGGCAGTGAAATCCATCAAGCATAGCTACGACTTGACCAAGGGCCACCTGAAGCAGGTCTTGATCATCTTCTTCATGATATACGGCATCACTATATTCATGAACAGCTTTATTGGGCAGCCGCTATACGGCACATATTCTAACCTCCTGTTCGAGCCCCATTGGATAAAAATATCCATTAACCTCATCCTGGTGCTGCTGTTCCTGGTATTAGAGGCGTTTGTGTTCACTTTTGAGCACATATTCTTATTCTATTCCTATATTGACTTTAAGGAAATAGGGGAGGTGACGCAATGATTGACCAGAAAATGGTGAATTACATAAGCCAGCAATTACAGGGAGGGTATAGCATTGAGCAGGTAAGAAGCTCACTCTTACAGCAAGGGTATGACCAAGCTACTGTGGATGACTCAATCAGTTCCATTAATAATCAAGGCCAAAGCGCAAAAAACGAGGTGGGAGGTAAAAAAATGGTTGATATGGCAAACCCGACTTATGTCGGCTTTTGGAAGAGGTTTCTCTCACTGATTTTAGACAGCATAATAATAGGCGCGCCTGCAAACCTAATCGGTTATGGGCTAGCTTTTGCAACAGGTATCGCTTCAATGGCTTACCTTATCCCATTAGCTTCATTCTTGCTGATAGTCTATATGGACGGCATCAAGGGCGGCACACCAGGCAAGCTGATACTGAAGATGAGGATAGTCAATGAGCAAGGAAACTACATAGGAATACCTTCGGCAATCCTGAGGTATATAGGCAAGATATTGTCTGGCATCATATTAGGGATAGGGCACCTTATGATAGCATGGGACAAGAAAAAGCAAGGATTGCATGATAAGATCGCTAGCACTTATGTTGTCAAAGTATAATTTTTTTTCTTTTTTTACTAGGTTATAGATGGTAGGTGTCTCTCATGAAAATTAAGGATTACCAGCCTAACAGGGAGTACAAGGCAGATTATGTTGAGTTCTTGTTCCCTGGATTTTTTGTCATTGAGTCTGAGGCTAGGCGCGTAGGCAGCAGGGACGTCAAGGGCCTTAAGATCCCTGATGAGTGCTTTGGTTTTTTGTTCTTTGAGCGCACTGAGCACATCACTAATAGCGGTGAGCTCATCGCTGGCGCACCAAAAAACTATTCAGGGGTTTATTATCCTGGCGGAAAGGTCATGAGCCTTGATGATGTGAAGAGGCAAGTTTCTGACCCAAAAACCCTTATCTATAATATGCGCAATAAGAATTACCAAAGCGTTGTCAAGACCAGGAAAGGCAACTTCCAGCCTTTCAGGCTAGAGGACCGGGTCATATAGCTGCGCTCACAAATACTGCTTCTTTAGAAACTCACTTACTTTACCCTTCAGCAGCTCATACCTCTGCCTTGTGCTCTCATAGGACAATATGTATTCCCTGGTTGAGGCAAAAGTTTTAGCCCTAGTAACGCCTGCTGGCACTTGCGTCCCTTCTGGGAATTGCATCCTGGTATAATCCTTTTCCTCGCCTTTGATCTTGTTGAAGTAATGCGATATATCTGTGCCGTCCGGCAGCTTGGCAAGGGCCCAGACGATCTCGCCTCCGAGGTAATCATTGACAACTAAGGCTGTCACTGCGCACTGCCCCCATGAAGGGTTTTCAGCAGCCCAGTTCTTCTCATCAAGGGTTGTGTCCTTGCTCCAAGAATATTTCAATGCCAATTCTAAGTCAGATTCCTTTACCATGCGCCTGGGAGAAAACCATTATTGTTTTAAATATTTCGATATGCTGCTAGGCAAGTCACTTCCTGTGCTTCTCCATCTCAATTGTCTGCGTTGGGAATGCAAATCCTATGCCTGCCTTCTCAAACTCTGAGTAGAGCTTCATGTTAATATCTTCCTGCAGGTCCATGTAAGCATTGTAGTCAGGGGTGTCTACAAAGTAAACCACTTCGTAATTCAGGCTAAAATCACCGAATTGCTTGAAATGCACCCTGTCAAGATCAGCCCCTTTCATGCTTTCAAATATCTTACCCACTATGCCTTTTATTTTCTTGAGCTTTGCCTTGCCAGTATCGTACTTAACCCCGAAACTAAAGACAATCCTTCTCTTCTCCATCCGCTTATAGTTGTTTACCCTGGAGTTTATGAGCTCTGTGTTGGACATCACCAGCTCTTGGCCTTGCAGGGCCTGTATCCTTGTGGACTTTAAGCCTATATACTTGACCACTCCCATGTCAGCCCCTACTATTATAAAGTCTCCTTCCTTGAAAGGCTTGTCAAAGTAGATTATGAATGCTGCAAACAAGTCCCCTAGTATTGACTGCAGTGCCAGGGCAACAGCAATCCCTCCGATGCCCATGCCTGCTATTAAGGGGGTTATCTCCACTCCGATGTTTGATAGTATCATGAGAAGGACGATTGCCCATACAACTACTTTCACAATCACCCCTAATACCTTAATCATTGAGCCTGAGCTCTTATCATCTGCTTTTTGTTTCTTCCTTATCTGCTCTTTCACAAAATGGTTTATTGCCTTTGATATCCCTTTGGCTATATAGAAGCCTAAAACAGCCAGCAGCAGGTAATAAAGGGCTTTATTGGCAAAGGGCGGCAATTCTAGGTATTGCATTGATATGTAAAAAGAAACCACTAGGTAAAACATCCATTTAATCTCCTTTAAAAATTCTATTAGCAAGTCATCCCATTCTGTCTTGGTTTTTTTAGTGAGCTTTCTTAGCTTGTAAATGATGTAATGGTTAAATAGTTTGAACAAGAGAAATAAACCTAGGAAAATCCCTAAAGTGACTAGGTAATCCTCAACTGTGTTATTCCACCATGTTTCTGCTAGTATTTCGCTAAGATTAAGGGCCATAATTCTCAGGAATCACTCATCTTTTTAATAGTTTTGGGTAATTTCATCACATCGCTGAGTTTTGTATTTGGCTCTTTAGCTAGGTGTGTATTGCCAATTAAGGCTATTTTAAATAAACTTTATAAGCCTGATTAGATTCCCTTTTTCTATGCATAATCTTGGTAAGATGATTGATGAGCCTGAGAGAGCAATCGCAGTGCCTTTGGGCCAGGGAAGCCTGGAAGAGCTGTGCAACAGCAGTAGTGAGCGCGCTGCCAGGCTGAACCATTATGCTAAAAGGCTTTATGAACTTCCTATTGTGGTTGCGAGCTTGCCTTTTGCATTTGCAGCTTCACTCATGGGCATGGCAGGGGTCAAGCTTGAGGATGCTAAGACAGTCATCAAGGGAGAAGATGGCATCTCAAGGCTGTATGCAAACCCATTCTATGTGCAAAAGATTGTGATGCAGGATGGCTCAGAGAAAAAACAGTACAAGGTCCGCACCATGATACCGGATGCTCATTCAGAATATAAGAAGATGGTGAGGAAAGGCATTGTAAGGCCTGGAGATAAGAAGCCTTTGCAGAATGAAACTGCTGCAGGAAATAAATATGCCCCTGACTATAGGAAAACCCCTTTCGGAAGAGTCTTGAGAAAATTCTCTCTTGACGAGGCTCCGCAGCTCTTGCAGCTTGCAGCCCAGTACCTTGGCAAGGGCTTTTTCTATTCCAAGACCAATGACAACTTTTATTTCTTTGGCAACAGGCCCCCCTTCGGAGATTCAATCAATAATGCAAAGCCAAAGGACCGTGAAAAGCTGAGAGCTGGGCCTTGGGGATTGTTCAGCTTAGATTGTGTTGGCAGGGGAAGCCCAGGTCATGGCAGGGAAGCCAGCAATAACAAGAAATATTCTGAGGTGTACTCAAAGGGAAGGATATGGATGACTGACTGGTACATCCTTAAGAACGCTCCTAAAGTCATTCTTGGCGGCAGGAATGCCTGACTAAAAGCCAAAATCATTGCGACCTTTTCTTTTAGGAAAAGAAAACCTCGCCAAAAGAAAATAATCATTTGTAACCACCAAATAATAGTAAAATAACCGAAAAATTTATATAGGAGCAAACCTGACAAGATTGAATGGCTGACACCAACATATCCGGGCTAGACATGGGCCCCACAATCGAATGGTACAAGAACTCAGGACTTAGCATAAGCTATAGCACCAAGAACAAGCCCTTGCCATACAATGTCGAGAACAGCCAGCATATAGGATTGGCAGAGGAGGATCTGGCCAAATTATTCTACCTATTCCCAAAGAACGCAAGGAAAAGGTCAATACTCGAAAAGATAGTAGGGCAGCCAGAGGCATGGTTCCACAAGGATTCAACGCAAGAGAACCCTATACCGATTCCTAACAGGGATGAAGCTCTCTCACCAACAGCAATAATCCCTTCTTATGTAGACTTCTTGAAATGGAAGCAGACAGGAGTGCCAAGCGCCAATATAGTGCTTTACAAGCTTCCAAAAGACCTAGTGCCAAAAGACATAGGGAAGATAATCTTGTCAGAAGGGTTCATACACGAGCTAGGCCATACCATAGTACAGCCAGCCTTCTATGTGGATGATTACACATTGAAAATGCCAGACGGAAAGCTGGTCAATGGGCTTGATGCAATGCTGCAGTTCGCCCAGCTTGCAGAGCAGCACCCACCCATATCTCACTACGCATCCACCCACAGGGGAAAATGCAACAAGTTTGAAAGTGATGATCCTGAATACAAGCCTAAGACCGGAATCAGTGAGGAGCTTTGTGAGAGCATAGCAGCCTATTACCTGGGCTTTGCCTACTGCGGTGATGACAAGAGAAGCAGGAATCCGTTTGCAGACAGGCCTGAGATAAGAGAGTATGTGCATAATTTCTTGAATGCCAAGCTGGCAGGAAAGGAAAAGTAAAGCCAGAGCCAGCCACCTCTAAGGGTTGCAAATCCTTTCGTAGCGCGTTCGCACCGCATATTTAATCGATTCTTTTGCCGCGTGTTTTGTTTTCGCTTAAGTTTTTCAAGGCTCACTCGGCGCTACTATTTGCAACCCTTTTCATCTCGAAAAATTTATATAGCCTACAGGCAGAAGGATATGATATGATACACAAAGGAAGAGCATTCATCAATGCGGTAGTTTTCCTGGCATTAATTGCATTGATGCTAGGATTGATTGACACTAGCAGCTTGACCTCAGCAGGCAAAGTCAGCATTGCCTTGCCAGTCTCACCTATTATCTTGGCAGTAATCCTAGCGCTTATCTTTATAGTGGACTTTGCGCTCCTTGGAGGGCCCTGGGCTCCGCTTTATTCTCTAATAGGGGGAATATTGATACTCCAGAACTGGATAACAGGGCTGTTGCTGGCCATGCTCCATGCAGCGCTTCTCTTCACCATCGGAAGGCTAGGCAGGCCTTGAGCTTGCACAAAAAACTTCAATAAACCTCATGCGGGGCTATGTCTCTACCGTATTCCTCATAGAAGCTAGGCCTTTTTTCAGGGTGCCAAATGCCAACTGAAGGCAAGGGCTGCCCCTTGGTATGGTGGTTAAACTGCTCAGCAGTCAAGTCAAATTCTCTTCCAGAAACAGGGTCATAATTCCAGTAATGCACAACCTCAAGGCTTTTCCCAGAGCAGCAATAATTATCAAGATGCACAAGACCTTTTATTATCTTGTAGCCTTTCCATGACATGATTATCGCTGCTATTTTGCAGAACTTATTAGGAAATATGGGATTCAGTGCACAAAGCCTTTCATATTCACTCTGCGCGTCCTCTTCCAAAGCCACGGATAGTATTTCTTAGGAATACTTATATAAAAAGTTTTTGGGTTGCGATAATGTGAAAAAATCATTGCTTCTTGTAAAGCTCGTGCATTGCCTTGAGCCCTGTCACTATAGCCTTGTCAACAGCATCAGAATAGTCTACAAGGAAAGTTCCTGCTGGCCTGTTGGCGATTATAGGGCATATTGTTCCGCACCTGTAGCCCATCTTGCCTGCGAGGTGGAACAAGAGGCTTGATTCCATCTCAAAGTTGATTATCCTCTGGCCAGCCACCTCTATCTCTGCAAGCTTCTCCTGCAATCCAGGCACAGTCAGCTCCAGCCCTGGAATCGTCCTTCCCTGGGGGGCAAAGAATCCTGGCGCAGTAACAGTAATGCCGACTGCAAAAGGCGCCTCTGCATTTCGCTTTAATGCGTTTACCACTTCGGGCGAAGCCTTAGAAGCATAGGGATAGATTTTCCCCCTGAACCTCTTTCCTGAAGGGATAGCTCCGGATATGGCTGCCTGTGCTTTTCCCTCTAGCCTGGCAGCAGTCATGTCAGGCACTGGCACTTGATAGAAAGCTCCTGTGCTGTCAAGACCTAGGGCATATGAAGAGATTGCTAAATTTCCCACATCAATATCTTTCTGCAAACCTCCAGATGTCCCTATCCTTATGATGGTGAGGGGCTCTGCCTTTTCCTTTTTAACCCTCTTCTCAAGATCAAATTCATTCAAGACAAAGAATTCAACAAGCGCTATCTCTGTGTTGTCTGTGCCTATGCCTGTGGAAACAACGCTCACTGGCATTCCCTTATAGGTGCCAGTCCTGGTCAAGTACTCGCGATTGTTGGCCTTGTGCTCTATGGTGTTAAAGTAGGATGCGACCTTGTCTGCCCTTGCAGGGTCTCCGACCACGAAGATATTCCTGGCCAATTCCCCTGGCTTTAATCCAAGATGATAAATCTTACCACTGCTCACTACCATCTCTGAGCCTTTTATCTTCGCCATGCATAATCACTTATAAAGGAGTAATCAGGATTGGCTTATAAAACTTGGCTTGAAGAGTAAGCACAAAAGCGCGCCGCGATCTAATACTCAATATTTATATATAACTATTGAAATTGAATAGGCAATGAACCAGAGAGAGCTTGACCAGCTGCACAAAATCCTGGAGGAAAGCCTGGAGGAGATGATATGCAGCTATAATGACCACCACAGCCTGGACGAGTGGGATGAGGAGAAGGCAGCTGCAGAGATGAAGCACCTCTATGCACGGGTGGACAGCATGAACCTGTCGCTCAAGCTGCTTGCGGGCCAATACAGCCTTAAATACAAGGAAATAGCCAAGCCACCCTATCTTGCTGTTGAGTGAGCGAAAAGCCTTTTTTACCCTGAAATACCGCAAGGTTTTTAAATAAGCAGCCATTATGATGGGCTAGAACATATTAGAAAAGGAAACTTTTTCTTTTATGTAAGGAGGAAAGAAAATGAACGAGTTTAGAGGAGGAGGCTTCAGAAGGAGTTTTGGGCCTCGAGAAATGCACAAGGCAGTTTGTTCAGAGTGCGGAAAGGACTGCGAAGTACCTTTCAAGCCAATGGAAGGCAAGCCTGTTTATTGCAAGGATTGTTTTGCGAAAAGAAAGAAGTTTTGAATTCTTAGAGCAGACGAAAAAGTATTAGCTGTTTTTTTGTTTTTATTCTTGTTCTTACAAAACCAATTTTTTAGCAAACTATAAATAACCAGGGGCATTACCATTCTTCATGGCAAAAGCTAGGCATCAGCAGAAGCCTGCGAGAGTGCGCAGGATTGCGCTTGAGAGGATTGAGCATCTTTTCCTGCAGGCGGAGAAGGCCTTCAAGGATAAGCCCTTGCTCAGCAACCGCTATGTGCAGCTTGCAAGGAAGATTGCCATGAAGTACAAGGTGAGCATCAGGAGCCCTCTTAAGAAAAGGTTTTGCAAGCACTGCCATAGTTATCTAAAGCAAGGAGTCAATTGCACAGTCAGGCTGAGCCAAAAGCACCTGGTCTATCATTGCCATGAGTGCAAGAAGATGATGAGGTTCCCCTATAAGAAATAGATGATATGCCTTATTTTCCTGTTTTAACCACTAGAAAGTGTTATTTTTTAAGAAAATTTATAATCAGAGCCACATTTCTAATGCAGCATGAGGCGTATAGAGCAAGAATTTGCCTCTGCAAAGCCTTCTTACAGAGCACCAAGCATTGATGACATTGCAAGCATAGGCACCAGAGGCCCTTGGAAGACCAAGTCAGGTGGGGAACTGAACGTGCTGTTTGCCATGCCTATGCACACTGTCAATGATTTCTTGAGATATGAGACTGATGAGCTGAAAAACTATCTCCCAAGAGACCTAAGGGGGCTTAGGCAGTACCATGTCAAGAACTTAAACATCGGCAAGGTTGGCATTGGGGAGTTCCATCGCCTGAGGAAAGAGATGATTTTTGTGCTCGAAGGCCTGATTGATTTTGAGTTCGAGGATGTCTATGGAGGGCTTGAGAGGATGAGGCTTGACCCTGGAAGGGGCGTCTATATTCCTAACTTCATATTGCATTCTTATGACATCAAGAACTGCAGCCAATTGGTTGTGCTGGCTAACACGCTTTTTGACCCTGATGACCCAGTCACCCATGACACTTATTCTTCTGAGACTTTCAGGAAGCTCCAGCACCAGTACTTGAAAAGAAATAGTTTAACTACTTCTTAGTGGCTACAAAACCGAAAGATTTATAAAGAATAAAGACTGCTTATGCTTAAAGCAAGGGGGATTACAGATGGAAATCGACCAACTAATTGAGATGCAAAAGCAAAAGCTTTCTAAAGAGATAGACACTTTTATAAGCACACTTGAGATAAGGCAATAACAAGATGGAAATCAATAAGATAAAGCCAAGGAGCAAGAAGAAGCTGACCCTGGGCACAATAGTGCTCTCAGCAGCCATAGGCATAACAAGCCTTAACATGGCATATGCGCCGCAGGAAAAAGCACAGGCAACCCCAACAAAAAAAGCTGAAGCAGCGCAAAAGGCAGATGCAGTGCAGGAGAAAGAGCAGGCAACCCAGGCAAATCAAGAAGAGCAAAAGTCACCTAAAAAAACAGACGGAATATTCTATGCAATTGATTGCCCGGACTGCCCTGGAATGTATGCGTATTTCCAGCAAGCATACAACACTTATTTCATCCTTCCGCACAGGAACATATACGAGATAACCATCATGCCAGGAGACTCATTCAACCGCTGGCAGGAAAACGAGGGATGGCCAAAGGACGTCCCTCCAAAGAGCACCCAGCTTCTGGTTAAGCTGCTTCACTATGTGAACAAGGAGCCGTTTGACCATATCAACTTAATTGCAGGCCAGACCATGAGAGTAATAGACTTTGACGGAGATGACTCTGTGATGAAAAGGTCAATGGAATTCTACGGCAGAAGGCTCACAGCAGAGGAGATGGAAGAGACCCAGAAGCACAACCAGGAGTATGAAGCCAACAAGAAGCTGGATGATGAGCAGGTGAAGAAATAATGATAGAAGATATAGAAGATGAAGAGCTCTTGGAAGAGATACGAAAGGACGAGGCAGACTCAAAGGACTTCAAGAGCGTAATCAACAGGAAGAAAGTAAGCAAATGGGACATGGACGAGGCATTTGCAAGCGAGGCCTAGGATGGAATACGTCGAAGCGCTAAACGATTACCAAGGGAACAAGAAAAGCCTTTTTCTTGCAGGAGGCATAACCAATTGCCCTGACTGGCAATCAGAGCTGGTTAGCATGCTGCAAGGGCAGGACATTGCAGTCTACAATCCTAGAAGGAAGAATTTCCCTATCCATGATCCAAGCGCAGCAGAAAAGCAGATAAGATGGGAGCATGATAAATTAAGAAAGGCAGATGCCATCTCATTCTGGTTCCCAAAAGAAACCCTGTGCCCCATAGTGCTCTACGAGCTAGGAAAATGGACAATGAGCGACAAGCCCTTGTTCATAGGCATAGACCCTGCTTACCAGAGAAGGCAGGATGTTGAGATACAGACTATGCTTGAGAGGCCAGACGCCAAGCTAGTTTATGACCTGCAATCGCTCGCTGGGCAGATAAAAGGTTGGGCAAAGCAATAATTTCTGTAGTTTTCCAAAACCATTAAAAATCCCTTATTCTTCTCAAAACTTATGAAGGAGCTAGCTCGCGGAGCAGAGAGCGTAATCTATGAAGACAAGGACACCATTGTAAAGGACAGGCTGAAGAAATCCTATCGCATACCAGAGCTGGATAAGGAGCTGAGAAAGCAAAGAACTAGGCGCGAGGCTAATCTCTTGCAAAAGGTAAGGATTGCCCATCCTAAGCTCATTTCTTCTGACAATAAGGAAAAGATTATCATGGAGAAGATTAAGGGGGAGAAGATCAGGGATGTACTTGATGATAATCCCAAGCTTGCAAGAAGAATCGGTGAGATGGTGGCTGAACTCCATGACCAGGACATAATCCATGGGGATTTGACCACGAGTAATATGATTCTAAGGGAAAAGTCGCCATTGCCACCCCGGGTGGGGCGACCCCCGGCAATGCAGCCAAAGCGCAAGTCATTCACTAAAGTTCATGACGTTGCACTTCCTGCAGGCTGCGGCGACTTTTCTGGTGTTGCTGACGAGCACTTTCCAAAAGACGAAATAATATTCATTGACTTCGGCCTGAGCTTCCACTCTGACAAGGTAGAGGACAAGGCAGTTGACATCCACCTGTTCAAGCAGGCATTGGACAGCAAGCATTTTAAGTCCTATGATGAGGCTCTTAAGGAATTCTTGCTAGGATATGAAAAAGTTAATAAGCACAAGGCTATTATGGAAAGGTTAAGGGCTGTTGAGCAAAGAGGGAGGTATAAGCACTGATGAAAAAGAGGTTACTGGCAGTACTGGTCATTGCGCTATTGGTCTTCCTAGTGATACCCGGGATTGCAAGCGCCAAGACCTATCACATAACCTTGCTTACCATAGGAGAAGTAGGTGAGCAGGCTATTGGCGGGACAGCAGACGCATACCTGGAGGTAGCCTCGGGAAGCGGCAGGATCTTCCTTGACTCATTCCCCTTGACCAAGATTGACACCCAGATAAGCACCCGTTACGCCAATGAGGTAGCTTGCGACTATCTTGACATGGACTGCTCTAACTATGACTTTTTCTATACCATAAGGTCTGGCTCAACCATTGTTGGAGGCCCGAGCGCCAGCGCATCACTAACTGTGCTGACCATCGCGGCCCTCAAGGGATTGGATCTAAGGGATGACACTGTGATGACAGGCACTATAAATTCAGGCGGAAGCATCGGCCCTGTCGGAGGAGTGGTTGAAAAGGCATTGGCTGCTGAAAAGGCAGGCTTCAAGAAAGTGCTAGTGCCCTTGTTCTTCATCAACACCGGGGAGATAAGGAACATGAGCCTTAACCTAAGCGTGAACGACACTGCAAACAATACTAACGCATCAGAAGCAGGAAAAGATTGGATAAGCAAAGCAAATGAAAGCCAGGATATAATCCCAGACATAGGGATTATCAATCAAGATGAGATGAGCCTTGATGAGGCTAACCTCAGCATCGAGGTGATAAGGGTTGGTAACATTGATGAGGCTCTTGGCTATTTCACCAATAGGCAGGTGACCCATCCTAATGGCAACATAATCGTCCCAGAAGAATACACCTCCACTATGAGGAGCATTGCTGACAACCTTTGCCAGCGCTCAATAGGATTAAAATCATTGGTAAAACTGGAAGAGGATGAGGCTAACAGGTCAGAGATTTTCATGGGCAATATCAATCATAGCTTTGCAGTGGAGGACTATTATTCTGCTGCCAGCTATTGCTTCAACCTAGGGGTCTTGCTTCGAAAAGCAGATTTCAGGGGCATTGAGGAAGCAAACCCTTCGCAGCTAAAAGAAATCGCCACTGCACTAAGATTAGCCATAGATGATTTTGACCAGAGGCTTGAGAGCATCAACCTTAGCACCTTGTCGCAGCTGGAATCATATATAATAGTCAAGGAAAGGCTTTTGGAGGCAGGAGTAAGCCTGGGCCTTTGCGAGCAGAACATGTCTTCTGATGAGCTGGCGTATGCTGTTGAGCGATATTACAGCGCTGTCTATTGGTCTGAATTCTTCAAGGTGAATGGCGAGCCTATGGAGCTGGACAAGGAATACCTTAAGCAGGCTTGCTACAAGAAGCTGTCTGAAGCTGAAGAAAGGATTAATTATGCAGTGCTGTACATCCCTCTGGCATTGCAGGATGCTAGGGAGAGCATCAAGCAAGCCTATGCTTTTTCTATCCAGGAAAATTATAAGATGTGCCTTTTCAAGGCCAGCTTTGCAAAGGCAGAGTCCAACCTGTTATTATCCACTATCTCTGTGAGCAGCGACCAGGTAGAGGAATTGGCTGATGAGAAGATCAAGGCTGCCAAAAAGCTGATTTTCAAGGAGCAAGGCAGGGGGTTCTTCCCTATCATGGGCTACAGCTATTACGAGTATGCCCATTCTCTCAGGCAGAACAATGAGCCGATAGTGAGCCTTATCTTCTCTGAGTATGCCTTGGAGCTCAGCAACATTGAGATTTATTTCCCTAAGGATGATTTCAGGATGCCTAATATAGACTATGACTTAGTGGCTTTTGGCCTGTCCTTCTTCCTCTTCGGGATAGTAGTAGGGCTTGCGCTCTCAAGGAAGGGCGTGATAAGGAAGGAGCCTAGGAAGCCGAAAGAATAATTTCTTCTCTATCCCAGCTACATTCAAAAAGTCGCCGCAACCTGTGCTCAGAGGTAAGCTTCATGCCTTCGGCTGCATGTGATAAACCCAAAGAAGACCTCAGTAAGAGGTCTTCCCGGGAAAAAGAGGTGAGCATTAGTTTTTGACTTTGCCTCTAGTGTAGATTTTTGGTATCAATCCCCGATAAAAATTGTCCTTCTTTTTTCT
>JAFGRK010000026.1 GCA_016935175.1 Candidatus Woesearchaeota archaeon | reverse complement strand
GAACAGCAAATCAGAGATTTGCTTGTTTTAAGCGAACGTAGTGAGCGACAAAAAGCTTACGGGGTGCCGAGCGCGACTTTTGCCAGTCACTTTTTTCATAACATTTTAATACTCGACTAGAGTATATTCTCTCGGGGGCGATGATGAAACATCTATGTAACGAGCCTTCGGCTATGACTTACACGAGTAACTTTTGAGCCCCCGTTAAAATCTAAGATTGAGTAGGAAAGAATCATTTCAGCTTCTTTTTCATGTCATCAAGCTCTTTCAAGAATCGCTCTATGGTCTTGTTAACGTGCTCTGGCTGGGTCTGGAGTGTCTCTGCAAGCTTGACCAATATGTCTGAGCCCTTGTAGGCGATTGTGCTTGTGAGCATCAGCTCTGCTGAGAGCATCTTCTTGCCTGCTTTCAGGGCTTTCCTTGCCTTTTTCCAGGCATCAAATAGTTCCTGCACTCTTCCTGGCAGCTGGTCAACATCTACTCCTAGCATCTTAGCTGCTTCATCAAGTATGCCTTGCTCTGCGAGGCTGGTCTTGACTGCTGCGTTGCCTGCTGTGAATTCAATCCTTACAATGCCATCCTGCACCTTGCTAGTCTTAAGTATCTTGATAAGCTTTACCTCGCCTGTCAGATTGAGGTGTGTTCCTCCGCAAGCCTCAACATCAAGCCCTGGTATAGATACCACTCTTATTTCCTTGCCAGGCACAGCCCCTCCTTGGTAGAGCACAAAACCGTATTTTGCCTCTGCCACATTGCGCAGCATAAAGCTCTTGTAAACCGGCATGTCTTGCCTTATGATAATGTTTGCATCCTGCTCAATCCTTGCCACTTCTGCATCTGTAAGAGAATCATAGTGGGTTATGTCAAGCCTTGCCTTTTCCATGGATTTGGAAGCTCCTGCCTGCCACACATGGTTGCCTAGTATCTTGCGAGCAACCCCGTTGATGATGTGCGCTGCTGTGTGGTGCTGGGCTAATTGCAGCCTTGTGTCAAAGTCTATCTTGCAATCCACCTTGTCCCCTGCCTCAAAATCAGGCTTGCCCTTTATCACATGAACTATCACGCTTCCTTGCTTGAAAACATCAACAACTTCTGCCTTGTTGATAATGCCTTTGTCATGCAGCTGCCCCCCGCTCGTAGGGTAGAATGCTGTCCTATCAAGCACAACAAACTTGTCATCTATAATCTTAAGCACCCTTGCCTCAAAGTCTAGGTAGTCATAGGATTCAAAATAAAGCGCCTCTGTTGATGGCACATCCTTAAGGTCAAGCTCTATCTCTCTCTTGGTCTGGGTCTTATCAGAAGGCGCCTTCTCAGATTGCTCATGCCTCCTTGCGACAAGAGCATAGAAGTTCTCAGGGACCTCAACATGCAATCCTTTCTTTTCAGCCTCTATCCTTATCTGCTCTGGGCTTATTCCCTGGCTGTCATAAAGCTCTACCATCTTATCAGGGGTTACTTCTTTCTTGCTCTTCAAAAGCTGGGCTACAGCCTGCTCTCCTTTTCTCTTGCTCTGATAGTACTTGTGCTTCTCCACCTCAAGAATCTTCTTCACATCGCCAAGACCCTTGGCTAGCTCAGGGTAGATGGGCTTGAGGTATTCTGCATGCCACTCGCACACTTCTGGAAGCGAGACTTCCCACTTGTGCTTGTCAATGAAGTCCATGGCCCTCCTGAAGATCACCCTTAGGTTGTAATAGCCACCGACATTTGAAGGGAGCCCTCCATCAGCCAGCGCAAACAAGAGAGCCCTTGAGTGCTCTGCAATCGAGTAAAGCGCAGTCATGAGCATTATCTTGCTCTTGAGCTCATCAACGCTCACCCCTAGCTCAGAGGCAATGCCTTGCCATTCCTTGTCAACATCATCTGTCTCATCAAGGTTAAGCCTTGAAGCAACTGGCGCGAACTTCCTGTAAAGCTCCTTGTCAATCTCCACCCCTAATTTTTTCTTGAGCTTGTCAATGATGGTTGGGAAAGCAGCATCGTAAATAGTTATTGCTCCCTGGGTGAACCAGGCAACCCTTTCCATGCCAAGGCCCATGTCAAGCACTTTTATCTTGAGCTCCTTATCACCAGAGTCAGAGTGCTCGAACATCATGTAGACCTGGTTGAAAAGCTCAACTCCCCTGCTGAAGAACTCCATGCAAGGGCCATAGTTGCCTCCTCCTGCCCATGAGTCCTCGTGCAGAGTAAGCTCTTCCTTAGGCAAGCCTACTTCCTGGGTTATGTACTCGTAAATGTCTGTGAATACTTCTGCCTGGCTCCACTCTTCCTTGCTCACAAAAGCATGCTGGCCTATCATGACAAATCCTGTGCAATGGCTTCCAGTCACACCCACGTTGTCAACATCACCGAACCTAAGGCAGAATTGCGGGATTACTAATTTTTTTGCAGGCGGGTCGCTCTCCCCGCTTATAACATAAGGCTGGAAAGCAGCAATAGAAGCATTGGTAAAGTCAGTAGTAGGGTTCCACCTTGAGATCACAGGGTACCTGTTAATGGCCTTGTAGCCTCGCTTCTCAAAGAACCTCTTGAAGCCCAGCCAGACTTCTGGAAAGCTAAGCTTCTTTTTCACAGGAGTTCCCTTGAAGATGTCAATCCTGCCAAGGCATTCCGGGTCTCCGCAAGTTTCCTGCTCCTTGTGAACAGTCCAGAAATAAGTGCCGCACTTGCATTGCTTACGCATGAAGCCCTCTGCCTTGAGAACGCTTGTAGCATAATACTTGTCAGGCTCTGCGCTGGCAACCAGCTTGAACTTCTTCTTTAGCTCTTTGTCTGTCAGCATGATGCCATTAGGGTAGGAAAGGTGTATTAAAAAGCTTTTTATTTTTTCGTGGAAAAAGTTGCCGCAACCGCAGACAAGTGCAACGTCACGAGCAAGGCGGCTTTTTTTGCAAAATCATCTTGGCCGTTCGCAAGCCAGCTTTTTGGATTGCTAAAACTCCAAAGAAAAGCTGAGCCTGGCTTCGGTCCTATGCGTCCTTGCGCCGGGCTTGCTCACATCTTGGCCATGACGATGATTTTGCACTTGAAGCTTCAGCTGCGTATAGAATATTAGCAACTTTTTTAAACCCTTGGCTTATCCTTCTCAGCTATGGGAAGGCGAGAAAGAAAGTCTGACAAGAAGAAGCAGATAGCCATGAGCATAGTAATATCTGCGCTGATGATATTCTCAGTTTTCGGCATATTCCTAGGCACCCAGAGCAATGAGCTTCGCTATGGCAAGTTCAAGCTCACTTACAATGAGGTCTACCCTAATGCAAGGTATGTGCTGAAGGTGGATAAGCAAGAGATACCACTTTACTTCCTGCCCCAGGAGACTGAGCTCATCAACCTGAGCAGCAGCACTACTAACAAGATAAAGGAAGCAGTGTTTGTGACCACAGCATTCCAGCCTAACTCCACAAGCCTGGCAGAGATAGCACTGGTCAACCTTCAGCTCAGCCTTTACCTAAAGGACAGCCAAGGCAATAATAAGATAATCAACCAGGCAATCCTTACAGAGTCACCTGATTATGAGCTGCCTGTTGTTTCCTGCGCCAATGCGAGCCTGCAGACACCTGTGATAGTGTTCAACATGAGCGACGTTCCAAGCATTGTCGATGACAACAATTGCATCTACTTCAATGCAAGGGGATTGGAATACTTAAGGCTGAGAGATAGATTGGTATATTCTTATTATGGCGTGATACAGGATGAGTGAGAAAGATGGCTGAAAGAAAAAAATCTAGGGCTAAAAAGCCAGCTGAAAAAACGCAAGGTCTTGCTGAGCCAAAAAAACAAGAAGAAAGCAAGAAGATTGATGCCCAATCAACAAAGCTAACATGCCAAGCCTCAGAAGCCCCTAAGGGAAAGCCTGTAAGCACAGCCAAGTTCCTAATCATCTGCGCAGTCCTCGCCATAGTCATATTGGGGAGTGTGCTAATACCAAGATACCTTAAAAACAAGGAATTCGAGGATAACAAGTACAACAACTTTGAGTTTGTCAAGACAGATGACGGCTTCTGGATGACTGTGGTGCAGAAAGGGGTGCAAAGCTATCGGATACCATTCTACTACCACCCAAGAGACCTTGAGGACATAGGGGTGGAGAGATACCTGCGAGCCAAGTTCTTTGAGATAAAGGAGAATGGCGGCCAGATATTCATCACCCTTGACCCTGATAGCACAAACAACAAGATAGTGATAGCAGGAGTAGAGATAGCCAGGATAACCGGCGGCAAATACGACTTGCTCAATGTCCCCACAGGCTCAGCCTTTATCAAGCAGCCAAAAGAGCAGTCAGCAGAGACAGGCACTCCCATAATCACATGCAAGAACGCCAACAACCAGACCTTGGTCATATGGCTGACTATCAGCGATGTGAATGTTATCTCTTCAGAAGGCTACTGCGTGATACTAGAAGCCAAAACCTACGAAGACCTGATAAGGGGCGCAGACAGGCTGATGTATCATCTATTGGGGATTATGGACTAGAAATATTAGCTGATTATTATTCTCATGTTATTCTCAACTGCACTCTCATTCGCCCTCAAACCTCTGGTTCTGGGACACTTCTATCATATCATCTCCGTCCATCTCAACGAACCTTAGGGCAAACCCTAGCTGGATGAGCGCAGTCACAACTGCTGTGTGCTCCTTGCCTGCTCCTGAGTCAAGGTTGACTGCCACCTCAAACCCTTTTATCTTGCCTTCTAGCTGCTTGATTATCTCTTCCTTAATCGAGGCTGTCTTGGCTTCAGAATCAATGACTACGAGGTGCAAGTTATCTTTTTTCAGCTGAAGGCTCTGCTTGGTCCAGGAGTTGACAATAAGAAAGCATTGCTCAAAATCCTGCCTGCTCACAAGCTTAAGCACTCCTGTCCATGTCCCTTTGCCTGTTCCTAGGCACGCCACTAGGTCTGTCATGGCAGCTACAGAACAATCAGCGTTTTATAAAAGTTGTGGAAAAGAAAATATAAAAAAATGAAAAGAAAAAATTGAAAGGGTAATAAAGAAAAAGAAAGGTAAATTAAAAAAAATAATATTTGGCCTGCGGCGCCGACTGCCTATGCACTGCCTCTCTTCTGATGCTTTCTTAGTACACAGGATAGACTGTGTTGGCTGATTCCAATTCCAGGTTCTTAACCTTGCTCAGGTCATCTATCTTGTTTATCCTCAAGAGATTTGGCGACTTGGTGAAGAGCTCGTCCTGTATGTACAGGCTTCTCTCGACTGCTGCCTGGTAGTAGTTGTAATTGCCATTGGCCATGCTGTGGTCTATGATGCCTCTCAGTGTGACTTCTGTCTTGGTCACCTTGAAGACCATGGCTCCGTTGTAATCCTGGCCTTCATCCATTGGGCATCTTCCTCCCCAGCATTCTCCGTAGCTGTAGCTGTAAGCAGGTATGACAAGCAAGTTGTTTGCCTTGCTGAACAAGAAGGCTTTGTGCTCGTACTCTGCTGTGCTCTGAGCGTACCTTTCGTCTGTAACGAACTTGGCTATCTCTTTGGGGTTCTCAACATCGCTCACATCAAACAAGCTTATCTTAAGCCCTCTTGTAGAGCCTGTAGCGCTTGTATCCCTACCAATGCCGATGATTGTGTTCTCATCATATGGGTGCAAGTACCTGCTGAATCCTGGTATCTTGAGCTTTCCAAGCTCCTGTATGTTCTTTGGGTTGCTTAGGTCTATGACAAAGAATGGGTCTACCTGCCTGAAGGTCACCATGTAAAGCCTGTCTCCCATGAACCTGGTGGAGTAAATCTGCTCTCCTTTTGCCAATCCTTTGAGCGAGTCCATCAATTCCAGGTCCTTGTCCAATGTAAAGACATTATTGGTTGATTCTGTGCTCTGGCTTTCTCCCTTGTAATAGCTCCATCTCTGGCTTATGGTGGTGGCTATCCTTAGCACATCATCCTGCTCATCCATTGAGAACTGGTTGTTGACATGCCCTGGCACCTTGCCATTGGCCACAATTGATATGTCCCCGTCATCCACTCCTATCTTGTTGATGATGGTGTATTCCATATACTCGTACTCATCAAGCTTTTCCTGCAATTCAGCATCAAGCTCATCACTGAAGTCCTGCTGCTCTTTCTCAGTCATGTAGCCAACATAGGTCTGCACTATCTGCAGTATCTTGGACTCCTTCTCTTGCTGAGACAATACCTCGTCATCTGTCTGCTTTATCTTATCAATAAGCTGCTTGTCAGACTCTGTGAGCTTAGGCATTATCATATCTATCATTATCTTGTTCCTTAACTCCCACTCATTGATGTATTCTGTGTAAGTTATGAAGATGTTCTTCTCTGACATGTACATGTTCTGGCTGCTCTCAACTGCCACGCTCTTGGAATTCACATCCTCATCAACATCATCCATGTTTATTGCGTGGATGTTGGCGAACTGCACTGACTGGTAAGGTATTGGGAAATAATATATCCTGTCAAAAGCTATTGAGCTCTTCACAGTGCCATCAATCACAAGAGGGGTTGGATAATCATGCCTATAATATGTGCCTGTGGTGGTTATGAAGTAGACATAGTCCCCGTACATCCTTGACTCAAAGTAGTTTCCCTCGAACTTGAACTCCTCTACAAGCTCAGGCTCTTCCTTGTCGCTAAGGTCATATACGTTGAAGAAAGTCATGCCTTGCCTTGGCACAAAGTCAATGCTCTTGAAATAGTCAAGGTCATAGAAGTTTCCATAGACTGCCAGGTTGTCTCCGTTGATGAACAAGCCTTGGGGCGCGCTCTTGAGCTTGATGGTTGAGACAATCTCAGCATCCTCCCCAGGGTAAGCCTTGATTATGAAGACTGTGTTGCCAGTCACTGTATATATATACTCTCCATCGGTCTTGAGGATGTCTCCCTCATCCACTCCTCTCACTTGATTATTAGTAGTAGAATATCCTCCTTCTTCTGCATTGACCTGCACTGCTGCATTGGCAGAGTCCATTCCGCCTGCTGCTGTAGGCGCAACAGAAGAGATTGATTTGGCCATGTCCATCTCAAGCATCACTTCTCCGCGTACGCCCCCATAATAATAACTAGCCCCTCCAGCATTCCTCTTCACAAACGCAGCATACTCTTCCTCTGTCTTGAAGGTTTTTGCCTCAATCTCAACTGTAGGGTCAAACAGCTGCGCAGAAGCAAAGGTTCCTTGGGTCAGCACTGCGCCCCCACCTGCGCCCGCGCCTCCTGTTCCCCCTGTGCCTGGTCCTGCCGGAGGTATTGTCTGGCATCCTGCTAAGAAAAGTACTGCTATCAATGCTAGCATTCCGACGATAAGAACTGTGCTCTCAAAAACATTCCTTGAGGTTTTTTCCATTATGATTCACCTTTTTTGTGTTTATACTAGATTACTAATACGCCCTTATTAATATGTTTTGTTAAGGTTTCTATCTGAATTGAAGCTATAAGTGAAAATAAAAGAAAAAGGCAAGAGAAAATAAAAGAGAAAAAAAGAAAAACAAAAAAGAAAAAGAAAAGAAGTGCAAAGCACTTCTCTTTTTTTGCTTTGTTGCGTTGTGCTTACAACGAGGGTTGAAGGGTTGAGCATGAAAAAAAGCCAAGGGCGATCCCCCATGGTTCCCTGGCTCTTTTCTGGCCTGTTGGTTTTTGGATTTTCGTTGTTAATAATTAATTGATTCTGCCACCCGCATGATTGATAAAATATGCCTGGCTTAGCTTGTACACTTGCTCTTCAAGCACTGAGTTAGGACGCCAGTCACGGTCATATTTTGGCAGTATTGACTTGTAGCCTGGCTCTAGGTGATTATGAGATGGGAGGTGAAGACCGTATTCTTCTGGCCTTGATGGGAATCCTTCAGGCGGCAAGCCTGGGTTTGGAAGCCCTATCGGGATAGGCACTGAATACATGTGTTCACCTCTTGCTCAATCTTGTTCTAAAAGCATTGAAGCGTTAAAATATATAAGTTTAACCACTATCAAATCAGACAAAAATAGCATTATTAACTATAAAATATAGGAAAAATTTAAATATTAGCTATCAAATAACTATCATTCATAGTTTAATAGGCTGTGTGAGGCTATAATCATGTTCAAGGAAAAGCTAAATCTCGATGAAAGGGATGCAATAATCATCCACAAGCTGCAAAAAAACCCATTAACATCCCAGGATGAGCTAGGAAAAGAGCTCAAGCTCTCCCAGCCCTCAATTAGCGCAAGGATAAGGAAGCTAAAGGAAAAAGGAGTGATGCACCACCTTATTGGCGCTAATCTCAAGAAGCTAGAGCTGCCCCTGGCCAAGATTGACATCAGCACCACAGAGACAGAAAGCCTGCTAAAAGAGTTCCAGCACTGCCCATTCTTCCTCAACGGCTTCATAACCTCAGGCAAGCATAACCTCTGCCTGATGTTCGCAGCCAAAGACCTAAAGACCCTGGAAGGCATAGTCAATTACCATTTGCGATGCCACCCCCATGTCAAGGACATTGAGATGAACGTGGTGATAAGCTTTGCAAAGGACTTTGTCATGCCCTTAAGCGTAGACAGCGCAAAAGAATCAACCTGCGACCAGCACTGCATCAAGGGCACAAGAAAATACTATTAATACAAAAAAGAATAAGATCAAGAAAAAAAATATAAGAGAAATTTCACTTCTTCTCAGTATACTTGCACTTGCCGCAGGCCCACCTGTCCTTGTGGTCGCCCATGAACACTCCTGGCCCGCACTTAGGGCAGGTCTTGTTCTTGCGGGTGATGCTGCCTCCGCTCACCTGGTAGACATTGCTGACTTTGCTGGACTTGCCTTTTGCCTTGGGCGCTGCTGCTTTTGGTTTTTTATCTTTGTCTCCTGCCATTTTGGATCATAACCTCGCTTAATGTGACTTATTGTGGCCTATCATAATTATTGTCTTATAATCATTATGCCTTTGGAGGCTCTGCTGGCGCTGCTGCCTCTTCTGCAGGCTTCTCCTCTGCCTTCTTCTCAGGGAAATGCTTCTTTATCACATGCCCTAGCTCAACTGCCTTCATTGTCGCCTCGTCATCATAAATGTCTGCCTCTATATCTGCTGCCTGTGTCCCTGAGTGGGGGAATATCTTCTTGATGAGCAAAAGCTCTTCTTTTGCATTGAGCTTCTTGGCAAGCTCCTTCCTAACATCACTCCTGCTCGGGGTGCGCGCATCATATCCTAGCCTTGCGCAAATCTCCCTTCTCTTGAGCAACGGCTTCTTCTCATCCTTGGTTATCTTGAAATCCATAAAGCATCAACCCTTATTTCCTTTATTACTTCTCATCAATTGCCTCTTACCTTACTTTTATTGCGTACTCGCCTTCCTTCTCAACACCCATCTTCTTGGCAATCACTGACTTCTCCACGTTGAGGAAGTGTATCCTTCCCTGCCATACTGTTGCAAATGATTTTCTCTTGCAGATAGGGCATGTGTCGCCTTCGACAAAGATCTTGCATGTCCTGCAAACTTGTTTTTTCATGAATAACACCTTATATTATTTTTTAGATTGGCTTATCTGATTATTCTTTTTGCTTCCTCTTGTCGCCACTGCCCGCGCTCCTTCTCGGCTTGGGGCCTTCCTTGAGGTCTGGCTCTATCCAATCCTCTTTTCCAAGGCCTGGCTGGCGCATGGTTAGCCCTAGCTTGGGATTAGCAACGTCCTTGTATGATACTGCTATGATCCTTGCGCGGCACTTGTCGCCTACTTTCAGGCTTCTCTTTCCGTCCTTTCCCTGGAGCACCTTGTCCTTGCTGAAGCTCACATAATCATTCATAGTCTGGCTTATGTGTATCATGCCATCAAGAGGTCCCATTGAGAAGAAAACCCCGAAGTCTGCTATGTCTTTTATCTTGCCTTTCAATACTTCCTGCATCTCAGGCTCAAAAGTGAGCAGGTTGAAGGTGGTGCTGTAATAGGATGCCCCGTCTCCAGGTATGATTATGCCGTCGCCGATGCTCTCCACATCAGAAACATCAATAACCAGCCCCAGGTCTTTTGATATGTAGCCTGAGAACTTGTTCTTTATCTCGCTGATAACTGCCTGCTTGAGCTCCATCCCGAACTTGTTGGGAGGCACTCGTATGTGGTCTTGCAATTTCACTTTGTAAAACATTTATATCATCACCAGGTATTTTTGTTGCCTTAGCCCTATGATCCTCGCCCCTCTTTCCTTTACCCTCTCGCGAAGGGCCTTGTCTTGGGTCGCCACGTAGGTATTGCCGTCTGCCTTTGAGACGATAATATCATCTACGCTCTTTTGGCTCATGAAACTATGCAGGGTTTTTAAGTTTTTCTGTATTGCCAGGGCGAGAGCCAGCTTTGCTGCGAATTTGTCCTTTTCCTTGCCTGTGGCAGCTATCTTGTTCAGCTCCCCTATGCTCGTATCAATAATGCACAGCTCAAAGGGCGAGTCCATGATCCTTTCTATCTCTGTGAAGATGTCCACCATGAACTGCCCAGGTATGAGCAGGAAGTTGGTGTCCAGTATGACTTTTTTCTTCTGCATGACTAGGTGGTAAGATGGTGGTTTTAAAAAGGTTTGCACTTATTTTTCCTCGAGCAAGAAAGCCACGGCCGTCTTCGCCATTATTGACATTGTTTACGAGCGTTAGCGAAGTAAATAATGGCTGGCGAGGCGAGCGGTAGCGAGCAGGACGTGGCTTTCGCAACTAAAAAAATAGAGAAATAAGAAAAAGAAAACAAAAAAATTTGGCTAAAGGCTTTTACCTCTTCTTGAGTGAGTTCCTTATCTCCCTGAGAAGCAACACTTCCTCTGTTGGCTTAGGTGGCGCTGCTGGCTTGGCCTCTTCCTTCTTCTTCATCCTATTCATTCCCTTTATAACCATGAATATGGCCAAGGCTATGATTATGAAGTCGATTATCGTGTTGATGAACATGCCATAGTTGATTGTTACTGCAGGCACATCCCCGACTGCTTGCTTCAACACTACGGTTAGGTCTTTGAAGTCAACTCCCCCTAAAAGCAATCCTATGGGCGGCATTATGACATCAGAAACAAATGAGCTGACAATCTTGCCAAAGGCCCCGCCTATGATGATGCCTACTGCCATGTCCACGACATTGCCCTTCATTGCGAACTCCTTGAATTCTTTTATAAATCCCATATTAAAACACCCCCTTGTGTGTATTGGGCAGGATACTGCGCGCCAGTTTAAAATTCTTTTCATTTGCAGCAATTATCGTCGAGCAGCTGAGGAAACACAACCTTTATAAATAAGCCAGTATTTCGTCACTACCATGTGGAGAAAACAGGGGGTTGTTCAGGGAATAGTATTCTCGCTAGGATTCATGATAATAATCTTCACTCTGCTCATAACGTTCGGAGAGGCAATGCGAGCCCTTTCCACCATGCTCATCATATTCTGCCTGATAGGCGCATTTAGCCTGCTAGGATGGTTTGTTGTTGACAAGACCTGTTGAAGGTGAAAAAAATGTCAAGGCAAGGCAAGTTCCAGACCACCATGTTCCTGATAGGGTTCATACTGGCAGCCATACCGTTAATCTACCTCATGAGAAACCTAATCTTCAGCATGAACCCCATGCTCATGGCAATATTAGGCATTGCGCTTGTAAGCTTTGGCGCCTGGTTCTACCTTGAGATGACCAACTGATATCACTCTTCTAAGCCCTTTGTTTGGTCTCAATGTTTTACTGAAAATCTTCTTTAGCATGCTCAGAACGCGTCCCTTTGCACTCACAGGGGCCTACGATAAGATTTAAATAAAGCTTTTTGTTCCGTCAGTTTCATGGTCTTCAATGATTCGTACTATGTTTTCCTGGATGAAAGCTTCAGAAAATTGAGCTTAAGAGAATTAGTCAGATATCGCAATTCCCAGGTTCCTCGCCCAGCAATCTGGTCTGCGAGAATATCAAGTGGGCTTTTAGGCCTCACGAATTGCAAGGCTGGCAACAGGGGACCTAAAGGTTATGCCGAAGTGTTGCTGGCAATCGGAGACAGGGGCCTTAATCAATTGGTCGACCTTGGTTTTATCCCTTGCCCGGAATGCCACCCTGAGAATCAAAATAGGTTCTGGAATATCATCGAAAAAACAGTGCAAAGCAAATACATCCTCCAATCAATTGATGAATTCGCTAGCAAGGAGGTGATGCCTTTTGATGTGCGCAGGATTGATTTTGAATATATTATGCCATTAACCAAGAAGGCGCCTAATAGAACTTATCTTCCAAGAAACCTCAAAGAAGATGAATTAGCAGAATTCAAGTCTAGGTTCCATAAGCTAGATTTAGCTCCTCCGCCAAGTGGTTACTATGATCCTAATGCCCCTGGAAGATTCACCAGATATTTTTAGGCATTTATGCTTCTTATTTCGCAACATTTATAAAAGCCTATGGCAAAAGGATATTTAGCTAACAAGAGGTGAATGCGCATTGAAGATTGTTCTTAAGAAAACACCCAAGAACCCTATAATAATCGAGGGCTTCCCTAGCTTTGGCCTGGTAGGTACCATAGCCACAGAATTCTTCCTTGAGCATTTGAAGGCAGAGCTGATAGGGGAATTCCATTATGATGAGCTAAGCCCTATAGCAGCCATCCACAAGAGCAAGCTAGTTAATCCCATGGCAGTATGGCACGTGCCCAGCAGGAACATAGTGATACTTCATACCATACTCAATGTCAAGGGCTTTGAATGGGAGATTGCAGAGGAAGTCATCAAGATGGCTGACAAGATGAAGGCTAAGGAGATAATCGGGCTGGAAGGGGTTGCTACAGACGACACATCTGGCGATGTGAAAGTTTATTATTATGGAAACCCCAAGCTTGAGAAGTGCGGAGCAATGCCAGTCAAGGAAAGCATAATCATGGGCGTGAGCGCAGCATTGATGCTCAGGTACAAGAAGCTCAACTGCCTTTTCGCAGCAGCGCACAGCCAGCTGCCAGACAGCAAAGCCTCTGCCAAGCTGATAGAGATACTGGACAAGTACCTAGGATTGGATGTTGACTACCACCCATTGCTCAAGCAGGCAGAGGAATTCGAGAACAAGATAAAGGGCATTCTGCAGCAAAGCACCAAGACCCTAAGGGAAGCTGACAAGAAGACCATGAGCTATCTTGGTTAAACAAGCTATTTTTAGCTAATGCATTCTTGTGCGACGCTTATCCTTTATTTTGCCTTCTTCTTAGAATACGCATCTGAAAGCTGGAACGGCGTATCAATATTGCCTTGAGGCTCTACTTTAATAAAAGAGCCTGAAAGCCTCTCCACAACTGTAGCCAGTATCAATGAATAAATCATTATTGCCAGCACCAGGTTGAGTATTATGCTCATCTGGGGATGGGTTGAAAGCGAGAAGGTGAAAGCGACAACAGCAACAGCTATTCCCTTGGGCATGTTGAAGCTTATGAAAAGCTTCTCCTTGAAAGAATAGCTTGATCCCTTGAGGCATGCAAAGACTGCGGCAAGCCTGCTAAGCACTAGGAGCGCGAACAGGAACAATGACTTAAAGATGAAACTAGGGCTTAATGGAATCTTTACCATAACCCCTACCAGCACAAACACCAGTATCTCCAATGCATTAGATAGCATGTAGCTGAATTCCTGCAGCCTGGGCTTTTCCTTCACATATACATTGCCGAAGAGCAACCCTAGCGTAGCGACTGCAAGCACGCCATTGCCCTTGAGCTGCTCAGCAGTCACATAGGCTAGCAAGGCTGCTGTTATTATGCCCACAGGGGAGAACTGCTCTGAATAGAATTTCTGCATGCTCTTGAAGACAATGATGCCAATAACTACTCCAGCCCCGACCCCTACTATTATCTGGGCTAGGAACACAGGCACTTGCGCCATGAAAGAGGAGAACAAGTCTCCGTTGCCAGACACCAGGTTCCTGATGAGGTCAAGGATGATAAAAGGCAGGATGACAATAAGAGGGGTGTTAGCTATAGCCTCTATCTCAAGCATCTCAAAAACCCTCTTGGCCTTACCAAGCTTATAGTCCTGGAAAAGGGAGAAGATGGCATCGGGGTCTGTGCCCACGATTATAACAGAGAATATGAGCGCAAAGAGGATGTTCTCTGCAGTCACGCTCTCGAAGAACATCAGGGTGGTGAATAAGGTTATCAATACTATGCTGAAAAGCAGGAAATGCCCTATCAGCTTGAGCGCAGAGAGCGAGAAAGCATTCACCTCGCTAAGCCTGAGCCTTGAGGAGCCATCAAATACAATCATTACCAAGGCAAGGGCGCCAATCCCCACCAAGAAGGTAGGGTCAAAATTAAACAACGGCTGGCCGTTATACATTATCCTGCTCAGGAGTATCCCTAGCACTACCAGCACCAGCACATTCGGGATTTTCAGCCTCTTAGACAAGACAGCGCACAATATGCCTAGCAAGAGGATTATGGCTATGTTGGTGAGCACCAGCAATGCATCCATAATTCAACCCCTTTTTTACTGAGTATTATACCTTTGGAAAATGAAATTTATAAACTTTTATTTTTTATGCCTTATTTATTTCATGTCTTATTTTTTTCTTTGGAAAAAATTATTTTCTCTATTTCATAAATGCCAAGCTTAGGGGCTTCCAGGAACCCTTCAAAGGCAGCCTCTGCCAGCCTGCCGCTCTCAAGCCAGTCATAAAGCCACTCGTCAGTATAATCAGGGTTTTCCTGAGGGAAGCCGCTTCCTATGTCCATTAGCCATTTCTTATTATAGTATTCGTGCGCCCCTATTGGCGGAGCAATTATTATGGGAATTCCAAGAGCTGTGTAGAAGCTCATCTCACTAGGCTTGGTCCAGATGATATCTGTTGTATGTAATAGGTAGCTGAAGTTCTTGAAATAAGCCTTCTTGTTCCAGGCGAACAATATGTTCAGGTTCTTGCCAAGCCTGTCACCAAGGCCTATCTCCACGATGCTATGCTTGTAGTACTCTGCCACTTCAAGCCTTGTGCCTGCTGTCAGGTTTATCTTTAGCTCGTCATTCCTTATTCGCTTTGAAAGGCTTCTTAGCATCTTCAGCCCTATCTCTTTCTGCGCCCCAGCCCCTCCTGTCATGAAAGTCAAGGTGAGCCTGTGGTTGCTCTTATTCCTATAATGCTTTCCTAGCTTTTGCTTCAAAAGCCTCCTGAAATTAGACCTGTACTTTCCCTTGGGGTCAAGGTTAGGAAGCCTGTTCCCTAAATCCTTCTTAAGCACCTTCATCTCTCTTCCGCCGAGGTTTTCTTTTGGCAAAGGGAATCCTGTCATTATTATGTTCTGGCTAGGGGCGCCGTACTGCTTAAGCCTCTTGGCTGCGTGCTCGCAAGGAGCAAGGTAGGTTATCTTGGATTCTGAAGGGACCTTCGGGAGCCAAACCCTGTTGATATCGGTGTCAGTCACAACACAGTATATATCCTTGACTCCGTTATTCTCAGCAGCAATGGCAGGAATGAAATGCGTTGTAAGGAAAGGGAGGCGCGTCCTCTTCACATATTCAAACAATGTATGGTTCAGCTTTTTTTTCCTGATAATCCTGTCAAGATAAAGTGTCTGCAGGTTAGGCTTTGACAAGTCCCTTTGAGGATAGAAATCTGCTATTGACTGCAGCTTGTCATAAAGCCCAAATAGGTGCTTGCCTATCACTGGCAAAGAAGTTATCCTACTTATCCACTCATAGAATGACTGGCTTCTTTTCCACGTCTTCTCTTCCCTGGAATTAAGCAGCTGCTCATCCTTGTTGGCAGTTATTATCCTCTCATTGGCAATGGCAGCGAAAGGATAGGCTGCCCTCTGGTGGCCATAGCCCATATCTACTGTCACAACCCATGCCTTCCTCAAGCAGCACCCCTTTTTATCCTAAAAAACACTTTCCATTCCAAAGTATAAAAACCTTTCTAATGATGAGGGTTAGTTTAAAATGTCGCCACAGCCAACAACAGCAAGCTGTTGTAGTGCCAGAAATTTACAGTTTCTGAGCACCAACGGCACGAGCGTCACCTGAGCCAATTGCGAAGGTAATCTCGTCGGCTGTTTTGACAAAAGCTCGGCTTTTGGCACGCAAAACTGCGGTTTTGCTGGCGCGGGGGATGCCCCCTACGGGGTGCGCAAGGCGACATTTTAAACGCATCCTAATAGCGACTCCATAAAAAGAAAGCCCATAAAAAAGTATTAATTCCATAATGGTAACTAAACGAAAAGTTTATTAATTAATCAGCAGTACTGCACCTTCGCATGGCTTTGACAAGATTGATCCAATTAATCAACGCAGAAGGGATTTTTCCGCAGGAATGGGCTGCAAAAGAGCAAGTGGACCAGGAATCTATAGATGCCATAACAGAAAAGGTTGTAATGCAGCTAAGCCCTCAGGACATTGTGGAGCATAACCTTGCAGCCTATTCAAACAGTGTGGAAGAGTACGGGCAGAAGCAATCCAACAAGCTCGCTGTTCCTGAGCTCCCACTATTAATGGGTATGGTGCCGAACCAAGGATTAGTCCTGGACCTGGGAGCAGGGCACCTAAGGGACTCGCAGTACATGATTGATCCAGGCTGCAGGGAAGCATTGAACAGGCCAGGGATGATTTCACCTCCATCTGAAAAAAGATTAAGAGTAATACCGCTAGAAGGCTCTACTGAGTTCTTGAAAAAAAACATGTACAAGCTGCAGCCTAACCTGAGCTTGGTGCCGCTAGTGATCAAGGGAGACTTCATGAAGCCTGGCTATGGAGAAGCCTTTTACTCTAGTGACGAGGAACTGGAAACCATATTCACAAAAGGGAAATTAAAGCCAGTGCTTGATGGCATATGGTCTTGCACAGGATACTTGGTGCACATGGTGCCTGGAAAGCTTAATGAGACAACAGCCAAATGGGCTGAGGCATTGAAGCCAGGAGGGATTTTCTCAGTGAGCTATATCAAGCGAAAAGAAGGCAAAGGGAATATCAAGCTCCTGGCATCTAAGTCTGCCCTTGGTGAAATCAAGATATTCAGCCATTACACGCCCAAAGAAGTGGATGAGGCTTTTACTTCTGCTGGAATGAGGCTAATTGACATGGCGAGCGGAAGCTATAACGGGCACGGCTATGTCATGGATGACTTCTTTGGCTCTTCCGCATATAGAAAGGAGTAATCCGGGGAGCCAAAAGGAAAAAGCCTTGTCAATCCTATCATGCGATTATGTATGGTAATATTTAAAAGAGGCTTTGGACTAACAAGTGCAAAAAGTGGGAAACATGGCAAAAATAATTTATTCATTGGCCCAGAACGGCAGAGGGCATGCGTCAAGAGGATATGAGGTGATAAGGCGCCTGGCTGAAAAAAACCACCAGGTATTGGTGCTCACTGGAGGGGACACATACAACCCTCTTGAGAAAGCATTGGATAAGATGAAGAATGTATCCATAAAAAAGCTTCCTGGGCTCCAGTTCATCTACAAGGAGAATGGCAAGATTGACTATTGGAAGACCAGCACCAGGAACATACCTAAGATTTTCTTTGGCAACCTGACAGTCAACAAGCTCAAGAAATTGATAGAGGAGCAGGGATTTGACTTTGCCATAAGCGATTTTGAGCCTTACCTGCCAAGGGCAGCCAAGTCAAAAGGCATTAATTTCATGACCATTGACAACCAGCACAGGATAATATTTGAGAAGCCAGACACCCATCTAGTCCAGCCCAAGCACATCCCTAGCTATGTGGTGGCTGCGGGCGTAGTCTTCGCATCCCACCCGTTAGGCAATAAGTGCATAGTGGCTTCAGTGTTCAAGCCTCATATCAAGAGGAAAAGGATTGGCAAGACAGGCATAATAGTGGTTGGGCCTATAATAAGGAAGGAAGTTGAGGAGCTTAAGGAGAAAGTTATGAAAAAGGATTTTGTGCTGGTATATGCAAAGCCAGTGCTTGAGAAAGCCATACTCCCTGTCCTAGCGGGTATTGATGAGAAGTTCGTCATGTACGTAAGCAACCCTGCAAAGATGAAGCGCCAAAAGAACATCAAGTACAAGGAGCAATCGCATACAGAATTCCCAAAAGACCTTGCCAGGTGCAAGGCAGTAATATCCAGCGCAGGAGAGCAGCTGATGTCAGAAGCGCTCTACCTTGGGAAGCCAATATTCCTATTGCCAGAAGGAGGGACTTTTGAGCAGGTACTGAACGGGTATTATGTTAAGCAGGCTGGCGTGGGAAGCTTCAAGGAGATAAACAAGGCAAAGCAAGAGCACATATTAGATTTCCTGCGAAGCCTCAAGAATTACAACGCCAACATAAAGAAGATGAGGATAAAGAACAGCATAGGGCAGATAATGAAAGCCATTAATTCTGAATTGAAAAGGGCTGCAGAACAGAAAAGGCCCTTGCAGATGCGAGGCTGACAAAATTTAAATAAGCCAGCACATTATTTCTCAGCTATGGCAGGCAACACCATGGATGCTGTATTCAGGGAATCCCTAAAGGCTATCAAGCCAGAGGAGCAGGAGTTTACAGAGGCAGATGAAACTATAAAACATATCAACTCCTTGCTAAGGCAGAAAGGCATCAAGGCCGAGTGCATGGCAGGAGGAAGCTATGCCAAGGGAACCATCCTAAAGGATGATTTTGACATTGACTTGTTTGTTAGGTTTGACTATTCTTACAAGGATAAGGGAATATCTGAGATGCTAGGCAAGGCACTTGAGCCTCTTCATCCAGAGTTGGTGCACGGCAGCAGGGACTATTTCCAGGTAAGGAAAGATTATCAAATGAAGAAAATCAAAGGCAAGGCTAAAAGCAGTGGCAAGGGCAGCCTGCAGGACAGCCTTCTGTTCGAGATAATACCTGTGCTCATGATTGATGATTACAAGCAAGCTGTGAATGTGACTGACATGAGCCCTTTGCATGTGAGCTATGCAAAAAAAAAGTTTGCAGAAAAGCCAGGGCTGGCTGATGAGATAAGATTGGCCAAGCAGTTCTGCAAATCAATAGGGGTGTATGGCGCTGAGAGCTATATCCGGGGCTTTAGCGGGCATGTGCTTGACTTGCTGGTGATTTATTATGGCAGCTTTGAGGCTTTGCTCTTGCAAGCCGCAGTGTGGGGCAGCAGAGTCATTATTGACCTTGAAAACCATCTTGCAGAGCCATTGAAGCAGCTCAACAAGGCCAAGACAGAGTCCCCTCTCATCATAGTTGACCCTGTGCAGCCTGACAGGAACGCAGCAGCATCCATAAGCAAGGAGAAGTTCGAGCTTTTCAAGAGCAAAGCCAAGGAGTTTTTGGAAAGCCCCAGTATTAATTTTTTCAAGATAAAAAAGCTTAGTATTGGTGAGCTGAAAAAGAAAGCAGGCAAGGAAATATTGCTCCTGCTAAAGGTGAAGCCTCTTGAAGGCAACAAGGACATCGTAGGCACCAAGGTGATGAAAGCCTTTGAGCACATAGAAAAGCAGCTGAAAAAGCATGAGTTTAAGGTGCTTGAGGCTGGCTGGGAGTTTGGAGTTGAGCAAAGCATAATATATTATATTTTGAAAAAAGAGAAGATGAAGAGCACAGTGGTTATGATTGGGCCTCCGGCCAGGGAAAAAAAGGATGCCAAGCGCTTCAAGGCAAAGCACCCAAGAGTGTTTGAGGATAATGGAAGGCTTTATGCAGAGGAAAAAAGGCAGTACATGACCCCTGAAGAACTAGTGAAAGACTTGATAAGAGATAATTATGTGAAAGAGAGAGTGAGGCAGGTTTCTATTTGTAAATAATCATAAGCATTCTGGCTCAAATATGAATATAATATTATCTTTAGCAAACTTTATTAATGATTAGTCCAATAGGGTTGGTAAAGAATGGGTATCAAAGAGCAGCTCGGCACTGAAAAGGTCGACATCATAGTAGGGATTCCGAGCTATAATGAGGAGAATAACATAGGCTTTGTTACCGAGCAGGTCGTGGCTGGCCTGAAAAAATACTTTTCCAGTTATTCTTGCATCATAATCAACCTGGACAATGACTCCACGGACAACACCAGGCAAGCCTTCCTAGGAACCTTCACTGATGGCATACCAGCATTCTACTTAAGCACTCCCACTGGTGTCAGGGGCAAAGGCAACAACCTGCGCAACTTTTTTGAGATTGCCAAGGAGCTCAAGCCCAAGGCTTGCATCACAGTTGATTCTGACTTAAAGAACATAACTCCTGAGTGGATTAAGAACCTGTGCCAGCCCTTGCTTGAAGAATACGATTATGTCACTCCCATCTATGCTAGGCACAAGTACGATGGGACCATAACCAACAACATAGTCTATCCATTGCTTGTAGGCTTGTTCGGCTATAACATAAGGCAGCCCATAGGAGGGGAGTTCGGCTTCTCATCAAGGCTTGCAGAGCATTGGCTAAGCCAGGAGTGGAGCGAGAATGTGCGCAACTACGGGATTGATGTGTTCATGACAGTGAATGCCATCATAGGGGGATACAACATATGCTCGACTTACTTAGGGGCTAAGATCCACAAGGTCAAAGATCCTGGAGAGAGCCTAGGACCTATGTTCAGGCAAGTCATAGGCACTCTTTTCACCCTGATAAGGGCTCATCATAAGGCTTTGGATGGGAAAAAGATTAAAGAAGTAAAAGTTTTTGGGAATACGCACCTTGAAGAGCCTCCTTTGATGTGCATCAACACTAACACCTTGCTAAAAGCATTCAATGCAGGCAGGGCTAAGCACAAGGAGCTGCTCAAGCAAAGCCTTTCCAAGGAAAGCTATGCAGCCCTCAAAGAAATTGCATTGGAGACCACTAGCATGAAAGCAGAGATGTGGGCTAAGATGCTTTATGAGTTATTAGCAGCGTATGAGAAGAGCAATCGCAAGGAAGAATTGCTAGAGGCAATCCAGCCGCTTTATTTTGGAAGGGTGTATTCATTTGCAAAGCAGACTGCAGGCATGAGCCAGCAAGAAGCAGAGCAGGAAGTGCAAAGGCAAGCCCGGGCCTTCCATGAGCTAAGAGAGTACTGCCTTGAATTGCTTAAGCAGGAAAAATAGCTTAAGCAGAAAAAAACAAAGTTACTTAGCCATGCATGGGCTTCTTTACCATAAGCGTTCATGCTTTCTTCTTCTGCCTGTAATGCCTTACGACTTCTATAACAACCGGTATGAATGAGATAGCTATGATTATGAGTATGGCAATGGTGAAATTCTCCTTGACCAAGGGTATGTTGCCGAAAAAAAACCCTCCGAAAACAAACACAGCAACCCACAGGATCCCCCCAATGATGTTGTATGACAAGAACTTGAAATAGTTCATGGCGCCAAGGCCTGCAAGGAAAGGCGCAAAAGTCCTGACAATAGGTATGAACCTGGCTATCACTATAGTCTTGGCTCCGTACTTGTCATAAAAATGCTGGGTCTTGTCAATGTATTCCTTCTTGATAAATTTTGACTTCATTGCCAATATCTTCTTTCCAAGGAAATGCCCGATAGAATAATTCACGCTATCGCCAACTATGGCTGCTATTGATAGCAGCAGGAAGAACAGCCAAACATTGAGCGAGCCAAGCGCGGAGAAAGCGCCCACAGCAAAGAGCAAAGAGTCCCCTGGAAGGAAAGGCGTGAAGACCAAGCCTGTCTCAAAGAATATGATTAGGAAAATGATAAGGTAAGACCATGCCCCGAACTTGTCGATAACCCACGCAAGGTGCTTGTCAAGGTGCAGGACCAAGTCTATGAGGGTGCTTATGACGGACATAGAAGTAAATAAGCAACCTTGGTTTAAAAGATTTATGCAAATAGCTCATGCAAAGAAGCATATAAGCATATAATGCAAGATAAAAATTTATAAACACCCCTCCCTTCCTCCAGGCTCTATGCCCGATGAAAATTTCAGGAAGAGGCTCATGGAAGCCAAGTTCGAGGATATCCTAGGTCAGGAGCGAGTCAAGCAGCAGCTCAAGTCAGCCTTGCTCATGGAAAGGCATGTCATCCTGGTAGGACAGCCAGGAATAGGCAAGACCACCCTGGCCAAGAATGTTGCTAAGCTCTTGCCTGAAACAAAAGTTTGCGACTGCAGCTTTAACTGCAGCATCAATAACCCTTGCTGCCCTGAATGCCTTGACAAGAAGAAAAGGAAAGAGAAGATAAAGTCTAAGTCACTCAAGGGAGGGGAGCTTTTTGTAAGGGTGCAAGGAAGCCCTGACCTTACATCAGAGGACTTGATAGGGGATATAGACCCTGTTAAGGCTTTGAAGTTCGGCCCCCTAAGCATCGAGGCATTTACTCCTGGAAAGATATTCAAGGCAAACCAGGGAATACTTTTCTTTGATGAGATTAACAGGTGCAGTGAGAAACTGCAGAACGCGCTCCTCCAGGTCTTGGAGGAGAGGAAGATAACCATTGGCAGCTACTCCTTTGACTTTGACGTGAGCTTCATATTTATCGGCACCATGAACCCTGATGACAAGAGCACAGAGCCCCTCTCAGATGTTTTCCTGGACAGGTTTGACCTGATATACATGGAATACCCTGAGACTACAGGCCTAGAAGTAGATATTGTAAGGAAGTCAGGCAAGGGCATTGTTGATTTCCCTCAAGAGCTGCTCTTCAGGGTGATAATGTTCATAAGGGATTTAAGGGCTGACAATGATGTTGAGAAGAAGCCTAGCGTGAGGGCAAGCATAGGCTTGTATGAAAGGGCGCAGAGCAATGCGCTGATTAATGGCAGGAGCAAAGTATCCTTGCAGGACATACAAGAAGTGATTGTGTCAGTTCTTTCCCACAGGATAAGCCTTAAGCCTAGTGTCAAGTTCCTGAAATCGCCAGAAGACTTCATTAAGGAGGAGTTTGAGAAGTTCTTAAGCCAGATGGGTGATTACCGGTAGCCCAGAGCAGCCAGTAGAGTACAAGAGAGGCAAGGAAAAGTTTTCTAAGCTAGAAAAGGCAGAGGAGATCCCTGGCAAGATGGCGCGCCAGGCAAAAGAGAACAAGCTAATGCACAGCGTTCTTGAGAATGACAAGGAATTGATTGAGGAGGGAAAGCTCATAACAGAGAGCGTGAACCAGAACCTGTCAAGCTTTGTGCCAGACTTGATATTCAGGAACTTGGTGAATGACTATAAATTAGCCAAGCAGCTCTATGGTGAGATGATAATACGCAAGCTCACAGGCTACGACCCAAGCTTTGTTGAGAAGAACATCAAATTACCTGAGTTTCGAGAGGAGCTAAGGAAGAACATCGAGGATAATATCAAGAAGCTAAGGCAGGACGAGCTCATCAACAAGGAAGGGGAAGTGACTGACCAAGGCATCAGGCTAGGCGCGCTAGTGCTCTATACTGAAGAGCTTGACAAGCTAAGGATCAAAGGACTTGGGGAGAAGAAAGAGAAGAAAAAAGACATCTACGGCGACAAAAAGGATTATGTAGCTTACCGGAAGACCAGGTACAGGGACATTGCTATCAGGCAGAGCGTTAAGACAGCTGTTCGAAGGCAGCACAAGGAGTTATTAAAAGAGGACTTGCGCATCTATGAGCGAGAGAAAAAAGGAGGGATAAGCATAATCTATGCCCTTGATGCTAGCGGAAGCATGAAAGGGGAAAAGATAAGGATGGGCAAGAGAGCAGGAGTAGCCCTTGCCTACAAGGCCATTAGCGAGAGGAACAAGGTAGGCTTGATAGTGTTTGGCGAGGAAGTGAAAAAAGTAGTTGCTCCAACGCTTGACTTTGATGAAATCCTAAGGAGCATAACCACCATCAGGGCAAGGTCAGAGACAGACCTGTCAGCGACAATCCACAAGGCAATTGAACTCTTTGGCAACACAAGAGAGACCAAGCACCTCATATTACTGACAGACGCGCTGCCAACCAAAGGCAAGAAGCCAGAAGAAGAAACATTGCGAGCAGTGAGCATTGCAAGAGACCAGCAAATAACTATTTCTGTCATCGGCATAAGCCTTGACAAGGACGGGGAAAAGCTAGCAAAAAGCATAATCGAGATAAGCGAAGGCAGGCTATACAAGGTCAAGAGCCTCGAGAACCTTGATATGTTGATACTAGAGGATTATTATTGCGTTTGAGATGATTTTCTGCAAAAAATATTTAAACGAATAGTCAGTTCTTCCTGGCATGAAAAAACTCAGCTCACGAGATAAAGGCCTTAGCGACGTGACACTAGAAATAGTCGTAACATGCGCTATCTATTCTTGCCATCAGCCAGGTTCATTTAATGCTGACTTAGCCAATTACGTGATTAAACAAGGATACATCAAGGATGATGGTCAAGGATATCTACGTTTGACTGAGAAAGGAAAATCATTATATGACAAGCTGAGAGTTTGCGTTCATGATGATACAAATAATCAGAAACCCTGATTTCTATAAAATATTCATTCAGAACACCATCATCTCATGGTCGCGCTTCTTCTTGGTCGCCAGGGTGTCGAAGGCTTCTTGCAGGAGCGCATCACTCACCTTGACTATTCCTTGCTTGGGGTCTAGCACTGAGAACTCTTTTCTCTCCTTGTCATATCCGTGGATGACTAGGTACTTGGAAGTGCTCTTCCTCTCCCTTAGGGTTCCGGCGTTCACTCTTAGCATGATTATCCTTCCTTTCCTTGCCAGCTCACGCACTTCCTTGAACTCAAAGCCTCTTTCATCGATAGGTATGCCTAGCTTCTTGGCTTCCTTGTAGTGGAGCTTGTCTGAGTACTTGGCTGCCTCTACTTCCTTCTTCTTGTAGCCCTTGAACCTGTAGTCAGGGTAATCATAGTCCTTGTCCTCAAGGATAATGCAAGGGTTAAGCCCTTGTTTCTTCGCGAACACTGCAAGCCCGTAGATTGAGGATGCCCTTATGGGCAGGTTGGCTGTCTCTCTCCATATCAGGAACTCGTTCTCCCTTGACAGCTTGAAATCTGGGTTGAAGTGGTTTATCACTGCCATTAGCGAGCTGGCTGCTGTTGTGTAGGGTGTTGTGCGAAGATATGGTTGCATGGGCATTGGTAGGTGCTCCTGGTTTTAATAGTTTGCGTGTGCACGGTATGAGAAAGTGTCCTACTCGGCACCCCGAGGGGGCATCCCCCGCCTCATCAGCCGTCCAGCAAGACCTCATCTAGCATTCGGCCTTGCTGTTGCTGACGGCTGTGGACACTTTCTTTATGATAAGCTTAAAGAAAAAAAAAAGTAAGCACAGCAGCCATATCAGCCTATTGCTTTGTGGCTTTGTATAGTATGGCCGCTTTGGGCAACGGTGAAAAAGTATTGTTTCAATACTTTATCCTCTATTCATATTGGTTTAAAGATATGCCCTTGCTGTTGCCATTGGTGCTATACGCATATAGTCTCTTGGCTCTGGCTGCTTGTGCCGTAATCTTTCAGGAAGCTCATCCCTGTATGGGGATGAGATGATTTGATTATTATTCATCACTCGGATGTCTCCTTCTGAGCTGAGGGTGGCTATGTATATGCTTGGGTCTAGCACTGTGGATGCTTTTGCGCTGAGGTGCTTGGTGAAGACTGGCTTCTTGAAGCCCCATTCATGGTAAGAGGCTCCTTCGCCTTTTTCCCCTAGCCCTATCTTCTCAGCCACATCATCTGGAGCCACTCTTAGCATCCTCCTGCAGGAGGTGATGCTGCCGTCAACTTGCAGCTCGACTGCTCCGTCGTTGAGGTCATAGTCCCCAAGTATCTTTTCCAGCATTTGCTTGCCTTCAGGGGTGTAGATTGATTTGTAGTTTCCTTCCTTGCCGTGCAGGTAGGTCGCGTTCTTTCCGTTAACCTTAAGCCCTGAATTAGGGTCGTGGTTCACATAGAATATTATGCCGTGGTTTTCCCCACCTGAATAGTTCTTGTCCCTGTAGTTTTCAAGGACAGAGTACATTGCAGAAACAACTTTTTGCAGCTCCGGGTTTACTGGCTCTCTCTCCTGCAGTATGGCTTCTAGCTCTTCCTTGCTCTGCCCACCCTTTGCATTCAATGAGACGCTCATATTATTTCCCACAGATATTATTTCTAATGCCGACAAATGATTCCTGTATCTTTTTTTAGTATTCTGTATAT
>JAFGRK010000025.1 GCA_016935175.1 Candidatus Woesearchaeota archaeon | reverse complement strand
TCCATTAGCTCCTTGAAAGTCTCCCTTAGCTCTGAGTCAAGCTCATACCATTGGCCTATGATGAACACCCTCATCTTGTTCTTGTGGATGCGCTCATCATTGAGCAGGTGCTTGAAGAATTCATTAAGGTTTTCAATCATGCCTTCGTGCTCAGAAAGGTTGATGCTGAGGACTTGGGTCTCATTCTTTAGCTGCATGTCCACTAGCTCGTCAAGCAATTCAAGGTGCTTGTTGGCACCCTGCACTAGCTCTTTCTTGTTATCCTCGCACCAAGCCTTTATGCCTTCTGTATTCACAGCTATGTGCATAGGGCCTTTTTTGGACTTCAAGTCTGAAAGTATAGGAATGTTTACCACTTTTCCACTTTTCCCCCCTATATTCCTAAGCAAGTTATAGATAAATATTTAAAGACTTCGCTTCTTAAGGATGGGTATGTTTTCATTGGTTAATTTAAGCGTGCTGGTTGGCTTGTTCGCCTTGGTAATAGCTTCTCTTTTTGACATCAGGACAAGGGAGGTGCCTGACTGGCTTAACTTCAGCCTGGCTGCTTTTGCAATAGGCTCAGCCTTGATGCTTAGCATCACCAGCTCAGACTACAGGCTATTAGTCAATGCAATCATTGGCATGGCAGCAGGCACACTAATAGGCATCATGCTTTTCTACACAGGCCAGTGGGGTGGCGGAGACACCAAGCTTATAGCAGGGCTTTGCGCCATCATGGGATTTTCCTACCTTGACTTCCGCCAAGGGCTGTTGCTGATAGGAAGCTTTCTCGTCAATACCATGCTTGTAGGAGCCATCTACGGGCTGGGCTTCAGCTTTGTGAAAGCCATAATAAATTTCAAGGATTTCAAGCCTGCGATTGAGAATAAGCTGAGGAGCAAGCAAGTACTAGCCATAAGGATAACCCTGCTGCTCATAGGCATAGCTGCCTTCCTATTCTTATTGGCCACAAAAAGCATAGAGGCAGGCATGATATTTGGGCTGGCCATGTCGCTTTTCCTTTTTTTCTACCTATGGGCTTTTGTAGGTGTGGTGGAGAAGACTTGCATGATAAAGGAGATTGATGTTGCCAAGCTCACAGAAGGGGACTGGATTGTAGGAGACATTATCAAGGGGAAAAAGGTTTTGCTCAAGCCTTCAAGAACAGGCATCACCTTGGAGCAGATAGCCATGCTCAAGAGGCACAGGGTGAAGAAAGTCACAGTGAAAGAAGGCATACCATTTGTGCCAAGCTTCCTGATAGCCTATATAATCACTTTCACCATCGGCAACTGGCTGGCTTTTTTTCTCTAGAAAAAGATTTTCTAAGGTATTCTCTGCAGCTGCTTGATCAGGTAGTTTATCTTGTCCTCTTTTGGGACCTTTATCACTTCTTCCTCCTTCTCTTTCTTGTCGTCCTTGCTGCCTTCGCCTTTTTCGCCAGCTTCAACTTTCTTGCTGCCATCCTTATCATCACCCTTCCCAGTCTCATCACCAGGGCCTTTGTCAGACATGATGATGGGCGTAGGAGCAGCGCTTCCAATGCCTGGCTTTGGCTCTGTGCCTTTCTTGTTGATAAAAAAAGCCTTGTCCTTTATCTTCAGGTAGGCTTCGTCCATGCTGTCTGCAGAGAGCTCTTTTGGCTTCCACGTGAAGCTCAACCCATCACCTTCTTTTCTAGGGATGACATCAATGCATAAGTGGCTGTCGCTCTCATTAAGCATTATGTTGGTGCCGTGAGCCCTCATGGCCTCGAACACGCTTGAGGAGGCAAAGTTAGATAGGAAGAATAAGTCCTCCACTACATCATCAGGCAATTCTTCAATCTTGGCAGCGTGCTGCTTAGGCATTATCTTGATATGGCCAGGCACAGCGGGCTTAGAAGGAAGTATGGCAATAAGATTATCATCCTCATACACTATCAAGGCTTTCTTCTCCTTGATCTTGTCACAAACACTGCACTCTGCCATTTTATCCCTTTCCTATATTACTTTCCTATTATCTCTGCTCATCAGTCCCTATTCATCATGCTAGGCTTTGATGTTCTTCAATGCTTCTGACAATTTGTTGATGTTGATGCCAGCGAATAATGCCTTTAGCTCAGGATTCATCTCAATCTCTTTCTTGAAAGCTTCTGGAGTCTCAATTATCATCTGCTTCATCTGGGGATTCTTGTCAATCATCTCAGCCAGGCTTTTCTGGCTTTCAGGTGAGGGAGCAGCAGCATGAGCAGGAGCTCTAGGGCCTGGTGCTTGGGCTTCTCCTGGCCTTGATTGCCTTTGAGCCCTAAGCTGCCTCATCATCAAGCCTATCTTGCCCTTGAAAGCTGCAAGCTGGCCTTTCACTTCTTCTTCGCTGAACTCTTTTGAAGGGATGTTAAAATTGTCAAGCCCATCATTATTCTCCCTTGGGATTATGTGATAAAGGAAGTGAGGGCTTTGCTGGCCTGCCACTGCCCCGTTGGCAATGAAAACAGTAGCATTAGGGCAAATCATTGCCTCCTTGAGAGATTTTGAAAGATGCTTGGTAGTCCTGAACATATGTCTAGCCACATCAGGTGGAATCAACGGGAGGATTGGGTAGTGCTCCTTGGTAAGTACCAATAAGTGGCCCTTGGCAGCAGGGTTGATGTCAAGGATGCATATTATCTTGTCATCCTCATACACCTTCTTGGAAGGGATGTCTCCTTTGACAATCTTGCAAAAGACGCAGTTCTGCCTCTGGTACTCTGCAATCTCCTCCTGGCTCATGCTGTCAAACTCTGAATCTGGCATAATAGAATAGAATTGGTTGGGAGGGTTAATAAAGGTTTTGCTTATAATTCATCATGGTTTAGCCTTCCCATCTTCTCATAGGCTTCCTTGTAAGCTCCGCCTGCCTTGGCAAGCTTAGAGTTAGTTTCCCTTAGCGCTCGGACTTCTTCCTCAGCCACCTGCTCCAGCTTTGACACTCCTGGGCTCATGACATGGTATAAGGTTTCAGCTATCTTTCCTCCTTGCACTACCAGGTAAAAACACACTGGTGACTTGCCAGTCTCCACAGTGACCTTATAATAAGTCTTGTCGCTCATGATATTCAATTCTTGCTAAGGGGATAACTTGATGTTTAATAAAGTTGCGGAAAATGCTTGTGTGCGTTCACAGTAGCGCTCAGTAGGTGAGCCTACTGGCGCAGCAAATCGTAGATTTGCTTGCGCCTAGCGAGCCCTGAAAAACCTAAGCGGAAATAAAACCCGCGGAAAAAGAAACAAATAAAAACCTTGATGCGAGCGCGCTACGAAAAAGCTGAACGCACCCGGAAAGTTTATATTAATTCATGCGTTCCCATAACCATGCTCGATGAGCTCATCAAGGATATGGAAATGAGGGCGCCCGAGGCTGAGAAAGAATCACCTTCTTTTGGCCATAAGCTGCGCTACCTCCAAGGGTTGTTTGAGGCAACAGAGCAGCTTGGCAAGCTCTCGCTGAAAGTCAGGGATGGCCAGGTTGATAGGTATTTCTGCTATGACCACAAGCATAATGCAGGGCATGTTATTGAGAAGAATCATCTGGGGATATCCATGGTCTCATACGGCAACATATCAAAGGAGGATTTTATCAAGAAGCATTTCAGGGTTGGGGCTGAAGAGCCTGAGGATAAGCAGGGGCCAGAAGATGAGCTAATGAGGGCTGACAAGCTCAAAAGCATACCTTACCAACTGATGACCATGCCTTTCATATTTGTGCCCGGTGCATTTTATGCGCTAAAGAAGTATTATGAGCATAAGAAAGAGAAGGATTCTGAATAGACAAGCACTGGACACACAGGACAATCCTCCATAAGATATTTAAATCACTGCTAATTCTCTCGTCTAACAAATAAAAGGTAATATTTAATCTAGAACTAGTGGGAGGTTGATTAATATGGCAAATAAGGAAGTGCAGCCGATCTTTATCTTACCAGAGAACACCAAGAGGACTACTGGCAGGGATGCGCAGAGGCTTAACATCATGGCAGCCAAGCTTGTTGCAGAGACTGTGAGGACCACTCTTGGGCCTAAGGGCATGGACAAGATGATTGTTGATGCAATGGGAGACATCACTGTAACTAATGACGGAGTCACAATACTTGAGGAGATGAACATCGAGCACCCTTCTGCCAAGATGATTGTGGAGATCGCCAAGACACAAGAGGATGAGGTAGGCGACGGGACAACCACTGCCGTTGTGCTTGCAGGCGAGCTTTTGAAAAAAGCAGAGGACTTATTGGACCAAGAGATACACCCTACAGTCATTGCCAAGGGCTACAGGCTAGCTGGAGACAAGGCAAGGGATATACTGAACAGCATCTCAGAGGATGTGGCTGATTCTGACGGGGCATTGCTTAACAAGATAGCCATCACTGCCATGACAGGCAAAGGGGCAGAGTCATCAAAGGAGCTGCTTGCAGAATTAGTGGTCAAGGCTGTCAAGCGCATAGCAGCTAAGACCAAGGACGGAGTAGTCATTGACAGGAATGACATCAAGATTGAGAAGAAAGTGGGCGCAGGGGTCGAGGACTCAAAGCTCATTGAAGGCATTGTGTTGGATAAGGAGCGCATACACTCATCTATGCCTAGCAAGGTGCATGATGCCAAGATTGCGCTTATTGACTCTGCAGTCGAGGTGAAGCACACTGAGATTGATGCCAAGATTAGCATAAGCGACCCTGAGAAGATGCAGGCTTTCCTTGACATGGAAGAGAACATGCTCAGGAAGATGGTTGACAAGATATCCTCATCAGGGGCAAATGTTGTGTTTTGCCAAAAAGGGATTGATGACCTTGCCCAGCACTTCTTTGCAAAGAAAGGCATATTTGTCGCCAGGCGCATCAGCAAGACTGACCTGGAAAAGCTGGCCAAAGCCACAGGAGCCAACATAGTCACAGACATCAATGAGATAACATCCAAGGACTTAGGAAAAGCAGGAATTGTTGAGGAAGTCAAGGTAGGTGATGAGTCTTTGACTTATGTGATGGAGTGCAAGAACCCCAAAGCAGTCACCTTACTAGTGAGGGGAAGCACAGAGCACGTGGTTGATGAGGCCAAGAGGGCTGTTGAGGACGCCATAGGGGATATAATCGCTGCCCTTAAGAACAACAAGGTGGTTGCAGGCGCAGGGGCTTGCGAGATGGAGTTGGCAAAAGAGCTTCATAAGTACAGCGAGTCTTTCAGCGGGAGAGAGCAGCTTGCAATAAAGGCTTTTGCCCAGTCAATGGAAGTCATACCCAGGACCCTTGCAGAGAATGCAGGCCTAGATCCTATTGATGCGCTCGCAGAGTTGCGCTCAGCGCACGACAAGAAGCAGAAATGGGCAGGCATCAATGTGTTCACAGGCAAGGTCATGGACGCCTGGAAATCAGGAGTGATCGAGCCTCTCAAGATAAAGACCCAGGCTGTGAGCAGCGCTGCAGAAGTAGCCATAATGATACTTAGGATTGATGATGTTATTGCAGGCGGAGTGAGCGCTTCCCCAGGAGCAGGTGGGCGGGGAGGAATGCCTGGAATGCCCCCTGGCGGAGAAATGTCTGAGTATTGAAAAGGTTTCTGTTAATGAAAAGGTGATGCTTTGCCAAAGAAAATCAATAATGCAGAACACTATGGCTTAAGCCTTGGCATAGCTCAAAGAGAAGGTGAGCCTGAGGATGAGTTCAGGAAGAGAGTGGCAAGGGCTGTGCTTGATGAGTATGACGACCCAATTCTAGCTACTGAAGTGCTTGTTGGCAAGCAGGACTATCATGATTTTGATGATAAGGAGAACAGCCTGTCCCACATCGTATCATTGCTTCACGCGCATGAAAAAGAAGAGGAGTTCAAAAAAAATAATGACACCTATTTCGGCATTTCCTGGCTTGAATTCAATCATGTGCTTAGGCGCAATGGCTTTGAGCGCATTCACAATTATTGCTTCAAGTCTGAAAGGTATGATTTCGTTGATGAGTACGCCATTTGGGCGGACTATAATGGGGGGATACTTCTTAGCTCTGAGAGCTTCAATGGCAGGGAAAAGCTTAACAGCGCACACATTGAGCTTGAGCTGGCCACGCCGGCAAAGCTTGAGCAGCTTGACGAGCTAGAGCAAAGGGTATTGTACCGCTGGGGGCTTAATTACTGCAGCTATTCTGTTGCAAAGAGAGATGAGCCTGGCAAAAATTTTCTCTGGCTGGTTGATTATTCTGAATCAGGCAAGAAAGGCTATAATTACAAGACTGCAACCCAAGCCAAGGTTGGCATGCTGCCAGAGAAGGCCAGGAAGATGATGGGCTTGGGATAGGCATAGAGCAGGCTTAGCTAAATTATAGGTGTTGTAGAAAGTCTCGCTGGCGCTCGACCTAGCACCTTAAAAATGCAAGAGCTATTTCTGAAGGTGCTGCCCCCCCGGTTGGGGCGTCCCCCGGCAACGCACAACACTAGTTGTTTGAAGGCATTTTTACCTTAGGGTGCTTACTTTTTCTACAACACCTAAATTATAGAAAACTATTTAAACTTCTTAGGCTATGGGTTGAGTTAGGCATAAAAAGAGGAATATAGAGTACATTAATATTATCTTAATCATGAAGAGGTGATTATTCTTTGGCAGGAGACGATGAGTACGAATTGCTTCCAAAAGAGGAGCTAGACACATTAAAGAAAGAGATTGAGAGGCTGAAAAGAAGCCCTTTTGGCGAGATGAAAGAGGGAGAGACTCTTCTTGATGCCATCAACAACCTCAATGCTAACATCAGGAAGCTCATTGAGATATTCACCAATGCCCAGGCAGAGCTGGAAAGCCATTATGCAGAAGGAGGGGCTCCTGTAGAGGACTTGAAGGACATAAAGGACCAGAACGAGCAGATAGCTCAGGGAATATTGGCGATTGCAGACATGGTAAAGGAGACCAAGTCCAAGGTTGAGTCCCAACCTCCGCCAGAGCTTAGCCACCAGCCAAGAATACCAATAGGAAGGCCTGATACTTATGGAGGGGGAATAGGAGGCATTGAGCCGCCTTCGCCAGAGCCTTTCCCTGATGACATCGGATCTAATATTCCGCCACCCCCGCCTACATCAGGCTCCGGAGGCATGCCCCCTTTTGATGACAGGATGCCTGAGCCCAGGAGGAGAGGCTTGTTCAGAAAGTAGAAAAGCCTAGGACATCAATTTGCATGAGGCAAGAATAAAATGATTTTCTTAAACCCAACCAGGGACTTTTTTTTAGCTGCTTCAAAGCATGCAAAAGAGTCTTTAGTGAAGAATCTTAATTACATCGAGGCAGAGATAATCATGGCACAGGAAGCCCTCATCAGGCTTAAGGCGCAAGGCATGACTCCTGCAGTGCTTAATTCTTTTGAGAACAAGCTTGATGACCTAAAAAGGTTGCTCGCCAGCAAAAGGAAAGAGTTCTCATTGAAAACATCAAGTTCGAACTAGCACTAGCACCTGACGCAGACTAGTGAGAAGTTTTAAACGTCCTTGCCCATAACAGTCCTGCGGCCATTCTCCTTTGCGCGCCAGATGGATTTCTTGACGAGCTCGCTAACTTTCTCATTGAGCGCAGTAAGAAAATCAGTGCCTACGCTCATGTCTCCGCAAGCCTCCCTTACCTTGACCTTTATTATCAGCATGTCATCCATTTTTCCACCCCTAAGTTGTTGTTAAAATTGACACTATTAGCATTGATGATAGAAGTATATAAAACTTTTTATTGGTGCGTGAACCAGAACACAAGCTTGTCCTTGCCATCACTGCCTTTCTCTATCCTGTCAAGCCTCATGAAGCCGAACCTTTCTGCCTGGATAACATCCCCTTGCTTTAGCTTGGCCATGAGAGGCTCTCCCAATCCCTTAATTATATTCTTGTCAGGCATCATCACCTCGACACTGACCAGGCCTTGCTGCAATGGCAGGAAGTGCATAATCCTTTTTCCCTTGTCCTTGTAGTCTTTGTAGTCCAGGCTCTTGAAGACAAATTCCTTGCCTTGCTTAGAGAAGTTAAGGCAGTCCATGAGCCTGAAAAGGTCTGCTTTCTTGCCTTTGTTCACTAGCACAAAATCTGCTTTTGCAAGGTAGAATTCATCCTTGGTCCTGAGCTTTCTCCCTCCGTGCTTGTTGTCAGGATGCAGGTCCAGCTCAATCTCCTGCCCAGGGGCATCCCCTATAGTGATCTTTTGCGGCTCTGCAATAAAGAAGTATCTTTCTGCCCTCTGGTCAAGCATCCTTCGGTTGTGCACTATCATGTCATCCCAAGTCATGGTTGACTCTGACTTGGTGATGCCTGTGCCTACTAGGAATTCCCTGATGGCCTCTGGCAGGAATCCTCTCCTGCGTAAAGCAACAATGGTTGTCAGGCTTGGGTCATCCCAGCCTATGAGCTCATTATTGGCAATCTTCTCCCTGATGATCCTGCCGCTGCTAGGAACACCTTCAAGGTTGAACCTTGCAAACTCATAGGTTACTGTGTTAGTGATGCCAATCAAGTCCTGTATGTAGCCTTGGAGCTCTGAGCGCATCTCAAACTCCTTGCTCCTAAGCCTGTGGGTGATATTGTAGTAGCCATCCATTATTGCGTTCTGGAAATCATAGTTAGGCCACACTCGGTACTTGGTGCCTAGCCTTGCATGTGGAGCATCGATAATCCTAAAGATGACTGGGTCTCGCATGGTGCTGTTTTCATGCTTCATGTCTATCTTGAGCCTTAGCACTGCCTTGCCTGCCCCTGCCTTTGGGAAGTCCTTCCATTCATCTAGGTTTTGCTCTGGTTTCTTGTCCCTGCACTTGCAGCCAAACCCTTTTAATCGTTTTTCCTTTATATCTTCCTGCGAACAAGTGCACATGTAAGCATTTCCTGACATGATGACTTTCTCTGCCATGCTATAGAAAAGATCCATGTTGTCAGATGCATACTGGAGCTCATCCCATTCTGCACCTAGCCACTTGAAGTTATCCATCATGATATCGTAGAACTCTTTTTTTACTAGCTCGGGGTTGGTATCCTCAAACCGCAGCACAAACTTGCCGTTGTATTTCTTTGCAAGCAAATAGTTGAGAAGCAAAGCCTTACCATGGCCTATGTGAGGATACTTCTCTGGGCCAGGAGGGAACGCGGTCTTAACCTTGTCGCCGGGCTTGATTCCCAGAAATGCAAAGATGTCTTTTTCTTCCTTTTCCTTTTTCTCGAGCATCTCGGGATATTTCTCCTCAAGAAGCTTTTTTTGGGCAGCTGCCCCGAGCTTGTTTATCTCCTTGATCTTAGCGTTGACTTTCATAGCCAAGGCTTTCATGTCGCTCTTCACATCAGGCAATTCCTTGATGATATGGCCGATAACAGCGCCAGGATTAGCCTTGCCATCATACTTCGCAGCATTATCAAGTGCATACTTCTCAATTGCCTTGTCAACAGCCTCATCCACTCCCATGAAAGCAGGAATGTTTGCAGAAGTTTAAATAATTAATGGTGGGAATGAAAAGTTGCCATAGCCATCTGCACGTGCGACGATGTTTACCATGTAAACGAGTTGCACGATGGCTGCAGAGGCGGGGGTCGCAAGCAAAAATCCCTCTGGATTTTTGGTGCGCCAAAAATTTTCAATTTTTGAGCGCCC
>JAFGRK010000024.1 GCA_016935175.1 Candidatus Woesearchaeota archaeon | reverse complement strand
TGATGCAAAGAAAAAGCTGGAGCAAAGCGGAAAGAAAGTCTTGCTGCTCAAGGCAGACCACACCCAGTACTATGGCCAGTTACTTGGCTGCAACATCAGGAAGTTTACAGGAGACTTTGATGCGTTCCTCTACATTGGCGACGGGCTTTTTCATCCCAAGGCTCTTATGCTCAAGAATACTAAGCCAGTTTTTGTGTATGACCCTTTTTCAAGGCAGTTTGTCAAGCTTAGCGAGAACAGCATTGCAGACCTGAAAAAGAAAAGCATGGGGGCAATGAACAGGTTTTTGCACAGCAAGGAAGTCGGGGTGCTAGTCAGCACCAAGCCAGGCCAGCTCCAGCTAAAGAAAGCCCATGACCTGGAAAAGAAATACCCTGACAAGAACTTTTACTTGCTGATGTTTGACACAATAGACTTTGCAGAGCTGGAGAATTTCCCATTTATCCAGTGCTTTGTCAACACAGCCTGCCCAAGGATAGCCTATGATGAGGCAGAGAGGATAGGCAAGGCAGTTGTGAATGTGGATGAGCTTTAAAAAACACTGAGAAGACATCTAATTTTCTAATCCATTTACCTGCTAGCGTCAGCCTGCCTTTCCAGCTCAAACTTCTTGCTGATGGCAAGTGATTCTGCTGACAGGTTATAGGCTTGGATTATCTCCTTTGCCAAGGCTTCTACCTCGCTGGTCCTAGAATTAAATGACTTATGAAAAGCTCCTTGCGTGAATAATTTCAATGTCGCGTCAACCCGCCTCTGGGGCGCCATCTCTACTGCTTTAGGATATCTCGCCCCTCCGTATTCAATAGTGATTATCTCTTCCCTTGGAGCTGCGTTCTCAATAGCCTTGACCAATACCTCGATCGGGTTCTTCTTGGTCCTCTGCTCTATCAGCTTCAGTGCGTCCTCTACTATCTTGGCTGCCTTGACTCCTTTACCTGTGAGGCGGCCGCTGCTCTTGTAATGCTTTTTACCCTTATGGCCTGGGTTCATCACCCTGTTGATTAGCCTCTCAACTATGAACAGCTTGGACTTGTGGAACTTGTTGCCTGCAAACCTGGCTCCAGTCTTGGGCACAATCACCGGGTTGACATTGATATACCTGATAAGCCCTGGGTCTTGCACCTTTATGGCTGAGCAGTCCCACTTGTTGAATGCTAATACTTGCGTCATGATTTTCTAGGAGAAAAGATGGCTATTTATAAATGTTTTTGTTAAAAAACATTTCCAATAATTTCATTATTGTTAAAGGTTACTGTTAGCTTTCCCAAGAATATTCGCAAACCTTTATATATTACGCCTATTTTCAAGTGGGCTATGCCAAGAAAGAAAAAGACTGATGAAGAAGCAACGCCAGAAGCAATTGAAGCTGCTGAATCCCCTGCCAAGAAAAAAAGAGGCAGGCCTAAGAAGGTAGAGGCAGCTGCTAAAGAGCCAGAGGCTAATGATGAAAAGGTTAAGGCTGAAAAAGTTAAAGAGGATAAGCCTAAGAGGGAGAAGGCTAAGCCTGATTTGGCCGCAGGTGCAACTCATAAAGAAGAGGAAAAAGATATTCCAGAGACAGTCCAACCTGCCATCAACATCGGGCTTGTCGGGCATGTAGACCATGGAAAGACCACCTTGACAGAGAAATTAACTGGCAAGTGGACTGACACCCATTCTGAAGAGATTAAGAGAGGCATCACCATAAGGCTAGGCTATGCTGACAGTGTTTTCAGGAAATGCCCTTTGTGCAAGGGAGTGGAAGCTTACACAACCCAGCCTAGTTGTGGCAAGCATAACGTCCCTACCAAGTTCATACGCAAAGTCAGCTTTGTAGATGCTCCTGGCCACGAGAGCCTGATGGCTACTATGCTTAGTGGAGCAACCATAATGGACGGGGCATTGCTGCTTGTGGCTGCTAATGAGCCTTGCCCTCAGCCCCAGACCAAAGAGCACCTGGTTGCACTCAAGATTGCCGGCATCAAGCACGTGGTTATCGTGCAGAACAAGGTCGACCTCATACCTAAGGAAAGGGTTATGAAGAACTATCAGGAAATAAAGGCTTTTCTTAAGGGGACTGATTATGAGAAAGCCCCTATAATCCCTATCAGCGCCCAGCACGGAGTTAATGTTGACGTTCTTATCAAAGCCATAGAGGATAACATCCCTACTCCTGTGCGAGACCCTAATGCTGAGCCTTTGCTCATCGTCGCCAGGAGCTTTGACATCAACAAGCCAGGGATGAAGCCTGAGAAGCTCAGCGGAGGAATACTCGGCGGAGCCATTGTCAGGGGAAAGCTAAGAGTAGGTGACAGGATTGAGATTCGGCCTGGCAGGGTGGTTGAAGAGATGAACAAGACTGTTGCCAAGCCCATCTTCACCACTATTGTGAGCGCCATGACAGGCGGCGTAAGCGTTAATGAGCTTGGTCCCGGGGGGAGCGTGGCTGTACAAACAACCCTTGACCCTAGTGTTGTGCATTCTGACAGCCTCACAGGAAACCTTGTAGGCATTCCTGGCAAGCTGCCTCAGGTATGGTATGAACTTCACTTAGAAGTGCACTTGCTAGAGAGAGTTGTTGGTAGCCAGGATGAGCAGGCTGTTGAGCCCATCAAGATGAATGAGTCGTTGTTGCTTAATGTCAACGGTGAGAAAAGCATTGGGTTTGTGTATGAGCTAGGCAAGAACATGGTCAGGTGCAAGCTCAAGCTGCCATTGTGCGCTGACCTGGGAGACAAGGTCACTCTTTCCAGGAAGATAGGCACCAGGTTCAGGCTTATAGGCTATGCATTAATCAAGGAATGATTTCTGTTTTCAAGGCGTAAAATTTAAAAACCTATTCTACTTACCACTCATAAGGGGGGATGAACATGAAAGGTGATAAGTTAGCACTGCTTGTTTTTCTAGGAATGATTTTTGCACTGACAGGGATAGTGGCTGCTTCAGCATACACTTACTATCCGAACTGGCAATACACAGGGCCGTCAAATATTATCTATTCAGGCGCCTATAGGTATAACTATAATTACAACTATAACTACAATTATAACTATAATTGGCGTTACTACCAGCCAATGCCTGCCTACTACGGGCCTCATTTTGCAATGGGGTGGTATGCTCCTAGGTACTACTACCATCATTATTACCCAAGATACTATTCTTACCCTACATACACTTATTCCACATGGTATTACTCCAACCCTTGCGGCGGATGGGGTGGCTGCTGGTAAAAAAAGAATCATTGTTAGCAATGTAGGAGAGCTTTTTTATCTTTAACAAAAACATTTATAAAGAGCCCTTTTTCTCTTATTTTTAGCGAGATAGATGGGACGGTCTTAATCGGCTTGCCCATGCTGGAAGCAATAGAGTTCTCTATTGGTTTCCTAATAAGAAAAAACACCTGGCATGAAGATGGCAGGATAACAATCGGAGGTTGGTTAACATGACAAGGATGCATTCTGGAGCAAAAGGCAAGAGCGGGAGCACCAAGCCCAGCAAAAAAGTTGTTCCTAGCTGGCTGAAGTACAAGCCCAAGGAGATAGAGCTGTTGATAGTGAAGTATGCAAAGGAAGGAAAGAATCCTTCACAGATAGGGATGTACCTCAGGGACGAGTACGGAATACCTGATGTCAAAGTGGTGACTGGCAAGAGCATCACCAGGATACTTAAGGACAAGAACCTTCTGAAAGAGATTCCTGAGGACTTAATGGCCCTTATCAGGAGGGCGGTGCTGCTGAGAAAGCACTTGGATGACAACAAGAAGGACATGAGCGCCAAGAGGGGATTGATACTAACAGAGTCCAAGATCAAGAGGCTGACCAAGTACTACAAGAGCACTTCAAGGATGCCGCTGGAATGGAAGTATGACCCTAAGAAGATCAAGCTAGTAGTGGAATAATAATGGCACATGACAAGCTGGCTCAAGGCAAGCTAGGGCTTTTCGAGTCAGCCTTGGAGAAGGCTGCCGAGGAGTTCAGGGAAATAGGGAAGGAAAATGCAGTAAAGCTAGTGAGCAACCTTGATGCTGATGGCATAAGCGCTGCCAGCATCATCGTAAAGGTCCTCGAGAGGCAGAACCTCTCCTATTCCATAACCATACTGCACCAGCTCAAGGATGAGAATGCAAAGGAGCTTGCTAACGAGCCCTATAGGCATTTCATATTCTGCGACCTTGGCTCTGGCCAGCTGAAAGCCCTGAACAAATATTTCAAGGGCAAGAAGATTTTTGTGCTAGACCACCACGAGGTGCAGGGAAACCCAGATGAAAACATCACTCACATCAACCCGCATGATTATGGTTTTGACGGCAGCTCAGAGATAAGCGCTGCAGGGGTGTGCTTTTTCTTTGCAAGGGCAGTTGACAAGGCTAACGAAGACTTGGCGCATTTGGCAATTATCGGCGCAATCGGTGATGTGCAGGAAAATAAAGGCTTCACAGGCCTGAACAAGATGATACTTGAAATAGCAGTGGCCAAGGGCAAGGTAAGGGTGGAGACAGGGCTTAAGCTTTTCGGGCTCCAGACCAGGCCCATCCAAAAGCTTTTAGAGTACAGCTCAGACATGGGCATTCCAGGAGTGACTGGCAGCGAGTCAGGCGCAGTGCAGTTCCTGAAAAGGATTGGGATTGAGCCCCTGGACAGGAAAGGCAGGTGGAAGAATTTCCATGACCTTACTGTGGAGGAGCAGAGGAAAATCGCTGCAGGCATCATCATGAAGCGCCAGAGCGCAGGATTGGCTAACCCCGAGGATATCTTCACTAACATCTACTTGCTAGAGGGTGAGAAGCCAGGGCATTTTCGGGATGCAAAAGAATTCTCTACGTTGCTTAACTCTTGCGGCAGGATGGACAATGCCTCGCTAGGCATAGGCGCTTGCCTTGGCGACAAGAAGCAGAGGGAGCTTGCTGTGAGCAGCTTGTTTGACTACAAGAAGGAAATAGTGTCATCAATGAGATGGTACAAGGAGCATGCTGCCAATGAGAAGTCAGACAGGATTATCAAGGGGAACAACTATGTCATAATCAATGCCAAGGATAATGTCCTCTCCACCATGATAGGCACTATTGCGAGCATGATATCCAAGAACAATGAGCTTGACAATAATGTGTTTGTGATGAGCATGGCAAGGAATCCTGACAGCACCACTAAGGTATCGCTAAGGATAACTGGCAATCCTGATGGTATCGACCTGAAGGGAATTGTTGCTGAGCTGGTAGAGAGGGTCGGCGGAGAGGCAGGAGGCCACCAGTACGCTGCAGGCGCCATTATTGAGACTGATAAAGAGGATAAGTTCATAGAGCAGGCAAGGTCGCTTTTTGAGTCAGCAAGTTTCATAGGGACAAAAGAATAAAACAGGTGAAGAGTAAAACAAATGAATAGTTAAGTTCTGCTTATCTCATCTAATCATCTTCTTTTCCAGGCAATCCTTTCAGGTATGACCCAACTGCCCTTTTAGAAACCTTGATAGGCCTGAGGTTGTCCTTGTCTATCAAGTAATCATAGAGCTCATCATCTATAGCATAGGCAATCACTATTCCATGCACTTGCTCTGGAATCTTCTTCCCCTCTGGCCTGTTCCTGTTAATCCACTCAATCCTCGCCTGTAACCCGCCAGTGTAAGCACCTATCTGCTCAACTACCTTGTCAGCATTAGGATAGCCTTTTCTCCCATTAAGGTTATGGTTGACTGCATTCTGCTTAATCTCAGCAACATGGTAGTTGCCATCGCCATCACGGAATACCATGTCACATCTCAGCCAACTGTCCACAAAGGAGACTATGCCTCCCTCTTGCTTGCATATCTCTTCCAGAAGCTCTACATTATCCTTGCATTTCTCAAAAAGGTCGGGCGGGGTATTGGCCTTGGTGAAATCTACAGCCACAAGATCAAAGTCACTCCTCAAGATATTCTTGTAGTTCTTCGGGTCCATCATATAAGCCACAAGTGCTTGGTGGCCTCTGCCAGCAAGATAGAGATACTCTCTTGCCCTGTTATCATTATCATCACTATTTATCACACCGTCAATAAACTTATCCTTTTTCTGCTTCTTGAAATCACCAAGAATTCTTTCTAGGTTCTCAGCGACATCTTCCTCTGCCTTTGCCCTCGGCCTTGGGTTCATAAGGTATTGGGGCAAGCCTTCCACAGTTCTGTATTTCCCTTCCCATATCTTCTGCGCATGCCCGCGGATAGAAGCTTCTGACCTCTGGAACCCTGCTTGCTCTAACCTTTCTCTTATTGATTTTATCACATCAAGAGGGGGGCCTTCTGATCTCCAAGGGCTCTGCTCATAAGATTTGAGTATCATGTCTGATATTATGTCTTCTTCCCCTGGCCTTAGTGGTTGGCGAGTAAAATGGTCCTTGTGTATCCTCACATATCTGAGATGTCCGTACTTGTCTGGATCAAGCTCTCTTATCTTTTGAAGGAGAGATTGCATGTTCTCTTCTCCTTTGCAATGCCTATGATAGAAACTATGGCCTAGCGTGGCGACTACAGCAGTTGTGCTTATCTTATCCCAGCCTTTGTCCAGGACAGCTTCTGCCAGTTTCCTCAAGTCCTCTTCTTTCATAGGCTTCTTTTTCCTTGCCATTTTTGCACTCGTATGCTTATTTTACGCTCTTATATGTAGATTGTGTATGGATATGATGCTTTTGTCGAAGCTAGTATAAATATTTTACGCTTTGTTACTATTAATTAGTGGTTAAAAAACGAAACATTTATAAATAACTAATACAATACAGGCTTGTTTTTGGGGAGATATGATGCTAAAGAAGATACTATTGCTAATATGCGTATTCTTGCTCGGAGCTGTAGCCACAAACATATATTCACACTACGCTTCAGCACAAGGTGAGATGCAGCTGCCAGACAACAACGACGAAGGCGGGTATGAGTACCAAACCCAGAACCTGCTCGGCAGGGCAATCAGCATACTCAACGAACAAGGAGTCGAGATAGCCTCGCCAGGAGACAGGGTTGATGAGCGTGACATACTTGTGACCAATGAAAAGGTAGTCATCAACATCCAAGGCGCAGAGTGGGCTAGCTTCACAGACACCAACTCCATGGATCCAGTCATCGACGCAGGGGCACATGCAATAGAGATAGTGCCCAGGTCAGAAGATGATGTCAGCATAGGAGATATTGTCGCCTACATATCAGATTACGCTGAAGGCCTTATCATCCACAGGGTAGTGCATAAAAGCCAGGATGAGCAAGGCACTTATTTTGTCCTCAAGGGGGACAACAACCCAACAAGCGACCCGGGCAAGATAAGGTTTGAGCAGATAAAAAGAGTGGTTGTGGCAATAATCTATTAAGAAAGAAAAAAGTTAGAAAAACCAGAAGGGTCAGGAAAAGGTCAGATAAGAATGAATGAAGCAAAAAAAAACATTGAACATACTTCTTGTTGATGACACGCCAGAAATACTAGTGCCAACAAAAATCATAATCAGGCATGTGCTTAAGGAACTTGGGCATTATGATGTGAACATAGACACTGCAGAAAATGGAGCTGCAGGGCTGGAAAAGATAAGTCATGGCAGCAATGGCTCATACTGCTTGATAATAAGCGACTATCAGATGCCAGTGATGGATGGATTAGAATTCTATAAGAGGCTTGAGCCTGAGCAGCAGAGAAAAGTGATATTCAGGACTGCAACTCCCCAGAACCTGGAAGCCGAGCTAAGCAAGCTAGAAGAGCCCCATTACAAGGCCCCTGCCGTGATGAGCAAGGCAAGCCCTGATATTATTGATGACTTCAAACAGCTCTTCCTTAAATATTTAAGTTAATTTTTTATACTACTCTGGTTCTCTAGACCCTATGAAGATGGACAAGGAAACTTTTGACTCCTATGTAAATGCAGGAAGGATTGCTGCCAATGCCAGGGACTACGGGGCTGGGCTCATAAAGGTCGGAGCTAGCCTTCTTGAAGTGACTGACAAGATAGAGAAGAAAATAATAGAGCTAGGAGGAGAGTTTGCTTTCCCTCCCCAGATAAGCCTTAATGACATCGCTGCCCATTTCTACCCTTCTGATGATGACAAGACTGTTTTCAAGGAAGGGGACGTGGTAAAGCTTGATGTTGGCGTGCATGTGAATGGGTGCGTTGGTGACACCGCAGTAACTATTGTGCTTGGCAATGACCCAAAGCTCAATCTGCTTGAGGAAGCAAGCAGGGAAGCCTTGAGCTCTGCGCTTAAGATAATAAAGCCAGGAGTCACCTTAAGCGAGATTGGAAGAACCATACATGATGAGATCACCAAGAGAGGCTTTTCCCCGGTAAGGAACCTTTCAGGCCATGGCTTGGACAGGTTTGTAATCCATGACACCCCTAGCATCCCGAACTTTGACACAGGAAGCCAGGAACAGCTTGAGGAAGACCAGGTTATTGCTATTGAGCCTTTTGCCAGCACCGGAGCAGGCATAATCTATGAGAGCAGCAACCCAACATTGTTTTCGCTCATAGAAAAAAAGCCTACGAGAAGCCCTATCACAAGGGAGGTGCTTCGTGATTTAGAGCAGTACAATGATCTGCCATTTGCAATGAGATGGGTTGCAAAGAAGCATGGCCCAGGAAAAGCCAGCTTTGCTCTAAGAGACCTGCGCCACGCTAATGCCCTTCGAGAGTATCCTCCTCTGCCAGATAAGGCCCATGGCCTTGTTAGCCAGGCAGAGCACACAGTAATTGTCAGGGATAAGCCAGTAATCACAACATTAAGCCAGCAAGACTAAGAGTAAAAGTATTAACCATCAGCACCCATGATTTAGCCATAAGCACCCATACATTAACCATCAGCACCCATACTTCTGGGCATTTATCGGCTTCTCAACATATTTCATCTGGGCTAATTGTGAAAGCGAGCCTGGCTCTGAGAGGAACTCTTCCCTTTTTATGTCCTCTATGACGTAGAATACTTTCTTGTCGCTTATCTGGAATTTGGACTCAAGCATCTCTACAAACTCCTCTAGTTCCTTGGCATTCTCAAACACCCCCTCTGCAAGGAAGTCATAGCCATTGTTTATCTTGAAGAGGCTGTTGATTAGGGGATAGCCTTTTAGGAAAACCCTGATCTTGTCACGGTCATCTTTTGGTGATGAGAGCATTATCTCTGCCCTGCAATTATACCCTAGCTTCTCAAAATCCACTAGAGTGGTGTGCTTCAGGATGACATTAGTCTCGTGCTGCCTTAGCTTGTCATAAAGCGTGCTTATAGGTATGTTGGTCTTTCGGCTGATGGTAGTCAAGGTCTCCCTGGCGTTGCGCCTTAAAAAGGTAAGAAATAACAAGTCTGCTTTCCTTATCATGTTTCGGCCCCCAATGATTCTTCTGCGTATTTTAACTAGGCAACCTTGCCTTTGATATAAAACTACTTTTGCACATTAAACAGGCTGTTTCAGCAGTTTACTGAAGCAAGGCAATGTTTTTCCGGGTTTTACGAATAAAATAACAAGAAGTTTTTGCAGAAAGCAATAATTTCCTGAAGCAAAAAAAATTGCTTTATAAATAACCTGTAAATAAAGATAATTGGCTGAAGCAAGCCTGAAACAGCAATATTTAAATACCATGCTTCATTCCCTCCCGTCAATAAACTACAATAAACCAATAAAGGCTTCGACGGTGATAAGAGGAGGAAAATGCATCCCACAGAGCAAAGCATCCTGAACAAGTTCAAGCAGGAACCTCTGCGCGAGATTTCAACCACTGAGCTAATCAGGGCTGTATACCCAGAGGAATACTCCAGGATAATAAGGGACATTGACAACGAGTTCTCCGACAAGAAGCTCACAAGAAAAGCCTACCAAAGAAAGGCGCAGCTCCATAGGAAAACCCTTTACCATCTCAACAAGCTGGTGAGCGAAGGGGTCCTGAAGGTAAGCTCTGTGCATGGCAAAGGTGAAAAGCATTTCTCGCTCAACATGGAAGAGGGAGAATTGGTCGTGGAGAAGAAGCACAAGAAGATAATCATCTCCAAGCCCACCATATCCACCAGCCTGATAGAGGAATATGAGTCTAAGGGTATAGTGCGCAAGTTCGACCCTGATGGGTGGCTGACCAAGCTTAACTGCATATTGCTGGAGAGCTCCAAGGAGCAAGGCATAAACAGGTTCTATGAGCTGGCTTATAATTGCTTTCCAGAGATAAATGATGCCATCGGCCTGAACAACTTTGAGCAGCTAGTGCAAAGCAACACCCCTGGAAATACAGAAGAGGTGCTTAAAAGGCTTGATATCGAGACCAAGGACCATGACAGGATTGTAAGCATTATCATAAACCTCAAGGGCATTTCTGACCAGAGCAGGATGATTGATTTCATCAAGGCGTTTGTCAGGATAAAGCCCAGGAACATCAACATCATCTTCAAGGCAGAAAGCAAGGAGCTCAAGAGCCATGAGAAACTATTCGCCAATATCATCCCTGAATTCTCAAGGGAAGAGCTAAAGCTCAACATACATAATAGGAAAGTCCACGAGGCGCCTATAATCCTGGGAAAGGCAGGGCCATACACATTAAGAGAAGAGGAATGGAAGGATTATGAGGAAAAGGTCAGGGGCAATACCATCGGGCTGGCCATTGCTGACACTACCATCATCATTGACATCCACAGGCTTTTCAGCTCAGGCACCAGCATAAATGAGTTCAGGAAGCTGATGCAAAAAATTTCGAATGTATTGCTTAAGGTGAACATGAGCAAGAACAAGAAGGCAGGGGACCATCTCAAGAAGTTCGATGAGCTTAACAAGCCCAACACCAAGCAGTTCTTTGCCTATAGCAGGAACTACATCAGGCTCTGGAACTATGACCTTGCAGAGAAGAGCCAGGAGCACCTGCCAGAGCTGTTGGAAAGCACTGGGCAAGAGATAAAAGCTTTCTGCTCAGCACAGCACACCATCTACAGGGCTTGCGGAATACCCTTTGGGTTTGACATAGCCTTGTCCACGGTCATGAGGAAGTTCAGCGCAGGCCTCTCGCAGAGGAGATACGCCAAGGCCACTATCCGCAGCTTCAAGGACTTTCACCAGCCAGAGACCATGAGCCAAGTGCAGCTAAAGGAAAAGCTAAGCAGGGTATTTGACGGGGGCGACAGGACCAGGTTCTTTAGGAGGGGGGAGTTCACCCACCAAGAAATCCTCAGGGAGCTGGCATTCCTAATGAACACCTACGAGCTGCCCCTGATAACCTATGACTTTAAGGAGAGGAAAGGGGAGATCAAGCTTACTAATTTCATTGAATAGGCATAAGCGCCATAAGCACTACGAAGCAATACTACGAGGCGATAAGATGCATATCATAAAAAATTCTGCAATGGAAGCATGGAAAGAAAGCCTCCGTGTAATAAGCGAAGAAGGCAGGAAAGTAATAGACCGTGACAAGAGGCTCTCAAAAGAAGTGCTCAACATGAGCCTGACAATCACTGAGCCCTGTAGTGATATACTGGCGCCTATAGAAGCCATGAAGTCCTTGAAGAAATGGGCTTACCCTGAGCTTGATGAGCTGGAAGATGTATTCTTCAAGAAGGAATCCTCTTTCATCTACTACTACACTTATGGCAGCAGGATATTCAGCTATGCAGACGCCAAGAACCAAGTTGATGGCTTTATCATCCCTTTGCTTAATAAAGACCCTGAGAGCAGGCGGGCTGTAGTGATGATATATGACCCGTTGGTTGATTCAGGAGCTGATGTCAAGGAGACACCAGGGCTTATAAGCATCTTCTTCAAGATAATAGAAAGCAGGCTTAGCGCTACTACTGTCATCAGGAGCAACGACATGTTCATAGGCTGGCCTGCCAATGTCTACCAAGTATACCTGCTGCAGAAGTACGTTGCAGGCAAATTAGGCCTTGAGGCTGGGAGCATAACCACCATCAGCCACTCAGCCCATATATTCCAGGAGTATGATGAGGATGTCAAGGCAGTGATGGCCAAGAAATGAGTAGTAAATGAGCGGGCTCATTGGGTGCCAAAGAATTAAATTCTGCATTTTTAAGCCGTAAAAACACCTGCAAAAACACAACATTTATAAGCTGAAAAGCCTTCCAAAGGATCAGGATTTATCGACGATAAAATACTGTTTTTTGATATCGCAAAGTTGCCTTTGCCACCCCGAGTGGGGCGACCCCCGGCAAAGCAACCACAGTGCAAGTCACTCGCTAATGCTCGTGCCGTTGCACCCGTTGCTGGTTGCGGCAACTTTGCTGGCGGAACAAAAATGGACACTTACGACGCATCAAAAATCACAGTGCTGGGAGGGCTTGACGCTGTCAGGAAAAGGCCTAGCATGTACATCGGCAGCACCAGCTCTACTGGCCTGCACCACCTAGTCTATGAAGTGGTTGACAACTCAATAGATGAGTCAATGGCAGGCTGCTGCACAGAGATAACCATAACCATTGGCAAGGATAATTCTGTCATTGTAGAGGATAATGGGAGAGGCATACCTATTGACATGCACCCCAAGTTCAATATGAGCGCCTTGGAAGTTGTGATGACCAAGCTGCACGCAGGGGGCAAGTTTGACAAGAAATCCTATAAGGTATCAGGAGGGCTGCACGGTGTTGGAGTGAGCGTTGTGAATGCCTTGTCTGAAATGATGGAAGTATGGGTGTATAGGGACAAGCAGATATTCTACCAGAAATACCAGCGTGGCAAGCCTTTGTCCAAGGTAAAAACCATAGGTAAGTATGATGGAGCCAAGACCGGCACCAAGATTAAGTTCATGGCTGACAGGGAGATATTTGAGGAAGGCATTAATTATTCTGACGAGATACTGGAGACCAGGTTCAGGGAGCTAGCTTTTCTCAACAAAGGACTGAAGATATCATTTATTGATGAGAGAAGTGACAAGAAGCATGAGTTCCTTTTTGAAGGCGGCCTCAGGAGCTTCATAGAGTACCTTAACAAGAACAAGAGCGCATTGCACGAGATAATCCACTTGAACACTGTAAAAGAGGATGTTGAGCTTGAAGTTGCGCTGCAGTACAATGACAGCTACAACGAGAATGTTTTCTCATTTGTCAACAACATCAACACAATAGAGGGAGGCACCCACCTGACAGGCTTCAAGACAGCGCTCACAAGGACCCTTAACAGCTATGCTGAAAAGGCTGCAGGAGGAAATATCAAGCTTACGAGCGAGGATGTAAGGGAAGGATTGTCAGCTGTAGTGTCCATAAGGATCCCTAACCCGCAGTTTGAGGGCCAGACCAAGACCAAGCTAGGCAACCTTAATGTGAAGGGAATAGTTGATTCGATGGTAAGCAGCGGGCTGAGCATTTTCTTAAACGAGCATCCTGGAGTCGCAAGGAGCATAGTTGAGAAGGCAGTGATGGCTGCCAAGGCCAGGGAGGCTGCAAGAAAAGCAAGGGAGCTAACAAGGAGGAAGAGCGCCTTGGATACTGCCTCGCTTCCAGGAAAGCTTTCTGACTGCTCTGAAAAAGACCCTGCCAAGTGCGAGCTGTTCCTCGTTGAGGGAGACAGCGCTGGAGGAAGCGCAAAGCAAGCCCGTAACAAGGAAATCCAAGCTATTCTTCCGCTCAGGGGAAAGATCCTCAACGTGGAAAAAGCAAGGATTAACAAGGTGATGAGCTCCCAGGAGATAGTCACCATTATAACTGCTCTCGGCACAAGCATTTCAGAGGAATTCGACATCCAAAAGCTAAGATACCACAAGATAATCATAATGACAGATGCTGATACTGACGGCAACCACATAGCCACCCTGCTCCTCACATTCTTCTTTAGGTATATGAAGGAGATAATAGAGCAAGGCTACCTGTACATAGCCCAGCCGCCGCTGTATCTTGTAAGAAAAGGAAAGGAAAAGTATTATTGCCAGACAGAGGCTGACAAGAATAATTATGTGAAAAAGCTAGGGGAAGGGGCCCAGGTTCAAAGGTACAAGGGCCTTGGGGAGATGAACCCCGAGCAATTATGGGAGACTACCATGGACCCGGCCAACAGGATGCTAAAGAAAGTCACCATCACAGACGCTATTGCTGCTGACGAGATATTCTCAATACTCATGGGAGACCAGGTAGAGCCAAGGCGTAAGTTCATAGAGGAGCATGCTCTTGAGGCAGGCAACATTGACATATAAATAGGTCTCTTGCTTTAAGCTCAGCCCATACGCAACAAGAAACTCTTCAAGTTTCTGTTCATGAAAGCAAATGTGCTTTCAGAAACCTTTATAAACCGTCCATATTTCCAGAGAGGACTATAATGGCAAAGATGACTGAGAAGGAAAAGCTGAGAAAGAAGAAGTGGTTCCCTGTGCTAGCGCCAAGGCTTTTCAGGGAGCTGGTCATAGGGGAAGTCTACCTTTACGATGCCAAGAGCATGGCAGGCAGGAAGATGACTATCAACATGATGGGCCTCACAGGCAACCCTAGGAACCAGCACATCAATGTGCGCTTCAGGATAAGCGATGTGAAGGATAACAAGGGCATGACTGAGATACTCGGCTTTACCATGGTGCCAACCAGCATAAAAAGGCTTGTGAGGAGAGGCAAGACCAAGATTGATGATTCAATAGTCGTTATGACTTCTGACAATAAGAAAGTCAGGATTAAGCCATTGATAATAACCAATTCTGTAGTCAAGAAGCCAGTGGCCACAGTGATAAGGACTATCCTTAGAAATGAGATCTCAAGGCTTGTGGGCAAGATAGGCTATGAGCAGCTAATCGAAGAGATAATGACTTTCAAGATACAAAAGCACCTAGGAAACCTGGCATCAGAAGTCACTCCGATAAGGGAGTCTGAGATAAGGGCTTTTGAGCTGGTGGAAAGGGAAGGCGTGAAAGTCTTCAATCCAGGCAAGCCCAAGGAGATGACCAAGGAAGAGGCAGAAGAAGAAGCCTTTGACGAGGAATCTGAAGAGAAGGAAGAGAGCCAGGAGAAAAAAGAAGGCGAAGAGGCTGCTGAAGAAGCAAGCGAAGAGCCAGAAGAACTAGAAGAGCAAGCTGAAGAACAAAAAGAAGAGACACAGTAGATCTCTATAGTTAGTAAAGCCCCGCCAGCTCTAGGCGCAAATAAAATTCTCGTTTTTATCATTTCCAAAGAAAATAGCTTAACTAGTGCTTTTGTGACCGCAGGCGCATACTTTTATAAACATCTACACTTTCTCAATTAACAAAATGATGGATGATTATGACTTGGAGCTGGAAAAGGTTGCTGAGAGGATAAGCCAGGAAAAAGCCAAGTCTGTGCTGATCCAGCTTCCTGATGGCTTGAAGCCAAAAGCCAAGGAAATCCAAGAGTTTCTTAGAAAAAAAATCGACAAGAACACCAAGCTCTTGTTTTGGGCTGGAAGCTGCTATGGGTCGTGCGACATCCCGACCAGCGCAAATAATGCGAATGTTGATTTGGCAATACAATTTGGGCATAGTAAGTGGCAGTGATTTATCGCCGACAAAATTCGTTTCTCTACTTCACAACAAAAACACAAAAACCATAACTTTTTATATCTCCGGTAAAATTCAGTCTCGCATGGGTTATGAACTCATCATAAGCGAGAAGCCGAACGCAGCCAAGAGGATAGCTGAGTCTCTCGCCGACAAAACACCGAAAAAGCAGGTTTCAGGCAAGGTCCCCTACTATGAGCTTGACCATAAGAAAAAGCCGATAGTTGTAGCTTGCGCTGTAGGCCACCTTTATACTGTGGCTGAAAAGAAGAAATCCTTCACTTACCCAAGCTTTGACTTGCAGTGGGCCCCGAGCGGTGACATCAGCAAGAAAGCTGCTTATTCCAAGGCTTATCTTAACGTGATAAAGAAGCTTGCAAAGAAGGCGAGCACTTTCACAGTAGCCTGCGACTATGACACAGAAGGGGAAGTGATCGGGCTCAACTGCATAAGGATTGCATGCGGCCAAAAGGACGCCAGGAGGATGAAGTTCTCAACTCTCACCAAGGAAGACCTTGTAGAGGCATACAGCGAGGTGTCAAAGCACCTTGACTGGGGGCTTGCCAATGCAGGGGAGACAAGGCATTTCCTTGACTGGATGTACGGCATAAATATTTCTCGCGCATTAACTCTTGCTGTCAAGAGCACAGGAGCCTTCAAGATACTCAGCAGCGGAAGGGTGCAAGGCCCTGCACTAAAGATATTATATGACAGGGAAAAGGATATTGCTGCCTTCAAGCCAGAGCCATACTGGCAGATATTCCTTGAGATTGAAAAAGAGGGCAAGAGGATAGGGGCTTTCCATATCAAGGATAAGTTTTTCAAGCATGATGAGGCTAAGAAAAGCTTTCATGCATCGCTCTGGAAGCCTGCGCTTGTCAAGGACATTGAGAAGAACGAGGCAAACCAGTACGCGCCTAACCCTTTTGACTTGGGCTCATTGCAGACAGAAGCCTATAGGCAGTTCGGGATTAATCCCAAGGAGACCTTAAGCCACGCGCAGAACCTTTACACGTCTGGAGTGATATCTTACCCTAGGACCAGCTCGCAGAAGCTGCCATCCAAGATCAACTACAAGAAAATCCTGTCTGGGCTTGCAAGCAATAATAATTACAAGGAAAAGGCAAGCAAGGTGCTGGGCTTTGGCAAGCTAGTGCCTAATGAAGGCAAAAAGACAGACCCAGCCCACCCGGCAATCTACCCGACAGGATTGATGCCAGATGAGATGAGCGAGAGAGAAAGCAAGGTTTATGATTTGATTGTCAAGAGGTTCCTCGCTACTTTTGGAGAGCCTGCCAAGAGAGAGTCAGTTCTCATGCGCATAGATGTTGGCGGCGAGCTTTTAATTGCCAATGGCATAAGGACCAAGGAGAAAGGCTGGTTTGATCTGTATGAGCCTTATGTCAAGCTCAAGGAAGAGGAATGGCCTGAGTTCAAGACAGGAGAAAGCCTTAACATAAAGAAGCTGGACTTATTGCAGAAAGAGACCCAACCGCCCAAGAGATACACTCCTGCGAGCATAATCAATGAGCTGGAAAAAAGAGGGCTGGGCACCAAGTCAACAAGGGCAGAGATAATTGACTCATTATACCAGAGGAACTATGTGGCAGACCAAGCATTAAGGGTGACAGACATTGGCATGAAGATAATAGAGACACTTGCGAAGTACTGCCCAGAGATCATTGATGAGCAGCTCACAAGGCACTTTGAGGAGGAAATGGAAAAGATAAACGAGAAAGGCATGGAAAAGCAAGAAGCCCTTGACAAAGCCAAGCAACAGGTGCTTGATGAGGCAAAGAAAGTGCTTACCAAGATACTCAAGGAGTTCAAGGCAAACGAGAAAAAGATAGGGGAGAACCTCAAGGCAGCGCACCAGGAGACTATGAACAAGGAAAGCTACATCTGCAAATGCCCATCATGCCATGGCAACCTAAGGATGAAGTTCTCTCGCAAGGGCAAGGGAAGAGTAAGGTTTATCGCCTGTGACAATTACCCTCAATGCACAGTATCATTCGCCATACCCCAGAGCGGAGGCATAAAAGGAACAGAGAAATTATGCGCCCACTGCAAGCAGCCATTAGTGATGGTGTTCATGAGAAAAAAGAAGCCGCAGGAAGTATGCCTAAACAAGGAATGCCCTGGCAAGAAGGCTGACTCCAGCAGCAACCCAAGCATCAAGAAGGAGAACGGCGTTGATGTCATAGACAAGAAATGCCCGAAATGCGGCCAAGACCTGATACTCAGGACTAGCATCTACGGCCAGTTCATAGGCTGCACAGGCTATCCTAAGTGCAGGTACACTGAGAATATTAATGGGAAGAAGAAAGAGGAAAAAGCTTAAAAACTTGAGTTCTTAATGATTGGTTATGGATGAGATATCCCTAGCGAATGCCATCATCATTCCTTCAATCATATTATCCTTTGACTTGATAATCTCAGGAGTTGTGGGCATAATAAATAGGTCCATCTTCGCTGAGAGCTTATTTTTCAGGGTGATATTATTCCCGTTCGGCATTTTAAGCTGGCTGGTAGCAGCAATATCTGATAAGACATCTGACCCTGAAGAAGGAAAAGCAGGAATAGTTGCAGGCGTTTCAGCCATAGCAGCAGGAATACTGGTGCTCACCTTCTTCGGATTCTACTATCTGAGCGTTCACGAGCTAGTATCATCAGACATCTTGATGATAGCTGTGCCAACCATACTCATGTTCCTGATCGTGGCGGTACCTGTCGCTTCAGCTATACTGACCAGCAGTTATGAGAAGAAAGAGAAGAAATGATTTCTTAATTTGGTTAGCACCTTTTCCAATAGATTTAAAAAAGAGAGCTTAATAACTGGGATATCGGGAATTAAGACTATCTCCGCGTGGGACTGTCTTGGCATAATACCAAGAGGGCACGATGCTGTGGGGTAGCTTGGTTCATCCTCCGTGGTTTGGGAGGCATAAGCCATGCCAAAGAAGCCATGTGACCCCGGTTCGAACAACCTTTTTTGCGGAGCAAAAAAGCTTGACCAAAAAGAAGCGACATTCGCTCGTCAAGCTCGCTCAGCCCCTTAAAAAGGTCCGAAAGTCCGGGCAGCCCCATCTTATCATAATCATACGAGTTAGGAAGAGGCAAAGCTTTGCCCTACTTCGCTTCCCAGGCAAAAAAGCCTGCTTAGCTTCGTCTCGCCATTGCCTGCCAGCGAAAAAAAATGTGCTGGCAAGGCAAATAAAGGCTTCGACGGTCAAAGCTTTACCCTAAAAGTAAGATTTATAAATAACAGCTTAATCCAGAGGATTACACGATTATATCATATTAGAGGTTTTAAAATGGTCAAGAGAGCAACTTATGGCTCAGTCAGGAGGCTTGGCTCAAGGTACGGAAGGACTGTGCGCTTCAAGCTGGGAAAGATTGAGTCTGAGCAGAGGAAAAAGCACAAGTGCCCTTACTGCAGCTATGTAAAAGTAAGGAGGAAGACTGCCGGCATTTGGGAATGCAGGAAGTGCGGGGCCACTTTCACTAACAGGGCTTACACTGTTAGCAAGGTGAGTTCTATCAAGGAAATGATTGAGGAAAAGCCAGTTGTGCAGCAAGAGGCAGCCAAGAAGGCTCCTGATAAGGAGAAGCAAAAGGAAGCTGCCCAAGAAGCTGTATAGCAGTAAAAAAAGTTATAGCAGTAAAAGAATTCATAAGGTGTTAATCATGAGCGACTACAAATGCTTTTTTTGCAACAAGGTCATATCTGCTGAGAACATTAAGAGAAGGGTCAGGTGCATCTATTGCGGCTCAAAGATAATCTTCAAGTCCCGTAGCACTGCTACCAAGGTAAAGGCAAGATAGGGTAAGATGAAGGTCAGCGCAGAGATAGTCCTGGAAGGCGACGCAGGCAACATTGAGAAGTTGTTCTTGGCAGAAGAGAAGGCTTTTGCAAACAAGCGAGCCTGCTATGAGGTAAAAAAGCATAAAAACAATACCATATTCAAGGTCAGCGCAGAGGACAGCACTGCCTTAAGGGCTGTGCTCAACTCCATCACCAAGATGATTGCGGTGTATGAGCAGGCCAAGGCTGCTGTCAGCAATAAATAATGAATTAAATAAGGGATGAAAAATGGAAAATGAGCTTCAAGGCAAGATTAACCAGCTGTCAATGATGGAGCAGAACCTGCAGAACTTTGCAATGCAGAAGCAGCAGTTCCAGGCCCAGCTAATGGAATTGGAGTCAGCTGAGAAAGAGCTTGAGGGCTCAAAGGAATCATTCAAGATTATAGGGAGCATAATGGTTGCTAAGCCAAAGGATGAGCTAGCCAAGGACTTAGGGGAGAAGAAAGAGATTATCATTAAGAGGATTGAGTCTTTTGAGAAGCAGGAAGCCAAGATAAAGGAGAAGGCTGATGCCTTGCAAAAGGAAGTCCTTGAGCAGATGAACAAGAAGGAAAATGCGTGAAAATGGGTGTGATTATGATGGTAAAGGTAAATGATGTGATGGATACAGTCAAGGAAATAATGGAAGACTCTAGCCTTCCCAAGAATATCAAGTCCAAGCTTGAGGAGATAACTAATTGCCTGAAGAGCTGCAGCAGCAAGGAAGTAAGGCTGAGGGCGGACAAGTGCATCCACGACCTGGATGAGGTCTCAAGCGACGTGAACATCCAGCCTTTTGTAAGGACCCAGATCTGGAGCTTGGTCAGCATGCTCGAGGCATTAGAATAGCCTTATCTGTTTATTCTTCATTTATGAGATTGAAATCTCACTATTGGGAAGCTTGCCTATCCTTATTCTTCTGAGGTTTTCTCCTGACAATGACCTGGCGCTTGTTAAAGACAGAGTTGGGGATTATCACTTCCTCCTTATAAGGGGTCATTATCCTTGTCTCAAGGAAGCCAGAGGAGATGACTTTGCCTTTAACCTCCCTTATCTGTATCTCATCCCCCTCGCTGAACATGCCATTCTTAATTCTCATGCCCCCTAAGAGGTTAGGGAAGAAATCCCTTACTGTAAGCAGGAAAGAGATGGTTATTATGAGCACTATGATAAATGCCAATATAGTGATTATAGCGGCTGTAAGCCCTAGCTTATTCAGCGAGAGTATGACTGCCACAAAATATATCATATAAGACACCAGGCTGCCTATAGCTTTCTCTACTGAAAACTTGATTTTGACAGCAGAGCGCAGGCTCTTGTCAAGCTGAACCTCATTAAGAGCCCTCCTCACCAGGTTCCCTGAGAGCTTGCCGATTATAAGCCCTAGCAAAAGTATGAGCACAGCTACCACTATGTTTGAAATCAAGGGGCTAAAGGCATTGCTTACCCCATCAATCATCTCTAATGACTGGTTCACTGTGTCTGCCATAGCCATAGGTTATTAAGGGAGATTTATAAAAGTTTACAAAAAAATAAGAATTATTCTGGAATGAAAATTTGGCTTGCTTAAAGCTTAGTTAAGGCTTTTCAAATAATCCTTCTTGTACTTTAGCTTATTATTGTGCGCCAGCTTTTCAATGGCCTTATCAAGCCTGCTTCCGTACTGGGCAGCTCTTTTACCTCGCCAGGCTATCTTTTCAGGTAAGCCAAGCCCCTCTGCTGCTTCCCTTAGTATGAGCTTTGAATTCCCATGATGCTTATCATTCATCTTTAAGCTCCCAGGCACACTCATTGCAGAAGCAATCAGCTTCTCGTCTAGAAAAGGTGTCAAAAGAGATGTTCCTGTTGCCCTAGCAATAGCATTATCCCTTAGCAAGTCTCGGTCATACATTGCTAGAAGCCCTTGCCAGCACTCTACCTGCTTATCCTTTGCAAGCTTGTGCCGGTGGTAGCCAGCAAATATCTCCTCAGAGCCAAGCCCAGAGAACAGATAAGAGATTCCATCTTCCTTAGCCATCTCAACACACCCAAGCACAACTCCACCAACACCGACATTGACTGCGTTGTTAAGCCCAGGCCCAAGTATCTTGGCAGTTCTCTTTACCAATGCCTCTGCCTGATTTAGGCTTAGCACTTTTGTCCTTAGCTTCAAGCCAAGCTCCTTAGCTGCCTGTATGGCGAATTCAACATCCTCTGGCTCCTTGGACTTATTATCCTGAAAGCCTAAGGTATAGCAAATGAAATCCTTTCCTGCGCTCTCAACAGCCTTTTTTGCAATCAAGGCAATGAGCGAGCTGTCAACCCCTCCTGAGAACATGACACCAAACTTTTTTCCCTCTGGAATTCTCTCTCCCACAGCCCTTTGCACTTCTTGCGCAATCATCCTCCTGGCTTTGCCCTTGTCCTCAACCTCCTCAAGGATAGATTCCTGTATATGGTTAATCTTGCCCTCCCATTCTGATTTGCTGATCAAGCACCCGCCTATCAAGTAAAATTCCTCAGCCATGGGCTTCAGTATCCTCCCTGGATTTATTAAGGTTATTCATTTGGCAAGGCTCAAGGTTTTATCTTGCCATTTGGAAACCTTTAAAAACAAGGGCATAAACCAGTCATCCATAATCAAGCATCACATCATTGGAGGTTGATTTTTATGCCGAAAAAAGAAGCAAAGAAGGAAGAGAGCAAGATGGACTCACCAGGCGCAAGCAAGGAAGAGCAAGTAGGCTTCCATAAGGGAAGCTTGAGCACCTTGGCAAAGGAAAGGCAGGAGCTGGTGAGGATTGTGCAGATAGTTGAGCAATTGATGCAGCTGCACCTGGCATCCCTCAAGGAGTTAGGCGTTGACTTGGAGAAAGAAGCCAAGGAAGCAATGCAGAGCGCCCCTCCGAAAAAGCCAGAGAAGCCGATAGAGGATATGCTTTAAGCAAGCATAATTGTATTCTATTTTTTACTTTCCTATTTTAGTCTTTAATTATTCAGAACCTTCAATCTCCTGCTCTTGCTCACCAGGTTGTGGGCTACAGCATTGCGTATCTTGGCGCAGCCTAAGAAATCTTTGCCGTGCTTTATAATATAATAGCCGCTCTCTTGTGCTTGGGCTTTCTCTTGCTCTGACAATTCCAGGTCCTCTCCCTTAGCCCACGGCTCAAGGTGAGCATCATCAATAGAGAGGATATTCTTTTTTGCATGAGGCCCGACAATCTGGCATCCTTCAAGGGAAAGCCTTATGCCATCAGGAACAACAGCCCCTATATATAGCCCTGCCTTGTCTATGCGCAATTGCTTCTCTTCATCCAGTCCTATGAGGTCTAGCTGCCTTGTCAGCAGGTAGAGCTTTTGCTTGAGGTTCTTTATGAGCACTCCATCAAGCTTGCCAGTGAAGCCATAGATTCTTTCAAGCATATCAACTATTTTCTTGTGCTCTCTTGTGTTTAGAAATGTCATCCGCTGCATTTTACACCTTTTGTTTTTCGCAAATAAAACCGAGCTCGCATCATTGGCGCTGCTGTTTGCTCAAACTCCCCAAACCACGCTCTCTCTTCTCATTATCTCAGCTATCTCTTTCATCACCTGCACTTCTGCCTCTGTGAGGTATTTCTTGAGCTTCTTGAGCTTCCTGAAATCATCTTCGGGTATTGCGCTGTAGAAGATGTCACCTTCATTGACTTGCCTGCCGCACATAACTCCTGGAAGCGCTGCTGCTGCCTGCTTTCCTTGCTCCAGCCTGCTAAGGTTCTCTTTCTCTGCCTGTATGGACTTGACAGTGGTCATGACATGGCCTGTCTTCATCAGTGGGGTGCTTGTCTTCAGCACTCCAGCTATTATATATACGCCTACTATCGCAGGGTTGCTCTGCCTGAAGATGCAGTGCTGCATGATTTCGACCTTGCAAGGCCTTACCAGCAATTCTATCTGCTCTGCCTCAAGGGATTTTTTCTTCTCTTCTGTCCAGAGGATGTAGTCATCAAGCAATTTGTAGATGATGTCACCTGTGATTATCTTGACGCTCTTGGAGGGCTCAACATTCTTTCCAAGCCCGACATTGAAGCCTATTATGGCGCTGAGCAATGGGTCTTGCTCATAGTTGCTCTCTGCATCAGCAATGTCTTTTTTTGTGATAGAGCCTATGCTTGCCTTCCTTATCATAAGGCTTTTCTCCCCGAATAGCTTTATCACTGCTTCCAGGCTTCCCAGGCTGTCTGCCTTTATTATTATCCCGTGCTTTCCTGTGTCCAGCAATACCTCATCCACTTCTTCCTGGGCTTTTTGCTTGGCCTCCTCAATGCTCTTGGCGTCAGGGCTGCATGCCAGCAAGGGCATTCCTGCCACTGCGCTATCCAAGCTGTGGGCGCTAATCCTCACTCCTGTCGCTGCCACTGCTTTTTTTATGCTGATGAAGGTTGATTTCTTGTCTCGCATCTCATGCAATGGCGCTGGCTGGAGCAAAGCCTTTATCTTGGTGACTATAGGCTCCTGCACCCCTCCGATGACTATTGTATCATTGGCATTAAGCGTTCCATCATAGATTATCACATCAATAACTGGCCCTAAGCCTTCTGCCTCTTTCACTTCCAGTATGGTACCTTTAGCTAGCCCTCCTGAGATTATCTTGAGGCTTTCTTCCATGAACCTCTGGGCAAGCCCTGTGAGTGTCACTAATAATTCTCCAAGCCCTAATCTTAGCTTTGCGCTGCAAGGGATGATGGCTAGTTGCTTGGTGTAATCCTCTACCTTGTCAAACCTCTCAGCGCTCATCTTGAACCTGTCATAAAGCTGCCCTATTATCTTGTAAAGCCTCTCATCAATCAATTGCTGCGTTCCTTCTGACTGCTGGGCTAAGTCAATGGCAAGTGAGCAATTCTTATTAACATAGCCAGGCACCAGGTCAAGCTTGTTGGCTGCTATCACAAAAGGGGTCTTGCTATTGCGCAGGATGTCAATGGCTTCTATTGTCTGGGGCTTGAAGCCTTCATTTATGTCCACGACAAGTATGGCTATATCAGCCAGTGCACCTCCTCTTTTCCTAAGGCTGGTGAAGGCTGCATGGCCAGGAGTGTCAATGAAAAGCAGGCCTGGAATGGTGAACTTCATCTTGAGCCTTTCCAGAAGGGCGCCGCACTTATTCTTGATTACTTCTAAGGGTATGATGCTTGCACCTATTGCTTGGGTTATTGCCCCTGCTTCCTTGTCAACGATGTTGGATTCGCGTATAGCATCAAGTATTGAAGACTTGCCATGGTCTACATGCCCTAGCACTGAGACTATAGGGCTTCTTATGCTTTTGGTGCCTTTGACGCTTTTTTGCTCTTCCATGAAGGCATAGTATGCTGATTTGTTTTAAAAAGTTTTATATATCTGGCTTGGCTTACTGGCAAGAATAATGAGAAGGACTGCTTTGAGAATTGCACTGTTGTTTTCATTGATATGTTTAGCCCTAGCCATAGCATCTTGCACTCCAAAAGCCACACCTCCAGAGCCAGTAAGCTATCCTTCTGTCTGCGGAGACGGGCTGTGCACTGCTGATGAGCTAGCCACTTGTGAGGTTGACTGCAACCTTAACCTTGAGCCAGAGCCAAAAATCATCACTTCTGCTGATGTGCTTGAGGAGATGCGCAGCAGGGTGAGGAACTACACTCCTGAGGAGAGGATAGAGCAAAGCAACCCAGTGGTTATTGAAGACCAGGACTTGATGGTAAAATCATTTGCCAGCTACCTGCCAGAAACTGGCTTTAGGGTTGCATCAAGGAATAACCTGTTGGGATTGGATGAGAGCCTTAACAAGGTTGTGTGCACCCTGAGCAAGTTCCAGCTGAGAGAAGTGCTAAAAGGAGGAGCCTTGCGCAGCAACACCTTTGCTTTTGGCCCAAGGGCAGCAGCTTATGAGCAGTTTATGAGGCTGAGAAGCGGCAAGGTAATCTTCGGGGTTGATGATGAGACCGAGCTAGTCACCACTTACCTGCTATTCAAAGAGGAAGACCCCGTGATTGAATATGACCTGGTCCTGCAAGGAGGCATCTTCAAGTTCTTTGAAGGGGAGAAGATTAATTTCCTAGGGCATGAGTACTATATTGAGTCTGCAAGCAACACCTCGCTCAAGCTAGTAGGGGTGAGCACTCCTGACACCCTGCTTTTCAGGGACCAGCGCGAAGCCTGGATAAATGATGACACTGTATCAGATGACATACTCAAGGTGAATGTTAGCAGCTATTTCCTAAGAGTAGTGGTACTAGCTCCAGAAGACATAAGGATTCTACCAGGCACAAGCCTAACAGATTATCTTAGGAAGCCAGAAATACTGCTGACCAATAGGCTGGATATTGATTATGAAGGATTAACTGAAGCACCAAGCTATGAAATCAAGTTTGACAAGGGCAATGACAAGTATAGGTTAATAGTTGTGACCAACCAGAACATCACATACAGCATACCACTTGCTTATCTCGACCCACTAAATATGGGCAGCGATGACTATGATTTAGTTTACAAGGAAGGGGATGATGGTTCAGACTATGTTGTGAATGAGAAGGACTATTTCCTGATAACCAACAATAAGGAATACAATGGCCTGACCAACGTCCTAAGGCTGATAAAAGTGGATGAGGAAGACCACCTATTGCTCTTTGAGGACCCTGCCTTTGAGAAGTTCTATGTCTATTTTAAGGGAAAGCCAGGGCTTAATGCAACAGCAGATCTTATAGTGCACAATGTTATGCACAAGATACGTGTAGGCAAGAACCAGAGCATATCAATTGACTTGAACGGAGACGGCAATATAGGTGGTGACATAGTGCCCATAATCACTGCTGGCAATGCAAGGGTAAGGATAAACCACGATTATTCTGATGAGATAAACATATCCATCATTACACCCAAGCAGCTAAGGGAGAACAACAACACAGACCTGGAAGTGAACTTGCTGATAACCCGTGATGGCATTCAAATCCAGAAGTCAGGAAAAGGAAGCCTTGAGATGAGCCAGGAGCAAGGCAAGGAAGTGCTTCTGGGCATGACAGAGTACGGGGCATTGTTCATACTAAAAGGAGAGGTTGATGAGGATGACCAGACTGGGGAAGACTTGATAATCCAGCATCCGATAGTGCAAAGGTTTGCAGACGTGATAATCAAGGCTTACGAGTAAAAAAAAATGCCCAAGCCCAAATTCCACCAAAGCATCAGCATAGCGCTAAAAGGCATAGCCCATGGCTTTTCCAGGGAGAGGAACATCAAGGTACAGATGGTAATAGGATGGCTGGTAGTCATGCTATCCATATTCCTGCAAATACCAAGAAACGACCTCATCCTGATAGTGATGATGTGCTTTCTTGTGATAGTGCTTGAGCTGATAAACACTTCTTTTGAAAAGCTGATTGACTTCCTGCACCCTGACAAGCATGATGAGATACGCAAGATAAAGGACATGATGGCAGGGGCAGTGCTGCTAGTGGTGATAATGGCAGTGATAATTGGAGTGCTGATACTTTACAGGCCGCTGCTTAATGTTTTTGGGTTGATTCGGTAACGATAAATATTAAAAGTTATCATATAAGGAGTTAAATAATGAAAACTATTAGCGCGTTTTTATGCTTTATCATACTAGCTCTAGTAATACTCTCTGGCTGCTCACCGATAAAAGAAACAGCTAAACAGGATGAAAAATCTAATAATGAAATTAAACCTGCTTCTGAATGGGCTGATTACAGCTCTTATGAAGGCTGTGAGATACATAGCACTTTTAACCATTGGCCTTTTCTAGATAAAGATTATGATAATCTATTGAAAGAACTGAATGAGGAAACGCTCTCTTTAGATGCAGAAAACATAGGCACAATCATTGTAGTTAAGCCGAGCCTGAACTTATCTGAATGTTTAAGCTGGTACGACATGGATGATAGCAATGACTGCCGTTTTCTGCAATGTATTTTTGAACAAGCAATCTTAGACTTAAGTGAAAAAGAATGTAAGACCCTGCCAAAAAACGTCACTTTTAGAATGATCTCTGGCGGCCACGGTCCACCACCAGCACCTTATTCAATTAATTATCAGAGCGCATGTCTTTTCCAAGTTAAGATTCATCAACGAATAAAGAACGAAGAAGATTTTTGTTCCAAGATAAAATTTGATAATATTTGGTATGACTTTATTAAAGACGACTGTATTCAACAACAATTAATTTATCACCCTTCTAATAATCCTATTATTGACTGCAAAAAATATGCTTCTGACTGGGAAAGATTTGATTGCATCCGCAATGTGGCTATTAAGAACAAAGATCCCAGCATATGCGCTGCTGAGTTTGCGCCTTCATCAGAGGACTTGAATCAATGCTATAGAGCTGTTGGCCCGGTAATGGGTGATGAAAGCGTGTGCAACCTTATCGAGCCTGATTATGTAATGTCTGTTTTTGACCCGTTGGAACTTCGTTATTCATGCATAAGAGACTTGGCAGATAACTTAAACGATAAAAGCTTCTGCAACTTGATTCCTTCAGATTCAATATATGCATGCTCTTAAAAATAACAAGAAAGCTAGCCAATCGCCCTTCTCACATCAACAACTTCAACTGATTGCACTCCTTCTATCTTAGAAATCTCCTCTTCAAGGGGCTCTGTGCTGCCTTTTTTCTCATCCATGACAAAGATTATCTGGAGGGCATTCAATCCAAAGGCTATGGGCTGAATCTCTTTTCTCCTGTCACCCTCTCCTGCGAAAGAGTTTATCTTCCCCTCTATCTCTGGGCTGAGCTTGTCAAGATCGACATCTGGGCTTTCAGGCATGATTTTTATCGTCACAATTGCATTTGCCATCATATTCTGGGAAAAGGGGTGGTTTAAATAGTTTATCCCTCTGCTATCTGTTCTAATCGCAACAAATTACAAAACCACTTCGGAGTAAGTAAAGAATAAGAAAGTTTAAATAAGATTAAGGAATCTCGCTCCCCGAGGACAAATGGCAGAAGTAAGGCATATTTCTATCAGCAGCAAGCATAAGAGCTTCTCTTCATTAGATAAGAGAATATTGCCTTCGCTTAAGGCAGGCCTTGACCATATCATTAAGCAAGAGCCTGATGAGGAAGCGCTGAAAGGGGTCTTACTGGAAGAATGGCTTGAAAGCCATATCATTCTCCCTCAGCCAGTAATCTTCCAAGGGAAAACCACGGACAGCATAGAAAAAATAGTTTATCACGTTAAGAGGCAGGGAAAACTGGTATTCTTGGAAGCAGATTATCCTATTAATTATTCTGGCATGGAAGAAAACGGTATTATAGACCAAATCGCTGTGCATCACACAGGAAACGGGAACAACCTATCGGTGCCTAGCATCCTGTCAATACACGCAGCATATAACCAATGGGATGCTATAGGCTACCACTACATCATCAACAAGGACGGGGTTATTATTAGGGCTAGGCCTGAAAAATATGAAGGGGCGCACATAACAGGCCAGAACAATGGGAAGATTGCCATTGCCTTCTCAACCAACCAAAACAATGAGCAGCCATCTGAGGAGATGCTCAAGTCATACCTTGCACTCAAGGATTTTCTTGACAAGAAGTTTGGCATAATGCCTGAGAAGGCTTACGGCCACATCCAGTACAGCCTCAGGAGGATAAACCATGAGATAGAGAGATCGGGCATAGGGCTTGAGCCACTATGCGAGGAAGAGTTCTTATCTGTGAAAAAAGTCCATGACTTCTCCTATCTGAAGAAAAAGCACCTTGCTGAGATTGAAAGGAAGCAGAACCTATCTTGCCATTCGGAAAGCTTAGGAAAAATCCATCATTTAGCTAAGAACCTCAGGGCTTGCCCAGGGGTGATGTTCTACCAACACTTAGAGAGGTCTTAAAGGACCTTATTAAGCAAAAAAAGCATTCTTAGAAAAGGATATTTTAGTTAGGCCCCTCAAACCCGCAGTTAGGGCACTTGTACTTGGACACTATCTTCCTGCACTTAGAGCACCTTACAATGGTGTATTGGCCGCAGTTAGGGCATGGGAACTTCACAGCCGCTATGTCATTGGCTATGCTCACCTTGCATGATATGCACTTATCTCCTTTCAAGGCTGCCTCCGGGACAACCTCATTTGCGTCGTCTTTCTTACTCGCCATGTTAGCCTCCAGAACTAGAAAGGGGTTTATAAAGCTTACTGATTAGGCGATAAAAAAATTTCTACATGAGCTTAAGATAAAACCTTCTGAAACAAAAAATTTATATATAACCAAGATAATTTTTATAATTTGTAAATGTTATAATAAGGGAATTTTCAGCGAAAGATTTAAATATAAGTAAAATAAGTTTTATAAGTTAGAAAGGTTATAAACTGTGCTTACTGAGAAGGAAATTGAAGTATTAGAACTAAGAGCTAAGAAGCTCACCCAGATAGAGGTAAGCAAAAAGCTCGGCATAAGCCAGGCAGCGGTTTCTCACTTTGAAAAGAACGC
>JAFGRK010000023.1 GCA_016935175.1 Candidatus Woesearchaeota archaeon | reverse complement strand
TTTCCCCAGACAATTCCTTTTAAAAAATCAAAGTGAACAAAGTGAAATAAAGTGACTCTAAAGAAAGAGAATAATTCTAAAGAAAGGGAATTAATGAAAAGGCAAAATTAAAAAAACAAAAAATTTTATTTGGCTCAAGCCTTGCACCCTGTCATAGTCGCTAGCTGCGCAAGTGTCTGTATGCCCATAAACTTCTGTCCGTCAATAACCCATGTGGGATAGGCTAGTACGCCTACATCCTCGCAAGCCTGCTCCTGGGCCCTGTAATCCCCTTGCACTCCGCACTCAACATAGTCCAGGTTGGTAGCGTCCACTCCAAAGTATTCCTTCTGAGTCTTGGTGCTCGAGTCCCAGTAAGCTCCGTAGAGCTTGACTCCCTTGCTTGTAAGGCACTCTGCAAAGCTCATGGCAACAGCAGGCATCTCTTCCTCAACTGGCGCTGCCACTTCAACTTTAGATTCTTCAGCCATATCTGCTTCCTCAATAACTTCCTCAACAGAAGTAGCTACTTCCTCCTCAAGGGCTTCCTGCTCTTCAACCATTTCCTCTGCTTCAACCATCTCAGCTTCCTCAGGCTCTTCTATAGGAATAACATCTATCTGAGGAGGGGCAATACCACCTTCAGGCTCTTCCTCGGCTTCTGCTGCTAGCTTTTCTGCCTCAGCTGCCTGCTTGGCAGCCTCTTCTTCTGCTTTTTTCTCAAGGTAATTAGTGACATCTGCACTATCCCTTAGCTTCACAATCAAGTCAGAGTAGAGCATTCTTTGCTGCTGCTGCTCAAGGATGGAGTTTATCTGCTCCTCTACAGCCTCAAAGCCCAGCACTTGCTCAGGGGTCTTGTTGACAGTCCATACTATGTGATAGCCAAAGTCTGTCTTCACCAAGCTCATCTCACCTATATCCTGGCCAAAGGCTGCTTCCTCGAACTCAGCCACCATCTGGCCTCTTGGGAACATGTACTCACCGCAGTTGTCAACGCTTCCAGGGTCGTCAGAATAGGTAGTGACCAACTCGCAGAAATTGCTCTTGTCATCATTGATCATGACGAGGACCTCCTTGGCCTTGGCTTCTGCCTCTTCTTCTGTCATGTCATCAATGCTTATGAGAATATGCCTTGCAGTAGCCATCTCCATCATGGTGAATACGTCCTGGTTATCCTTATAATAGTTCATGGCCATCTCTGCTGTCACAGCAGACTTGCCCTTGACTTCCTGCTCAAGCAGCTTATCAACTGCCAGCTGGCTCCTGATAAGGCTCTTTAGCTCTTCAATTGTTAGCTGCTTTTCCATCAGGATCTGGTCAAGACTTTCCTGTGTCAGGTTGTTCTGCTGGATGAAATCATTAAGGCTGGCATCCACTTCCTCGTCAGTAGCAGCCAACCCCTGGCTTACTGCCTCGTCATACAGCAGCATCTCATCAATCAGCTGCACAAGGAAAGCTTCCTTGGTAATATAGTACTTGTACTGCAAGGGCAGCCTTTCATACTCCACGTTAAGCTGCTCCATAGTTATGGGCTGGCCATTGACTCTTGCAGCCAGCTCTCCTTGCATGCTAAACCTGCCGAAAAAATCAGGGAAAAAAGTATTAATGGCAGCGAACACTGCTGCTATAGCCAGGATGGCTATGATCACTATCAGGAAAGCCTTTATTGCCTTGTCCTTGCCCTGGCTAGAATTTGGCTTTTTTGAATTGCCATTGACCTTGTAGACTTTCAGACCTTCAATGCTGCCGTTGCTCTTGCTCTCACCTTTTTTCTTTGCATCTCGCTTCTTGTCTGCCATCAAACCACCCCTCCAGGCTTTGGTCACATATCGAACTTTACACTATATTTTACACTATATTATACGTTAGTTGTACGTTGATCGCAAAACGCCGTATAATCATTAATAGTAACCTTTCTACAATAGTAAAAGCTTTGTGTTTTAAAAGGTTTTGGTTGAGAGATTCCCAAGGGGCTATGTTGAAAAAGTCGCCCTCGGCACCCCGAGGGGCCAACCCCCGCCTCCACAGCCAACGCCATTCTCTCGAACTATAGTTCTCTTTCATGGCGTAGCCGTAGGCTGCAGCGACTTTTTCAACGCACCCATACACAAGGGTTAAATTTATATATGCCTAGCAAGAATAATCTATCTGAAGTGTATGATATAATAATAGGCAGGAATGAGCAGTCAAGGCAGAAGTTCGGCACCAAAGGCACCATCCTCCTGGGAAAGCACTATGTCAAGATGGGAAGGACCACTAGCCTCTCAAACCCTATACTGCTCGACGTAATTGAGAGCCACGTAATCTTTGTGTGCGGAAAAAGAGGAGGGGGAAAAAGCTACACCATGGGAGTCATAGCAGAAGGCATAGCTGACCTGCCGCCAGAAGTGAAGAACAACATCTCAGTGATCATGCTCGACACCATGGGAGTGTACTGGTCAATGAAATACCCAAACAAGAAAGACCAGCTCCTTCTAGAGGAATGGGGGCTAGAGCCAAGAGGGCTTAACATCTCGATTTACACGCCAGTTGGATATTATAATGACTATAAGGAAAAAGGAATACCCACTGACGCATCCTTCAGCATCAAGCCTAGCGAGCTCAGCGGTAATGACTGGTGCATGACCTTTGAGATAGGCCAGAACGAGCCAATAGGCATACTCATAGAGCAAGTAATAAACAAGCTTAAGGAAGAAAAGAAAGAATACGGCATGGATGACATGCTGGAAGCCATCAAGAGCAGCAACTCAGAGGAGAGCGTGAAGAACGCTACGTATAACCTGTTCAGCAATGCCAAGAGCTGGGGATTGTTCGACGTAAAAGGCACCAGCCTTAGCGAGCTTGCCAAGCCAGGCCAAGTCACAGTCCTTGATGTGAGCTGCTATGCTACCATGCCTGGAAGCTGGAGGATAAAGTCATTGGTCATAGGGCTTATTGCAGAGAAGCTCTTCATCCAGAGGATGGTAGCAAGGAAGAACGAGGAGTTCCAGCAAGTCCATAAGAGCATCTATTATTTCAGCGAGGAAGAGATAAAAAAGCTTGACTTCCCAATGGTATGGCTGGTGGTTGATGAGGCCCATGAGTTCCTGCCAAAAGAAGGCAAGACCCTTGCATCAGAGCCGCTAATAACAATACTAAGGGAAGGAAGGCAGCCAGGCATAAGCCTTATACTCGCAAGCCAGCAGCCAGGCAAGATACACACTGATGTGATGACCCAGGCAGACACCATCATCGCCCATAGGATTACTGCCAAGATAGACACTGACGCCCTGGGCTCACTCATGCAAAGCTATCTTAGAGGAAGCCTTGACAAGTACCTTGATGACCTGCCAAGGGTGAAAGGCTCTGCCATTGTGCTTGACGACAGCAACGAAAAAATGTTCCCTATGAGGGTGAGGCCCAGGTTCACCTGGCACGGGGGAAGCGCTCCAGTAGCCATACAGGAAGGTGACAAGATTTTCGAGGATTGAAAAGATTTTCGGGTATTGAAAGTTATTTCCGCTTTTTCTTGGGTCAAATTTATAAATAACCTCAGCGTCCCAAATAAGCATGGCTTTCAGCAAAGCATTTGCCAAGACAACTGACAAAAGCGTCTATCCTAAGTGGGTGGAAGTTTTCCTTTCTGAGGAAGAGGAGAAAGAAGAGGAAAAAAAGTGCAGGGAAGAGAACATAAGGCTAATGAAGGAATGCATCTCTGACGCCAAGAAGATATTCTCCAGTGAAAAGCTCAAGGGCTACGAGACTAGTGTCATGAGCATAGCCATCGCGCTTTTTGAGAAGCGCGCCAGCCACTCAGTATACTGGAAAGAAAGCAAGGCTAAAGAAAAATTTGACAAGGATAATTATAAGAGATAAATAAGGTTCTAACAGATAAAGAAGGAAGCTAATAATTGAGAAAGAAATGCCTTACTGCCCCATAATCATTCAGTCATGTCATCAGGGATTTTCTTATCATCCCCTTTGGCAGTATCATTGCCTTGAGGCTTGGAATAAAGTATAATACTGCCTGTCTTCCTCACGACAAACTTAAGCTCATCCTGCTTCTTCCTGGTGCGCTCATCAGAGCAATCCTTGTTCTTCTCTATGAACTCATAAAGAGCCCAAGCAACGTCTGTCTGGGTTATTATCCCAATGACCTTGTTGCTTTCCATCACTGGCAGCCTCCTGAAGTTATGCTCAAGCATCAGCCTATTTACCTCAAATATGTCAAAATTAGGCCCGACGCATATAACAGGGGAGGTCATCAGGTCTTTCATGTAAGATTTCCTAAGCCTGTTAGGGTTCATGAAGAACTCGCTAACCAGGTCAAATTCAGTGAACATGCCCATTATCACTCCTTTCTCCATCACCAAGACAGAGCCTATGTCTTTTGAAGCCATTATCTTCTTGGCCCTGTTAAATGGCTCTTCACCGCTGATATTGAAGACAGACTTGGTCATTATATCCTTGACTCTAGGGGCCCTGGGGCAAGAGGACTTGGCCTCTGCAACAGCCCTGCAAAGGTCGGTCTGCGTCAATATGCCCTTAAGTGCCTCGCCTTCAACCACTACCAGCTTCCTGAACTTGTGCTCTCTCATGATTTTCTGCGCCTCAAAAAGCGTGAGGTGGGAATTGGCAACAAACACTTCCTTAGTCATCAGGTCACTGACCAGCAAGTCATCAGAATGGTCCCTGGACATGGCCAGCTTCTTGATGAAGTCGCGCTCTGTAAGGATGCCTATGGGCTTGTCACCGTCAATTACAACAAGGCAGGAAATATGAGCCCCAATCATGATGTGGGCTGCATCGATCAGCTTATCATACTTACCTATAGTCATCACATCATCAACCATGATGTCCTTGACATGCTTAGCGCATAGCTCAAAATAGCAGTTGTTGAAAGCCTTTCCGCGCTTAAGCCAATTAAAGATGCCAACCACCTCTTTTTTTATTGATGAATTATTATCATCACTAAAGCATAATTCATATCCTGATTATTTAAATGTTACGCAAGGAACAGCTATGTTGAAAAAGTTGCCGCAGCCTGCAGCCTATGCAATGTCATGAGCATTTGCGAATGACTTGCATGGCGGCTGCAGAGGCGGGGGTTGCCCCACCCGGGGTGCCGAGGGCAACTTTTTCAACACACCCACAAAGAACAAAACATCAAAAGCCCAGAACAATTCATTTTCCTTCCAGCTCGCTCTCAATCACCTTGACGAATTCATCCATCGGCCTAGCCCCGAGGACGTAAATGCCGTTGATAAAGAAAGCAGGAGTGCCAGTCACCCCGACCGAAGACCCAACCTTGATGTCATTATCAACCTGGCTCTTGTACTTCTGGCTTTCAAGGCAGGAATTGAACTGCTCAGGATCCAAGCCCAGCTCAACAGCATAAGCCTTCAGGTATTCAACTGATTGAGCCTTTTGGTTCTGATAAAGGATGTCATGATACTCCCAGAACTTGCCTTGCTCCTTTGCACAGAGCGCAGCAAGAGCAGCATTATAAGCATTAGGATGAATGCTTCTCAAAGGATAGTTCTTGAAGAAATAGATTATATCATCAGGGTACATTTTCATAAGCGCCTTGACAGTCTCTTCCCCTACTGCGCAGTTAGGGCAGCTATAATCTGAGAATACAACTAAAACTATTCTTGCGCTATCACTGCCAATGTAAGGGTCACTGTTCTCCAAAGGAACCCTGATTCTTGTGCCATAATCAATGGTCTTACCAAGCAATCCAAACCCCCTGGTAGGGATGGCAGCTCCTATGATTATCAAAAGGATGAATACTGCGATGGCAACGATGTTTTCAGTGCGCTCAGATTCCTGCTTAGGCTTGCCTTGCTGTGCAGACTGCTCAGATGAAGCTTCTGTTGCCCCTTTCTTACCGGAGGTTTTCATGGTGAGTTGAGAACCAGCATCAGGTTTAAAAAGTTTGTTAGAAAGTTTACCATTAGTGATGGTCATTCTTCCCAATGCCTATATATACCAATCCTGTGACCAGGCAGGAGATGAATGCCACAAACAATGCTCCTAGGAGGATGACCAGGTTTGAGCCTGAGCTCTCGCTTGCAGTTATAAACCCTGTGGGAGTTCCCCCTGCAATGTTCATGACAAAATGCGCAGCGATGACAGAGATGAACACTATAATCATCCAGATGAAGAACACATCCTTCTGAGCCCCAGGCCTTACATTCTTGTCATGGCTCTTCAGGAACTCCTTCATATCCACGCCTATGCCTACCATGATATTGCTTTTTGGTTCTGATGTTTTTAAATGTTGCTCTTTGCTATGAAATCGCCATCGCCACCCCGTGGGGGCCAACCCCCGGCTCTGCAACCTTAGTGCAACTCATTTGCTTTGCAAATTTCGTAGCACTTGTTGCAGGTTGCGGCGATTTCTAAACTGTTTTTCAGAAACCTTTATAAATAACTCCTAGTTTTTCATCGTAAAGCCCGAGTGAATAGCGATTATAGGGTTGATAATCATAATATTATCAGTTCCGCTATTTCTCAGGACTATGGGATGATTTTTGATGGCAGAAGAGAAAAAATTCGACAAGTCATACGCAGAGGACAAGGATTTCAGGCACCTAGTCAGGGTAATGAACACTGACCTTGATGGAAGAAAGCCCATCCTTTACGCCCTTACCAAGATGAAAGGCATTAAGTACATGTTTGCCAGCGCCATCTGCAAGAAAGCTGATGTCCCCATGGGCAAGAAAGCAGGCTATCTTAATGATTCTGAAGTAAAAGCTCTCGAGGAGGTATTGTCCAACCTTTCAAGGGCAGGCTTCCCAGAGTGGATGTATAACAGGAGAAAGGATTATGAGACCGGGCAGACCAAGCACTTGTTCGGAGGGACCTTGGACTTCACCAAGGAGATGGACATCAAGAGGATGAAGAAGACCAAGTCTTACAAGGGATTAAGGCACCAGTGGGGCTTGCCAGTCAGGGGGCAGAGAACTAAGTCCAACTTCAGGAAGAACAAGGGCAAGGGCTCGCTTGGAGTGCAGAAGAAAAAGGTCAAGTCAGGAAAAGTATGATCCTGGTTAAAAATATGATTATGATTTTTAGGTGAAACAATGGGCGACCCCAAAAAGATACGAAGGAAATTTGACAAGCCAAGCCATCCGTGGCAGAAGGCAAGGATTGAGTCAGAAAAACTAGTGATTGAGGAGTACGGGCTCCAGAACAAGAAAGACTTGTGGAGGATGGAGACTGTGCTTAGAAGGTTCAAGAACCAGGTCAAGTCCCTTGCTAGCAGGTCAGATGAGCAGTCCAAGCTTGAGGAAAAGCAGCTAGTGGACAGGCTTGTATCATTAGGGCTTATCAAGCATGACGAGACGCTTGATGCAGTGCTAGGCCTTGAGACCAAGAACGTAATGGAGAGGCGCCTACAGACATTGCTCGTGAGAAAGAGGCTTGCCAGGTCAATGGTGCAGGCGAGGCAGTTCATCACCCACGGACACATAAGGGTTGATGGGAAAAAAATCACGTTCCCAAGTTATTTGGTCAGCATAAAGGAAGAGTCACTTATAGAGTTCAATCCCATGTCGACCTTGAGCAAGGATGACCACCCTGAAAGGGCTATAGTGGAGACACAGAAGGAAAAGGCAGACAGGAAGAAAAGGGAAGCCAAGGAAGAGGCATTGCCAGTGTTTGACCAGAAGGAGATAGAGGCAATAGAGGAGACAGGCGCTATAATCAAGAAAGAGGCTAAGGCTGAAGCTGTTGCTGAAAAGAATAAGGAAGAAAAAAAAGAGAAGGCAGCAAAGCCTGAGCATCCAAAATCAGGGCATAGGAAGGAGAAAGAATGAGAGAAAGAGAAAACATCAGATGGGGAGTGGCACACATATACTCATCCTATAATAATACTATAATACACATAACTGACATCAGCGGAACAGAGACCTTGGCAATTGGCTCAGGAGGAATGGTAGTCAAGTCACATAGGCTTGAGAGCAGCCCGACTGCAGCCATGATGGCAGCCAAGAGAGCTGCAGAGTCAGCGATTGACAAGGGCATCAGCGGATTGCACATAAAGATAAAGGCGCCAGGAGGCCAGAACGGGCCCATGACACCTGGGCCAGGAGCGCAAGCCGCCATCAGGACCTTATCAAGAGTTGGCCTGAGAATAGGGCTAATTGAGGAAGTGACTCCGATGCCGCACGGAGGATGCAGGAAAAAAGGCGGCAAAAGAGGGAGAAGAGTATAAAAAAGGTGGAACTGAAGATGATCAAAGTCTCAATAGCTGGAACATCAGGCAAGAAGGACAAGGATAGTCTCATGTTCGAGATCAGCGGAGTAGACATAAGCTATGCCAACACTTTGAGAAGGCTGTTCATGAGCGAAGTGCCGGTCATGGCAATAGAGGATGTTGAGCTAAGGAAGAACGACTCAGGGCTTTACGATGAGATAATCGCCCACAGGCTAGGCCTGGTGGTTTTTAAGACCGACCTTAAGTCATACAACCTTCCTGGCGACTGCAAATGCAAAGGAGCAGGATGCGCCCAGTGCCAGCTAAAGATGACCCTCAAGGCCAAAGGGCCATGCACTGTTTATGCTAGTGATATCAAGACTAAGGACCCAAAGGTCAAGCCTATCTATCCCAAGACGCCTATTGTAAAGCTGCTTGACGACCAAGAGCTAGAATTAGAGGCTGTAGCCATCCTTGGAGTGGGGCGGGTACATGCCAAATGGAGCTCTTGCCTTGCATATTACAAGGAGCTGGCAGACCTCCAGATTGAGAAGCAGCCTGACAACAAGGAAGAGATTGTAGAGCAATGCCCACCAAGGATATTTGAGGTGAAGAACAGCAAGCTCGAGATAATCAAGGACAAGGTTAATGATTGCCTGCTTTGCAATGCCTGCGTAGAGTTGTCAGGTGGCAAAATAAAGGTAGAGCCAAGCAAGAGCTTCCTTATGACCATAGAGCCATGGGGGCAGCTAGAGCCCCAGGAAATAGTGAAAGAAGCCATTGATGCTTATGACGAGCAGCTTGAAGAGTTTACAGAGCTGATATCCAAGACCAAGTAGCTTAGTTACGAGCACTCACAAACAACCCTTCCAATCATATGCGGGGGTGCCGGAGCGGTCAAACGGGCTACCTTGAGGGGGTAGTGGCTTAGTGCCTACGCGTGTTCGAACCACGTCCTCCGCACTTACGAAGTAAGTGCGGACTCAAAACTCCGCAGAGTTTTGTTGTCCGCATTTGCGAAGCAAATGATGATTCAAAAACTCGCAAGGTTTTGTTATCCGCATTCATATTCAAAAAAGTGATTACCAATGAGAACAGTACAAAAGAACGAGCAATTGATGGAATTATTGCAGCTGCTCAAAAAGACAGCCATAGATAACAATGCTGCTGTCTGGAAGAGGGTTGCGTCTGACCTAGAGAAGCCTACGCGCCAGCGAAGAGTGGTCAACATCTTCAAGCTCGAAAAGCACTGCAAAGATAATGATGTCATAGTTGTGCCAGGAAAAGTCCTGGGAACAGGAGACCTCAAGAAGAAAGTCACAGTCGCCGCTTACACGTTTTCAGGGCAAGCCCTTGAGAAGATAAATGCAAAAGGGAAAGCCATGAGCATTAAGGAGATGGTGCAGAATAACCCCCAGGGAAAGAAGATAAAGCTCATGGGATAGGCAAAACAAAAAGGAAGGCAATATGATAATCGATGCGAACAACAGGATTGTTGGAAGGATAGGCAGCTATGCTGCCAAGCAAGCCCTGCTAGGGGAGAAAATTGATATAATCAACTGCGAGAAGGCAATAATCTCTGCCAGCAGGGAAGGAGTGTTTGCCAAGTACAAGCAGAAGCAGGACATGGGAGGCCCAAGAAAAGGCCCGTTCCTCATCAGGCTGCCTGACAGGTTTGTCAGGAGGATAATAAGAGGCATGCTGCCAATGGAAAGGGCCAGGGGGCAGGAAGCCTATAAGAGGATCATGTGCTATATTGGAGTGCCTGAGGAGTTCAAGGGCAAGCCCTGCGTGGACATACCCGGAACAAGCGCTAATGAATTAGTGACTCTCAAGAAAGTCAGCGTAGGGGATGTATGCAGGTTTTTAGGCGGAAAATGGAACGATCTTTAATACTTTAATAATAAGGATGGAATAAAATGGAGCAAAAAGCCATAGTCACACACGGAAAAAGGAAGCGGGCAATTGCAAGGGCGACACTGAAGCCAGGTGAAGGGCTGGTAAGCATCAATAACATTGATATTGACTATTATGAGCCAAGAATATACAGGCTAAGGATGAGAGAGCCGCTCCTGCTTGCAGGAGAGATTGCAAAGCAAGTGAACATTGCAGTGAATGTGCGGGGAGGAGGCATGAACAGCCAGGCAGACGCAGGAAGGCTAGCCATAGGCAAGGCACTTGCAGAGTACAGCCCAAGGCTCAAGAAAGTCTTCCTTGAATACGACAGGCAACTTTTGGTTGCTGATGTGCGACGCAAGGAAAGCGCAAAACCAAACCGCCACGGGCAAGCTAGGGCGAAACGTCAGAAGTCTTACAGGTAGAAAAATAAAAAAACAACCAGGCAAGGTGAGAATATGATTATTCCGGTCAGATGCTTTTCATGCAACAAGCCAATAGCCCACCTATGGGAAGAATACGTCGAGAGAGTTGCCAAAGGCGAGGACCGAAAAGAAGCCCTTGACAAGCTAGGCCTAGAAAGGTATTGCTGCAGGGCACTGTTCCTAGGCCACATAGACTTGCTGGAGATGGCTGGGAAGTTCAAGAAGTTCTGATGAACTTCTAACCATTTGACTTCGTCAAATATTTCAAAAAGTTCTGAAATTATTTCTTAATATTCTTTTGATTTTCAATATTTGCTTTCTTTCTATTAAATGAGAATGATATGAAGCAGACTATTAGAAAGACGGCAGCTGCCGGCACACATGAAAAAACAATAGTCATAATAGATAATTGGGGCATGAGTTTTTCATTGCTTACAAAACCATCACTTACAGCATATGTGAACAATATTTGAGTGATGATTGCTGCAACGAGAAATGCAATTTGTCCATGTTTCACCCATACTTTCCATTTATTCTTTTTTATAATCGTAAACATAAAGGATATGTAGAATATGGTTACTGCGGAAATTATCAGTAAGTAAATTATGGATTTTGAAGAGATCAAATAATAAATTTCATAAGGTTCTTTATGAAATGATGTCAACAAAGTATTTAAGTTTTCTAAACATGCCATTTTTGTCATACTTAAATTTGTTATTACAGTTTCATGCGCAAGCATTTCTTTATAAACAGGGTTGGAGTCTTCACATGCCAGATTAAGTTGTTTAGTGGTATC
>JAFGRK010000022.1 GCA_016935175.1 Candidatus Woesearchaeota archaeon | reverse complement strand
TTTGAGGCGCGAAGAAAAGCCGAGGCTTTTCTAGCGCAAAGGAACTTTGTTCCTTTTGTTCAAAAGCCTTTGGCTTTTGTAACCTTTAGGGAAAAAAGGTGCTACACTCGTAGCGAGGCTACTCGGTAGCACTAGGGGACTGAGCCGTAGGCGAAGTCGCCTGGTTTCAACAAAATCTTTGATTTTGTGTCTCAAAAACAAGGTTTTTGTGATTCCAAGGTTTTCATCCAAACTTGTTTGGATGGAACAGCAAATCAGAGATTTGCTTGTTTTAAGCGAACGTAGTGAGCGACAAAAAGCTTACGGGGTGCCGAGCGCGACTTTTTCAGAGTCTTTATGGCAAAGTTTATATACTTATTTTACTCAGAATGACCTGAAGAGAGGGCTGATGGCAAAAGACAGCGAGCTGACACCTGAAGAGGAAAAGATATTACGTGAAATCCAGCTCGAAAACCTATATTCTCAGATGGTTGCAAGGCGCGACTATATGCAGCTTAAGGAGGACTTGGAAAGAAGGCAAAACCAAGCCCTTGAAGAGCAGGTGCGTGACTTTGTCGACAAGTTCAAGTACTCTTATGCCGATAGGGTAGCTAAGTACTATGGCAATTTCCAGGATGAGGGCATCAGTGTTTTCCTTTATTCTGAGCCTCATATGTTTCTTTTGTCAAAGGCTAACATAATAAGGTCTGGTGACCCTTTCAAGCCAGACATGGTGGATTTCACTAACAAGCCTTTTGTGTATTCAGACCAGTCATGCCTTAACACCATAATTGAGAGCTTGTTTGAGGCTGGCATCACCAAGGCTGCTGTTTTCGAGGATATCCATATGTTTGATTTTGAGGATGCTATCATCGGGCCTGATGATGTGCCTTACACGCCAGTAGAGGCTGCTGCATTTCTTAACCCGTTTACGTTCTACAGGGTCATCCTAGAGGATTTCAAGGTCGAGGAACTAGAAGGCAGGATAATCACCCTTGCTGACAAGGCAGACTTGTGGAAGAGGCTGTACACGAGCCATTGACTTTTCAGCATGGTGCGTTCAGCTTTTCGTAGCGCGCTCGCATCGCATATTAATCGCATTTTTTGCCGCGTGTTTAGTTTCCACTGTTATTCTCAAGGGCTCTCAACGCGCTACTGCTGAACGCGCTGCTCCCCCAACAAAAAACTTTTTAAACCTCAACTGAATTTTTCTGTGATTAGGTGAGTGAGATGAAATCTGAGAAGAAAATTGTAAAGGCTGATAAAAAGCCAGAAGAGAAGCCTGCTTATGACGTCATAATCATAGGCGGAGGCTTTGCAGGCTTGTCTGCAGCCATCTATTCTGCAAGGTACAACCTAAAGACGCTAGTTATCTCCAAGCAGCCTGGCGGTGCTATTATCAATGCAGCCCATGTTGAGAACTACCCTGGCTATGTGAACATCTCTGGGATTGAGCTCATGCAGAAGTTCGAGGAGCAGGCAAAGAGCTGCGGCGCAGAGATACTGATTGATGATGCTATTGGGGTGATGAAGCACAAGGAAGAGTTCAAGGTCGAGACTGAGCAGCAAAAGGAGTTATTGTCAAATGCCATAATCATAGCCACAGGCACTGACAGGAGAAAGCTTGAAGTGCCAGGAGCCAAGGAGTATGAGAGCAAGGGAGTGCATTACTGCGCAACCTGTGACGGGGCATTCTACAAGAATAAGGTCGTGGCTGTCATTGGCGGCAGCAACAGCTCTGCGCACGCAGCCATGCTATTGTCGAGGATTGCCAAGCAGGTCTACATACTATACAGGGGCGAGGAGATGAGGTGCGAGCCCATCCTGTGCACCCACATGGAGGAGCTTGGCAACATCAAGATGATATTCAATACCAATGTGGTGCAAGTCAAGGGAACAAAGTTCCTTGACAAAATCATCCTGGACAGGCCATTCGATGGCAGCGTTGAGCTTGCTGTTGATGGCTTGTTCGTGGAGATTGGAAGCGTGCCTAGCTCAGCGATTGCAAAGCAACTAGGCGTGGAACTTACGCAATCAGGAGAGATAAAAGTCAACATCCAGCAGGAGACTAATGTGAAAGGAGTGTTTGCTGCAGGGGATGTTACTAACACTCCCCTTAGGCAGGGAATAATTGCTGCTGCTCAAGGAGTCAAGGCAGCGACGAGCGCTTACAAGATGCTCACTGGCAAGAAAGTGACTGGCGCCTGGTAAGGTTAGCCTGTTTAGGTTATTTTCATTAATCAAACATATGGGGTGAAACTAATGGTGAATGAGCTTAATGATGAGACTTTTGCAAAGAACATAGCCAAGGGGAATGTGGTGGTTGATTTCTATGCTGACTGGTGCGGCCCTTGCCAGCTCATGAAGCCCATGTTTGAGAAGCTTGCTGGAGAAGTCAAGAACATAACCTTCTTCAAGGTCAATGTGGACAAGTGCCAGAAAGCAGCGCAAGAGCATGACGTCAGGAGCATACCTACCTTTGCGCTTTTCAAGAACGGAGAGGAAATTGACCAGATATCAGGCGTAATCTCAGAGGGTGACTTCAAGAAGAAGCTCAAGGCTGTGTTTGGCTAGGCGCGTAGCGCTGTGCCAAGCTATTATTATTTTCAAAAATGTTCATCCACAACATCAACCCAGTGCTTTTGGCAATAGGCCCATTGCAGGTAAGGTATTATGGCTTAGTCTATGCTATTGGCTTTATCGCGGCTTATATCCTGCTGCTCAACCTTGCCAAGAAAGGCACAGTAAAAAACCTCAACACCAGAACTGTAGATGTGTTCATAATCTACTTGATAATTGGAGCGATTATCGGCGCAAGGGTGCTATTGTTCGTATTCTATTACCCATCAACCTTGCTTTCAGACCCGCTCGAGGTTTTCAGGATCTGGAACGGAGGCATGAGCTTTCACGGAGGCCTTCTGGGTGCTGTAGCTGCCAGCGCAACCTTCTGCAAGAAATACAAGGTGAGCTTCTATAAACTGGCAGACTTCCTGGTTTTGCCGCTTTCCCTTGCGCTTTTCTTCGGCAGGATTGCAAACTTCATCAACGGAGAATTAGTGGGCACAGTGACAACGCCTGAGAAGACTCCTTGGTGCGTGGTGTTCAAGGATTATGAAGGCTGCAGGCACCCAAGCCAACTCTATGAGGCTGCCAAGAACCTGATAATATTCTCCACTCTGTTAGTGATGTACACCAACAAGGATATTAAAAAGAAGCTGAAGGATGGCATGATATTCTGGGGTTTTGTGCTCATGTACGGAATTCTCAGGTTCATCATCACTTTCTGGAGAGACGACCCTGCTTACCTACTAGGCTTTAGCGGAGGCCAGCTATTATGTATGGCTATGGTGGCAGTGGCTGCTTTCTTCATCATCAAAATAGCAAAGAATAAAAAGGGCAAAGGCAACAAGCATACTGGAATATAGAAAAATAGTATTGGGCCATAAAAAGAGGCATGACATGTACCCTGCAAAGCCGATTATCATAGTCAATTTCAAGACTTATCCTTCAAGCACAGGCCAGAACGCTGTTAGGCTTGGAAAGATATGCGAGAAAGTAGCTTTTGAGGCGGGCGCAGACATAAGGGTTGCAGTATCAGCCCCAGACATCTATCCTGTATTCCAGGGAGTCAGCATCCCAGTGTATGCTGAGCACATAGACCCTTACACTCCTGGCAAGCACACAGGAAGCGTGCTTCCAGAGATGGTGAAATCAGCAGGCGCTGTCGGAACTTTGCTCAACCATTCTGAGCACAAGCTCACCTTGGGTGAGCTAGAGGAAAGCCTTGAGAGGGCTTCTAAGCTAGGGCTTGTAACTGTTGTGTGCGCAGCCACTCCTGCAAGGGCTGAGAAGATAGCCAGGCTAAAGCCTGATTTCGTGGCAGTAGAGCCTCCTGAGCTAATAGGAGGGGATGTCAGCGTAAGCACTGCCAAGCCAGGGGTTATTTCTGAGAGCGTGAAGCTTGTCAAGGAAAAGCACCATGTCAAGCTGCTGGTAGGCGCAGGCATCAAGACCAGGGCTGACTTATTAAAGGCTCTTGAGCTAGGCGCAGACGGAGTGCTCATAGCATCAGGCATCACCACTGCAGAAAGCCCAGAGAAGGCATTGAAGGAATTGCTGCCTTAGAAGACCTGAGAATTAGTTCTACGTAATAATGTCCTGACCATCACCTGACTGTGATAAAGATCTTCTGCAAGTCACCGTACTCATTATTATAATAGGCATCGTAAACCCTGATGTTGAAGATTTGCACTCCTCTCATGCAGCTATTTGGTATATTAGCTGCGATGAGCCTGTATTGCTTTTCATTATTTTTGATTTTAAAAGGATCTATCATGTAAGTAAACTTGACTTCTTCATTACAAGAAGGGCTGTTGCCAACATCCCTATACACATCTATCCTGAAATCCCTTTCCTCACCAAGCTCATTCAAGATGCCCACGCCAAAATACACAGTCTTGCCCTTGTCAGCAGTGAACTTGTCAGGGTAAGAGGCAACCAAGGCTCCGTGGTCAAGCGCGCTAGCAATCCTGTTCTGCATGCTCTTTTCCATGTCAGTCTTTATCTCATCAGATACCAGCCATAACTTTTGTATGAGCATGATCCCCATGCCAAAAAGCACTATGCTTATTATCATTATGATTATGAAATTAATCCCTAATTGGATACTGGCTTTTTTTGTTATAAAGTTCTTTCTCATGAAAACCAATACTCGATACAATCTTTCATATAATCCTATATTCCTATAATGGCCCTATATTTCTGCTGATTCCTCCTCAAGGCTAGCAGTCGGCTGGGCTATGAACACAGGCTTCTGGGCAAGCCTTATCTTAGTAGAAGCTCGGTAAAGCACTGGTTTCGAGGGCCTTTTCCCATCAATAAGAGGAGCATCAAAATCAGGCTCCATCTTGACATACTCATAAAAGACCTCCCATGAAATAGGCTTGTCTTGCTCTACTACCTTTTGCGAGCTGACAAGGTTTAGCTGCTTGGTGAACATGTCACCAACCTTCTCTAATTTCTCATCTATGAATATCCTTCCCATCATCTCATTAGTGTCGCTAAGCACTTTTATCTCTGTGAAAACCACAGGACCGCTCAGCTTCTCATTCCTGTCTTTAAGCGATATCTCTATGCTTATCTTTTCCCTTTTGATGTCAAAAGGGCTGTTAAGGATGCTCAGGGTCTCAGCCTTGAAAGCGCTCATCACAACTATGTCATCAACCATCCTGAGAACCCTTATCTTGGTCTGGTCAGCCCCCACAACGCACATATTATTCTCACAGAGATAAATGGCGTACTGGGTGAATTTCTGCACTGTCCTCAAGCCAGTTGTGACATTATAAGGAATGGCCCCTTGGCACTGGCCGCAGTCATCAGGGCAGCTGCAGCTGTTCTCCATTGACTGAGGCTCGCAAATCTTGTTGCCGCAGCAGAACTCCTTTGGAGAGGTAGTGCATTGGCCATCAGCAGTGCACTTAGGTGTGAAGCACTTATTGATTGACTTGCAGTCACTATTCCTTTCGCATTGGCGGATTGGCTTTTCCTCTTCCCCGCCACCGCATCCAGTGAAGGCAAGGCTAGAAAAGAGCAAAACCAGTATTAATAATAATCCAACTACTCTCATCATACACTCCTTTGCTCAGTTAGTTGATAAAAAGTTGTACTCCTTGATGAGGATGTATATGAAGATTAGCAAGACAATAGCTCCTGCCACCAGCACTGACAAGCCATACCATAGCTCATCGCTAAGGCTGATCATCTTATAGAAGCCCAAGGCCATTATGCCCACTCCTAGCCATAAGAACTTGTCAAGCACCAGCTTCATAATCTGGAATTCCTCATCGTGCGTCATATGACGCTTCATCTTAGCCATAAGCTCACCCCTCTTACTTAATGGTTTTTATGATTATCTGCTGGGATACAGTCGGGCCGCCTTCTCCATAGTAATCTCCCCATGCAGTGATTGTGCAAATAAAAGTTGTTGGATCTGTAGGGATATTATCTAATGGTGTTATGATTGCCCTGTATCCAGAATCGCCTCCCGGCGGGATTGACTGTTTTGGCGCTGCTAGATTAAAGTAGTAGTTTCCATCGGGATCCTGGTCGAAAACACAGGAAGTCATATGCAGCCCCACTGGCTCACCATCCTGGAAATTTGAGTTGTAAACACTAATTAGCAAAGTGGCTGATTTATCATTTCCAGTCATCTTGACAATAACTTCATTGGAGCCAAAGACTAGGGGGTTGGTGGAATCTGCGTGCACAGGCATGTCTACCCTGTCAACAAGCCCTCCGAGCTTTTCCTGCCCTCCCTTGAAGAGCCCTGTCACAAAGCTCAAAGCCAGGCCAAGAATAGCCAAGGCTATTATCAATATTATTATTGCATTCACACCTAATTCCATAGAAGCTTTCTTATCCATCTCACGCACCTCTCTTAGATTTTTTCTGATTTTTGATTATTAATTACTATCTCTTGAGTTTTAGGTATTTAAAGGTTTCGCTAATTTCAACTAAAAGGGCGCTTTGGCGCGATTGTCAGTTTGGATTTGGGCGCGCTTAAGTCTTTCGTAGCGCGCTCGCACTGCATCTTAATCTGCTTCTTTTGCCGCGTGTTTTTTTCCCGCTGTTGTTCTCAAAGGCTCGCTAGGCGCAAGCAAATCTATGATTTGTCGCGCTGGAGAGCTTTGCTCTTTGCGCAACGAAACCCTGTTTCGCTTGCGCCAGTAGGCTTACCTACTGAGCGCTACTATTAAGCGCGCCCTTTCAAAATCAAAAGCTTTAAAAACCCCTTGCTTATCCTAGGCATTGGTTTAGAGGTTCTGGAGAACTAGGATAATACTTATATGAATACAATCAGAGGTTCATTATCATGAGTGCTTCAAAGCAAGAATTAATAATCGCTTTGGCTGCTAAGCTAAAGCCGATCTTAAGGAAGCCTATGTGGGCTGATTTTGTAAAGACAGGAGTGCACAAGGAAAGGCCGCCTACTGATTCTGACTGGTGGTTCATGAGAGGAGCCAGCCTTTTGTTGAAGGTCCAGAAGCTCCAGCCAATCGGTGTTTCCAAGCTGAGAAGGCATTATGGCGGCAGGAAGAACAGGGGAGTTGCCCCTGAGCATTTTTTTAAGGGCTCAGGCAACATACTAAGGAAGCTTTTGCAGCAATTAGAGCAGGTAGGATTGATAAAGCAGGATGTGAGGGCAGGCCATAAGGGCAGGGTTCTCACCCCAAAAGCAGTCTCTTTGATAGCCAAGACTTCAAGAGAGGTTGAGAAGCTCAAGCCTAAGAAAAAGGATGAGACGCCAGTAGCTGTTCCTAAGCCTGTTGAGCATAAGAAGGCAGAAACGCCTGATGAGGCAAAACCTGCTGTTGAGGCAAAGGAAGATCCTAAGCCTGAAGAAAAGGCAGAGCAGAAGAAGGAGAAGCCTGCCAAGCATGATGCTAAAAAGGAAGCAAAGAAGCACGAGCCTAAGAATGAAGAGCCTAAGGCTGTTGAGCCTAAAAAGGAAGCGCAGCCAGCAGCAGGTGAGCAGCAATGAGCCGCTACAAGCCAAGGGCTAAGAAGAAGAGATTAATCAAGAAGGGAAAGCAGACTAAGTGGGCTCCTTACTGGACTGTGCCTAAGATTTACGGCAAGACAAGAAGAATCCATCCGGGAAGGCATACTGTTGTGAAGAGGAGCTGGAGAAGGATTAAGACCAAGGCCTGATTATGGCACTATTTAATATTATTATGATGCAATGGTTATTTACAATATGGTGATGTGATTCGCATGGCAAAAAAAGAACCTAAAGTCAAATTGGAACGAAGCTATAATATTCCATTAAGGAAGAGCTTTAGGCTGATGGCCAAGCACAAGAAGACTCCCAGGGCTGTGAGAGCTGTTAAGGAGTTTCTGGCAAAGCACATGAAGTCTGATGACATACAGCTAGGCATGCACCTTAATGAGTACTTGTGGAAGCATGGCATAAGGAATCCTCCTCACCATGTGAAAGTGCACGTCATAAAAGAGGATGATGTTGTCAAGGCAGAGCTTGAAGGCTTTGAATTCAAGGGAGCAGTCAAGGCGGAGCCCAAGAAGAAGGAACCCACTACTATGAAGGAAAAGCTAGCTAAGAAAATGGGCATCGAGGATGTGGCTGAAGAACAGGCTGAAGAAAAACAGGCAGAGGCAAAGGAAGAGAAGCAGGCAGAAGCTAAGGAAGAGAAAACTGAAGCTAAGGCTGAAGAAAAGAAAGCTGAAGAGAAAAAGCCTGAACCCAAGCCCGAAGTGAAAAAATCCGCTCCAAAAGCAGAGAAGGTTCCCACTGCCCATGAGCTGGCTGCGAAGAAGGATAACTGATTTCTTGCAAGATAGCTTCTAGTTTCTTGCATTGATGCATCTTACTGAAATTATTATGCCTTGCTAGCCAAGGTCAGCACTTTCTTGAGCACATCATCCAAGCCGACAAATAGGTTCCTCTCCACGACTTCTGAATTCACAGGACTTCCCTTGACAAGAGCCTTGGCACGCAGCTCGTACTTCTCGCTAGCCTCGGTCTTGTGGACCAGCTTCAAGGTCACAGTAATGCCCTCAAAGCCTTGCACACTGTCGCTAAGCTTTCTTGTGTAGCTGCCGATAATCTTCTTGACAACCACTAGCTCAGCCCTGTCAATGCCCTTGAATCCAACCAGGGTGATGTTTCCCCCTAGTGCTGTAGAATCTGATTCGTTTGTTTCTTCCACTGCAAAACCTCTTTGATAGGAAAAGGTAATGAAGGCTAGAATAAAAATGTTGTGAAAAAATAATCATTGAGGGGACAATGAAGGGGATTAGAAGAACTTTCAGCTTTTCCGTGATTATTGCGGTTTTTTTATAGGAGATTATAAATTACTGTTTTACTATACCTTAATCATGGAAAAGAAAATCACCCATGGATTCACAATTGACTCTCATTTTAAATTTAACGTCGATACCAATAAGGAATTATATGAGAAACACTTTCTAGGCTATATCCGCGCATTGAATGATGTAGGAGCTGGAAGGGTTGTGATCCATAGGCCAAGGCAGCTAGGGAAAAACGGCCGCCAAAGGCTAGATGATATGACATCTAAGCTCCATGCAGCTGGCTTGAAGGCAGTGCTTTACACAGGAATATTTGGCCAGGAGAATATGAATTCCAACCCTTCCCTTTCATCTTTTGTACAGAGAAATGCAAAAGGCGAGCTTTTGAGCTATCGAAGCGCTGGCAAAAAATCAGCCATGATGTGCCCAGCCTCACCTTATATTGCGGATGTTCTTGCACCTAAAGTAATAGGTACACTCAAAACAGCTGAGTTTGACAGCATATTCTTGGACATCCCTTGGATGATGAAAGGTGGGTGTTACTGCAGTAATTGCAGAGACCTAAGAGAGCAAGGAGCTGACAATAAAAGAATAGTGAGGTATGGCTTAGAGAATTTTGTTTATGAGATGAGAAAAGAATTTCCTGCGATTCCAATAGGGATAAATTCATCAGCTCCAGGGATCTACCTTCACGCTTGGCACGGGGCAGAGATAGACAACTTCAAAGAGTTGTTCCAGGAATACGTAACCGAATGGACTCCATACCAATGGGGCCAAAAGGCAGAATTTGCTGCCAAATGCATCAGGGCTGCAAAGAGCCGAGTTGAAGGATATTTCTATCATGCGATAGTATGCAAAGACAAGCAAGGCAACATTTATAGCAGTGAGAAGCTTAGCTCTCTTTTCAAGGTAATAGTTGCTGAGGGAGCGCTTCCATGGCTGTGTGTCAACCCAACAGAAGAGCAGCTTGGAAAAATAGGCAGGGCATGGCAGGCAGCGAAGAGTTGAAGCGTTCATGAGAAAAATACCCAAAACCTTTATAAACCAACCCTTTTTCTATACGATAATCCTGGAATGTGGGCGTAGCTTGCCTGAACCTGGATTTTAAAAATTTAATAATGGAGGCTAACAAAGATGGGAATGTACAAATACCTTAGAGAGGCTTGGAAAAAGCCAACTGATTCTATCAAAGCTGCTCAAAGGGAGAGGATGATCTACTGGAGAAAGCAAGATGCGACAGTAAGGGTAGAGCATCCGACAAGGATTGACAGGGCAAGGAGCCTTGGCTACAAGGCCAAGCAAGGATTTCTCGTCGTAAGGCAGAGAGTCAAGCGAGGGGGCAAGATGAGGCCTGATGTCTCAGGCGGAAGAAGGCCTAAGGCATCCAGGATGTGGCTTACGCTGAAGAAGAATTACCAGTGGATTGCAGAGGAGAAAGCAGTGAAGAAGTTCACCAACTGCGAAGTGCTTAACTCATACTGGGCAGGCCAAGACGGAAAGCATTACTGGTACGAGGTAATACTCATAGACAGGTCTCATCCTAACATACAGAAAGACCCAATCCTCAGGAACATTGCTAGCCAGAGAGGCAGGGCTGCAAGAGGCCTTACCAGCGCAGGCAAGAAGACCAGGAGCCTGAGAGGCAAAGGCAAAGGCTATGAGAAGGCAAGGTAAAACTATTGTGTTTTTTTAGAATTTTTTTTCTTTCTTTTCTTTTGTTCTTTTGACTGCTTCTTTTGTTATTCTGGCTTTTTCTTTGGGTTTGATTATCTGGTTTTTGCATTTTAATCTGAAGAATGCAGGGCAAAAACTGGTGATGCTGCCAGATTAGAATAATCACTCATTCTTATCGCTAGGCCTGTCTACAAACAAGTAATGCTTTTCCTTGCCTTCAAGCTCAGAAGTAATCCTTTTCACTATGGTAGTCACAGGGTCTGGCATCAATTTGACTCTTGTCCTTAGGTCTGCAAAGCTTTTGAAAGGCTCTGCTTTCCTCTCAGTGATTATTTCCCACATGTGCTTCTTGCCAACTCCAGGCAATAACTCAAGAACATGCATTCTGGTGCTCACTGGCTGGGCCTTGTTGAAGAACTCCACAAACCTGGCTTCCTGCTCCTGCACCCTCTCCTCTACCATGTGCTTCAAGCCGTTCTTGGCAGTGCCTGTGAGCTTATCATAGGCTATCCTGCCGTTGATGTGGTGTATCTTGTCCCTCTTAGCCTCACCTATATATACTATTTCATTAGGCTGCAAGAACACCCCCTTGCGAGGCACCAGCTCTAGAAGAGTGAAATGCTCTTTGCCCATGGCATGCACTATAGGGGTCTTTAGGTGCATGGGCCTGCTGTCAAAAGGATAGCCGTTTGGCAAGAAGTCCAGCACTATTGCTTCCTCTTCCTTTTTCTGCATTTCGATACACCCCTATCTATTTCGATTATGAATTTTTCCCCTTAACAAGGGTTAGTCTATAACTACCTCTATTTAAATTTTACCAAAATCAGTGCCTAGAAACAGCCTTAGGCCTTTTCTTCCTTGCCTTCTGCCTTTTCTTCCTTCTTTTTGGCAGGCAAGTACTTAGCCACAGCCTCAACTATCTTCTTGAGGTTCTCATTGGTGACAGGCACTGTGTAGCCTTGCATTATCACCTTAAGCTCATCAACGCTCTCAGGCATCATGTCAATGACCTTGTTAATATGTGTATCCTTAAGCCTAGGTATCTCCAGCTTCTCTATATCCTTGTAAAGCTCTTCTGCCTGCTTAGGCTTGATAGAAGCAAACTCATTCACATACTCCTCGGTCTTGTTGCCCCTGAGCGAGAGTTCAGTGTCCCTCTTCTTGATATTAGCCAACTCTTCCTTTAGCTCTACCATGTTCATTGACTTCTTCTCAAGGACTTGTATGTTGCCCATATTCAGCACCTCTTCAAATGCACAGGGTGGACTATCATCTTCTTCTCCTTTCCCAGGTCATTGATCCTGACTTCATAGCATGAGCCTTGCTTTCTCGTCACAAAGCCTACTCTTCCTTCGAATCTCGGAGGGAAGAATCCGTCCTGGACTGCAGGCTCTGTCCTCAATATAACCCTTTCCCCTTCCTTGAACTCAGCGAGGTAGTTCTTCAGGCTTACCTTGCCCTTCAATGCCTTGGGCTTCTTGAGCTTGTACCTGCTCTTACGCCTGAAAGTGCTCATTCTCTTAACCATGCTTCCTTGCGAATAGTGAAGGCTTTTTAAAGCTTCTGTTTTTCTCTCCAGAAAAAAAGTCGCCACGGCCAACGGCAAGTGCAATGTCTTTGACTTTAGGAAAAGACTTGCACTGCGGCCGTTTGGGCGGGGGACGGCCCCCTCGGGGTGCCCAAGGCGACTTTTTTTGAAAAAATATTATTAAAAAAGCTGCCAGTGACATCCCGAGGAGCGCAACCCCAGTCACAGCAGCCATAGCGCAAGTCCTTCACTTTGTTCCGGACGTTGCACTTGTCTGCGGCTGCGGCAGCTTTTTTAGAAAAAATATTTATACTCCCACATACGATAATGCTTATTGTGCTAGAAAGGATCCCTCCGAAGCGGTATGAGAACTTCTTGTGGTGGGTCATAGTCATAATCTTGGCATTGCTTTTCCTGTTCAGCCTTTATTCCTGTGTCATAAGATAGGAAAAAATAGAATTCAATAGCAGCCTTATTTCTTTGCAGGCGCTGCTGCTGGCTTGCCGCCTGCTGCTGGCGCTGCCTTCTCCTCTGGCAACAGCTCGTGGATGATAAGGTCTGGGATCTCGAGCTCTTCCATCTTCTTCCTTATCTCCCTAGATTCCTTGCCTTCCATGGTCTGCATTATGGACTTGGCCTTGGCAAGGTATTCTTCCCTCTTGGCTGCTATCTCTGCCTGGAGCCTCTTCCTCTCTTCCTCGATCTCTTTCATCTCCTCGGCTGATATTTCAGTCTTCTCTGAGGCTATTTCCTTGTCAAACTTTCCGTCATCAACTGCCTTGATAGCATCCCTGCCGTGCATCTCCTCGACCTTTACGCCCATGGAGTTGCAGGTGCCTATGACTTCCTTGACTTTCTCCTTGAGGCTCTTGCCAGAGAGCGCATCTTCCTTCATCTTGGCTACTTTAATGACTTGCTCTATCTTCATATCTGCCACGTGGTCAAGTGGGTTGCCGCTTCCTTTCTGTATGCCTGCCTCTTTCTTGATGAGCTCTGCTGCCGGCGGAGTGCCGATGGTAATCTCAAACTCTTTTGTAGAGCTGTCGATGATGACCTTGACTGGCACTTGCATGCCCTTGAAGCTGGCTGTCTTCTTGTTGATCTCAGCTATGACTAGGCCTATGTTCACTCCTTTTGGCCCTAGTGCTGGACCGAGCGGAGGCGCTGCTGTTGCCTTTCCGCCTTCAACCAGTGCTTCAACTGTCTCTTTTGCCATCTTATCGCTCCTGAAAATATGGATGGTTTATAAATGTTTGCGTTGGGAAGGTGCATGAAAAAGTCGCCCTCGGCACCCCGGCTGGGGCAACCCCTGCCTCTGCAGCCAGTTGCCATTCTCTCGAACTGTTGTTCTCGTTAATGGCAATGGTGCAGGCTGCGGCGACTTTTTCAACATAGCCCATTGCAAAATAATACAAGCAATAAAAAAAAATTAAGAAATTTAATCATCAGGCTGGCTTTCACTGTCCCTTCTTATGACCCTGACAGCATCCATCTTAAGAGTCAATGGGATGGGCACTGCTGCCTCTAGCAGCTCGACTACCACTTCTTCCTTGGCCTTGTCAATCCTGGTGATCTTGGCCTTCTCCCTCTTGAACGGCCCACTGATGATCTCAGCAATGTCATTCTTCTGGATGTTAGCCTCCTTCTTGACCTGCTCGAGCATGTGCTCGATCTCCTTGTACTGGATAATGCTGGGTAGCAATCCTTTTGCATAAGGCACTTCAAAGGCTGCCTGCTCAGCATCAGTCCTGGTGGCTGCCTCTATGAATATGTAGCCTCTCATGCCATGGGGCCTGACAACAGAATAAACAGCAAGCTTTTTCCTTGCAGCATTGCTAGTGAGAAAATCAACAACTTGGTCTTCCCTGTTGGCAGTGGTCCTCAATGCATATATCTTGGGCTCAGTTGACTCTTCTGTCTGCTGTCCCTCGGGCATCTCTTCAGCCTCCCTTGCTCCCCTGCCATATTTCTTCTTGGGCTTCTTAGGCTTCTTGGCAATAAGGCTTATCTCTTCCTCGTCAGCTGCTGCCTCAGGCACTGGAGCCTCTTCCTCTCCTTTTTGTTCCATGGCTGCCTTCTTCTCTTCCTCTTCCTCTCTCATCATCTGCATGAACTCATCTTCATGCTCAGGCTTTTTCTCTGGATTCTCTTCAGCATTCTCCTTTTTCTTCCTTGGCTTCCTGGGTTTTTTCTCCTTTTTTTCCTCTTCAGGGGAAGGTTCTGGCTCTTGAGCAGTCTCCTCTTGATTTGCCTCTTGCTCTTCAGGCTCCTCCACTGCAGTAGCCTCTTTATCTTCAGCAGACTCTTTTTCAGCAGCTTCTTCTTCAGCCTGATCTTCCTTTTCCTCGGCTTCAGCCTCTTCAGCAGCCTTTTCTGCCTCTTGCCTTGCAGCAGCCTGCTCTTCTGCAGCCTCTGTTATCTCTGTCTCAAGGCCTTCTTTTTTTTCAGGCTCTGCTTGCTTTTCAGACTCAGCCAATTCTGCAGCCTCTATCTCTTCTTCAAAAGCAGCCTTATCCTCAGCTTTCTCGCTTTTCTCTACCATGTCATCAATGCTTTCTGCAGCTTCTTCTTTTGTTACGTCCTGATCTTCAGCCATTTCCTTTTTTTCCTCTTGTTCTTCGCCCATTATTACCGCCTATATTAGTTTATTTGCTTGTTATTGCACATCCCCCTCTTTTAGGTGATTATGTTATGAACTAGTATATCATGTTATTATGAATTGGTATATCATGTGCAGGATAAAGCCTATGAGGCCTATTGCAAGGATGCCTAAGCCTGATACCTTGACAATGGTCAGGTATTCTTGCTTGTCAGGCTTCTTGGTTATCCTAAGCACTCGCTTGCACTCTACCCAAAACTCACTTAGTCTCCCCCAAATGCTCATGTTACATCACCAAAAAACATAATCTTATCAGTCAACGAACTCAATGCCGAGCTCGTCCTCTATCTCCCTTTTCTTTCCTCCATCATCACGGCCCCTGTCTCTGATAGCCCTTCCTCCTAGTATCTGGCTGCTCTTTACACCAGTCACTATGAGCAGGGTCCTGATGGTGCCTTCCAGGTCTTCAGAGATCTGCGCTCCCCATATCAGCCTTGCGTCCTCATCAAGCTTGACGCTTACAGTCTCAACCACTTTCCTTGCTTCCTCAAGGGTCATGTCTGGGCCTCCAGCAACGTTTATGAGCGCGCCATTAGCCCCTCCTATGTCAACATCAAGCAATGGGTTGTTGATGGCTTTCTCAACGCTCTCGATTGCCCTGTTGTCAGTGTCGCTCTCGCCAACGCCAATCAAGGCTACTCCTCCATTGCCCATGACAGCCCTTATGTCTGCGAAGTCCAGGTTCACAAGGCCTGCCTTGGTTACCAGCTCAGCCACTCCCTTGACGCTGTTGGTGAGTATCTCATCTGCTACCTTGAAGGCTGTGTGAAGCGGCAAATCAGGTGCCAGCTCCAATAATTTGTCATTAGGTATGACTATTAATGTGTCCACGACTTTCTCAAGCTTTTCCAAGCCCATTACTGCGTTCTCATAACGCCTGTGGCCTTCCATTGCAAAAGGTATGGTCACTACTGCTACTGTGAGCGAGCCTAGCTTCTTGGAGATCTCAGCCACAACAGGAGCGCTTCCTGTGCCTGTGCCTCCTCCTAGGCCGCAGGTTATGAACACCATGTCTGCGCCTGACATCACCTGCTTCAGGTCGTGCTCTGACTCCTTGGCAGCCTCTTCACCTATCTTAGGGATGCTTCCTGCTCCTAAGCCCCTGGTTATCTCCTTGCCTATGAGCACTTTCTTGTCTGCATTGCTGTAAAGCAAGTCCTGGGCGTCAGTGTTGATGGCTATGGTCTCAGCTCCGATGATTCCTACTTCGCTCATCCTGCTGATGGTGTTGTTGCCCCCTCCTCCGCATCCAACTACCTTTATGGTAGCCCTTTGCTTGGAGAGCAACTCCTCCAATTCTTCGTCAATGACGTTCTTCCTGCTGATCTCGCTTGCCTGCTTGCCGTCTTTTCCAACTGCCAATTTACCAACACCTCCAGTGTCAGGATAATGATTATTACCCTTGGTTAAGGTATTACCACCTTTTCCTATGGGTTAATCTCTGAGTGATGAAATTTATAAACTTTGTGGATTTTATATGCGCCTGCGGCCAGATTAGCCTCTACTCTTTCTTTTCCTCGGCCTTTTTCTCTTCTGCCTTCTCCTTCTTTATCTCTTCTTTTAGCTCCTTTTTCACTTCCTGCTTGGTCTTGAACTCCACGTGCTTCAAGCCAGCAAGCTTGGTCAGGCTCTCAGAAAGCCCCTTGATTATTTCCTTAGGAGGAAGAGCTGTCTTTAATGTGACTTCTGCCTTGTTGTCAACAATGTCGATGTTATCAAAAGGAACTGCCATTAATTCTAATAGCGCCCTGGTCTTCTCAAGAGGATCAATCACTATCCTCTTTACTTCTACATCATAAACCAAGTCCTTGCTTGCAAGAGGATGGTTAAAGTCGACAATAACCCTTCCGCCGCTGACGCTCCTGACAATGCCAAGGCTGCCGTCGACATTAACTTCCAAGCCAACAAAAGGCTGGACTTCATCCTTGGAAAAAAGCCTTTTTGGGATGAGCTTGAGCAATTCTGCTGTTTTCTTGCCAAAGGCATGCTCTGCCTTGACCTCGATGGTGTACTTGCCAGGGTTCTTGCCTACAAGGGCGTCATCAAGCCCTGCTACCAGGTGCTTCTCGCCGATGCAGACAATGACAGGGGCGTACTTGTACTTAGGGTTGAGTATCTTGTTGTCCTTGGCAACCTGCTCGACAGTTGTGTCAAACACTATCTTGTCATCCTTAAGCCTGCCTGTGTAATCTAGCTCAATAAAGTCTCCCTTTTTAATCATGTTATCATCACCTTCGTCAATTTATTATGCGCCTGCGGCCAAATAAGCTTTTTCGTTTTGAAAATGAGCTTTTAAAAAGCCCTGAAAAAATAATTTGGTCCTAGCCGGACGGGCCTATCATAATGCTCTCCTCTCTAGCTCAAGTTTTTTTCGTGCTAGAAATTGGCCACTTTAGAAAAAAGACTGGGCGAGTGGTATTTAAATGTTTTGTTTTTTTCTTCTTAAGCTTAGGCAACTGCTATATCGTCGCTGCTGCTAGAGGCAGCATCCCAGTCAATGAGCTTTATCACAATCTTTTCTTTTCCATCAGCTGACTTCTCTTTCATTATGGTGTGGTTGCCTGTGTGCGGATGGCCGTGGGTGATCTGGTTTACCATGAGCTGTTTCATTATCCAGTTCATCTGCCTGATTATCTCCTTTTCCTCATCCTTGCTCTCGTAATGATAGGACCTCAATGCTTGGCCTGCATACTTTGTCAAAACCGCAATCATTCCATCCTTCTTCTTGATAATCCTCGGCTTGCCATTCTTTTTTACAATCTCCTCGCAATGCACAGTGCCGTCAGGCTCAGTGAGTATTGCCTCTGCCCTAGTCCAGGTATCATATGCTTCCTGCGTGACTATCCTGTACATATAGCCTGCAAGCCTGCCTCCGAGCGGTATGAGAGTGCTTCCTGTCTTTCTGAAATTCAGGCGGTTGAATATGCCTTGTGGCTGCGCAAGGCTGAGCAAGTTCTCAACTATTACCTTCTGGGTGTACTCGCTCTTTCCGATTTTGTTGACGTAATATTTTACTTTAGCATATTGCTCTGTAATCTCAGACAGGCTTTGCACCTTGCGGTCATGCTTTGCCAATCCGTATATGATGATTGAATGGCAATAGCTGTCCTTCTCCAATAGCTTTACAAAGTCTTCCCATTGCTCCGGGTGCATCCTAAAAAAATCCTTGCAGCAGGAAAGCTTTTCTGAGAATACTGCGAGCGAGTTGTCCTTGCTTGCCTTAGCAATCCTTGTAAGGCCAGAGATTATCTCATCAACTCGTCCAGGGCTATGGTTGATTACGCTCTTTAGCGGCGGCAGTGCAGATTGCACAAGCTCAACAGCATAAGGGCCTGCAGCTTCGACCATCTTAACAATTTGCTCCCATTCATGAGGATAATCTCTTATAAGATCGGAGCAGCCTATGCCAAAAAAGCAGGTTATCTCAAAAAATTCCCTGCTTCGCTCCTTTGTAGCCTCTGCCATCCTGACAATGCCATCCCATCTTTTAGGGTCTTGCTTAATCTCATATGCTATATCATTCCAGTTAATCCACACAAGCTCATGGGACTTGGGGCCGGCAGCCTTTGCCATCCTTACAAAACCAACCCACTTATCAGGGTATTCTGCAAGGAAAGAGGCTACCTTGCTAAAGCTGCCGAAGAAAGCCTTTGAAAGCCTTCTATTAGACAGGGCCATCTCAACAATCCCTTTTGCAATCTCATCCCAACTTTTCAGGTTGCCAAGCACAAACTTTTCTAGTGATGGGAATGCATTCTCGAACACAGAAAGCTTTGAGCTAGTAACTGGTGGCGGGCCTGCAGCCTGTGCAATCTTCTTAAGGTCGCTTGGCTGCTCTGCAAGGAACTTTGCAAGCTTAGGATGGTGTTGTATTGGGAACCCATACTTGCGAAGAAGATTATAGCCTTCCTCAAGCTCTCCCATGACTGGCCTAGTGCTGACAGCATAAGTCTCCTTGCTGTGGAGCAGCTTTACAAGCTCATCAAACTGCTTCTTGCCAAGGCTTCTGGCGTCAAATCTTCTCCCATCAAGGCTGAAGTATTTCTCTTTCTCATCATACCATATCTTCTGTGAGCTGGACATGATGGCTTGCTTGATTATCTCAAAGTCTGCAGAAGATTCTGACTGCATCTGTGCTTCAGGCATAAGCCTTAAACTGAAAATAGAAGTTTATATATCTTTCTTATCTTGGTTATTTGCTTCTTGTCATTACTCTTCTTGCCCTTTTTGGCCTTTCTTCTTCAAGTCCTCAAGGGTCTTCTTGAAAGCGTCAATCTGGGGCTGCGTTAAGCTCCCGTACCTCAAGCAGTTAATCTTTATCGCCCTAAGAAATGAGTTCTGCTTATAGAATTCCTCGGGAATGTCAAGCATCTCTTTTAGCTTCGGATCCTTTATCTCTCCTTGCATGTCCTTTTTCTCGCACTCATAGCACACAATAGGCCTTCTCTGCCTCCAGGACGAAACTGTGACGTAATTAGTCTTGCACCTTTCGCATTTTTGCTTGAACTTGACTGCCATGGGGTATTGAACTATTGTGGATTTATAAATAATGCTGTTTTTGCTCTGCTTTTGCGACAAGAAAGGCGAAGTAGCCAAAGCCCGCAAAGACTTTCTGTACGAGGAGACGAAGAGGCGGGGTGTATTAGGGTTGAACCGAAACTTTAAAAAAATTTATATACGCTGAAGACTAAATTGTTCGATACGATGAAGAAATCAATAATTTTTTTACTTCTTGCAACCATATTGATTCTTGGATGCAGTAAATCTTTTGATAAGATTCCTGCTAAAGATGATTTGATATCAGTGACTGTATATGACCTTATGTTAAACAACGGCAATAAGTATAATGAGCCGCCATATGCTATTGAGGACAAATACAATGGTAAAGAAGTGTACTTGACTGCAAAAATCGCAGAGACAGTTTTATGCAGCGGGCCATCACTGGGATGTAAAGAGAATAATTGCAGCGCTGATTGCAGCGTCACAGCCATGCTATACGATGATAGATTACCCTGGCCCCCTAACATAGGAGCAAGCAAGCTGGATATCACCTTCAAAGGCCAGAGAATAGGATATTTCAAAAATAAAGGCGAAGCGCTCAAAAGCATAAGCTGCGGCACGATTCTTGAGGAGAACAAGTATTATACTTTCAAGGGAATAGCTAACTTGACATGGTATTACGCCCCAGATCCAGCCAAGCTGAAGCTTTACTGGTATGGCTCATTTGAGATAGAAGACTGCCAAGAGACTGAGTTTGTTCTGTGAGAAAGTTTATGCCCCCGCCGGCAGGCAGAAAAACACTTGCGTTTTTCTGGGCCGTCGGTTGCATCTTCACTCGACGCCCCCGTCGGGATTCGAACCCGAGTCATTGCCTTTCTCTGGTTTTAGCCGCGAGAGGGCAATGTGATTGGTTGCCCAAGATTTTGTGCTGCGCACAAAACGTTACCGGACTACACTACAGGGGCAGTCAACTCATTAAATATTTTGGATGAGCCCAAGGGGACTCGAACCCCTGACCACTCGATGTCTGTCAAACCGCCGTTTGAAAGATACAAACCGAGGCTTGCTAAGAGTCGAGTGCTCTTTGCTGCAGCAACAGAAGGCTCAAAGGCTTTCTTTTGCAGCACCAGCTGAGCTATGGGCCCATTGCAGAGCAAAAACTAGAGAATTATTTAAATATGTTTCGTCCTAGCAGGCTTTGTGTTCATCTCTTGGCTTGCTTGGTGCGGTTTGTCTATGATGTTCTCAAGCTTGCTGGGCCTGCCGTTGTACACGTCCATGGGGTTAGGGCCTTTCTTAGGGTCGTATGGCATGATTAGCTCTCCTGGCTTCTCGTCCATGATGTAGCGCACATTGATGGTCACCCCGTTCTTTAAGGCCTTTTCTACCTGGACTTTCCTCAGGCACTTCTCAGGCCCTATGTATAGGTTGAAATGGGAGTAATCTTTTCTTTTGGCTAGCCAGTGTATGAGATAGAAGTTATTGCCGTGCTTTTCTTTTGCCAGGAATTCTAGTGTGTGGCCTTTGGGTATGCCTTTTATGAGCATGGCGCTAGAGTTTATTTCTAGCTGTACTTTTGACTTTTCAATGGCTTTTATGCTCTCTGGCAAGGGCAGTTCAATGGTAGGGGCCATTATCATTAGTGGTGTTTCGGG